>JANTHB010000004.1 GCA_024762655.1 Bacteroidales bacterium
AAATAAAGATAGATATCCTGATCAGCAGAAGAGGACAAGGAGGGGATTTTCACCCATACCACCAGGTTCCCGTTAGAACCGTCATATTTTTCAATATCAAAATCCAGCAATGTCTGTCCGTCATCCTCAGTAAACCGGAAGTCATCACCTGCAGCACTGTATACAAAACCGCCGTTGACCTCTGTTCTTAAATCATTATCCGCAGGGATATTGACAAGAACAGGGAAGTTTATGTGAGGCCCCCCAACCACCTGAGTATGGTCAATGGTGATTTTTTTCCGGTAGGTATATCCTGACAACCACTGGCCATAAGCTCCCTGAGCCAACAAAAAAAGTATGGCCAAAACGGTAAAAAATTTCGTTTTGCGGATCGTCATATAAGGGATATTCCGGTTTTATATAGTTTTACTATTTACAATGACATCATTGTTGTTTAAAAGGTTGCAATATAAAAATTTATTAAAATAAATAAATCCATGCGAATTATGTACGTATATTTTGATTAAAAGTTAACTTTATAGGGTGAATTAACAATATTTTTTCTATTAAAGTTTATTTATGGAAAATGAATTTGAATTATTAAAAGCAGAAGTTCTGCAATGCACAAAGTGTCAATTAAGTAAGACACGTACCCATGTAGTGTTCGGAGAAGGCAATCCTCATGCGAAAATTTTTGTAATCGGAGAAGGCCCCGGCAGGGATGAAGATCTTACAGGCAGACCTTTCGTAGGCCGTTCCGGGCAACTACTTGATAAGATTCTGGCTGCCTGCAACTTCAACCGGAAAGAACATGTATTTATTGGAAATATCGTAAAATGCCGGCCCCCAAACAATCGGGCGCCGTTACCGGAAGAACGGGCCATGTGTCTTCCTTATCTGCTGCAGCAGATAGAACTGGTCGATCCAAAAATATTGATCCTTTTGGGGGCTACAGCATTGAACGGATTGATAGATCCCGCATTGCGCATAACCAAGGCAAGAGGCACATGGATAGAATGGCACAACCGCTGGGTTATGCCTGTTTTTCATCCTTCCGCCCTGTTGCGTAATCCTAACCTGAAACGACCTACCTGGGAAGATTTCAAGAAGATTTTTTTCAAATACAGGGAACTGGTTGATCCAACCCACACTTCTCCCCATATAAATACAGAAACGGAGACCCCCTAAGTTCTGAAGAACATTAATAAAAATGTTTTAAAGGACTAATGTTAAAAAGGGCTAAATAATCAGCATGGCATCCCCATAGGTTCCGAACCGGTATTTTTCCTTCACTGCCACCTCATAAGCCTTGAACAGCTGATCGTATCCGGCAAAAGCAGCCACATTAATCAACAAGGTAGAATAAGGAAGGTGAAAGTTACTAATCATGCGGTCCGGTACTTTCACTTCATAAGGCGGAAAAATAAATTTGTTGGTCCAGCCGTCAAAGGGTTTAAGCCTGTTGTCTGTTGAAACAGAACTTTCCATGGTGCGTAAAACCGTTGTACCCACAGCACAAACGACACTCTTTCTGTCTTTTGCAGCATTGACCGTTTTAGCTGTTTCTTCCGGTATGATAATTCTTTCCGAATCCATTTTATGTTTTGTAAGGTCTTCCACATCCACCTTTCTAAAATTTCCGAGACCCACGTGCAGGGTAATAAAAGCAAATTCAACTCCTTTTATCTCCAGGCGTTTCAGCAACTCACGGCTGAAGTGCATACCGGCCGTTGGAGCAGCCACAGCCCCTTCGTTTTTGGCAAAGATGGTCTGATAACGTTCAGCGTCTTCCGGTTCTACAGGTCTTTTAATGAACTTTGGCAGAGGAGTTTCACCTAATTTATATAAAGTTTTTTTGAAATCTTCATACGGTCCGTCATATAAAAAACGAAGCGTCCTTCCCCGTGAGGTGGTATTGTCAATTACCTCAGCGACGAGCATATCATTTTCCCCAAAATACAACTTGTTCCCGATCCGTATCTTCCTGGCAGGGTCTACCAGTACGTCCCACAACCGCTGTTCACGGTTCAGCTCACGCAAAAGGAATACCTCTATTTCCGCTCCGGTTTTTTCCTTGTTTCCATACAATCTTGCCGGAAAAACTTTGGTATCGTTAAATACCATAACATCCCTGTCTTCAAAGTAGTCGATTACGTCTTTAAATATTTTATGTTCTATTTTCCCCGTCTCCCTGTGCAGAACCATTAGCCGGGCCTCATCCCGGTTTTTCGCAGGATATTTTGCAATCAACTCTTCCGGAAGATCATAACGAAACTGTGATAATTTCATATATTATATTATTTTTTAGTGAAAAAATACATGCAAAAAAAGTTAGGCCTTATACGTAAGAATTTTCAATTTGTTACATTCCTGATAAAATATTTTCGAAATATTTTACGCTGTAAGCGTCGGAAAGCTTATACTCTCCTATACGAGTGCGGGTTAGAGCAGTCATAACGGCCCCGCTATCCAATGATTTTCCAATGTCTCTGACCAGGGCACGTACATAAGTCCCTTTTGAGCAATCCATTTGAATAGAGCAAAACGGAAGATCAAAGGATAACAAATCCAATCTACTTATCGTAATGACCTGCGGCTTAAGCACGACCCTTTCTCCTTTCCTCGCAAGCTTATATGCCCTTTCTCCTCCAACATTTTTAGCAGAATAGGCGGGGGGATATTGTTCCTGTGTGCCGGTAAATCCTTTTAAGACCTTAAGCAATTTTTCACGGGTAATATGATTATACGGATAATAATGGTCCACGTCCGTTTCGGTATCAAAAGAAGGAGTGGTTTTCCCGAATTCCATTTTAGCCACATAATTCTTATCGAGGTTTTGAAATCGGCTGATTTGTTTCGTCATTTTACCCGTACACAGGATCATTAATCCGGTAGCCAACGGATCCAATGTGCCTGCATGCCCCACTTTGATCTTTTCAATGCCCAGGCGGCGTTTGATCAATCCCCGTACTTTATTAACCAGGTCAAACGAGGTCCAACCGACAGGTTTATCAAACAACAGAACTTCACCTTCCAGAAAGTCGAATTTCAAATTTACTACGTCTTAATGAATAAACAATAAAGCAATGAGTCCTATGATCACGCAATATATTGCGAAATAAAATAATTTTCCTTTTCTCACGATAGAGAGCATCCATTTGCATGCAAACAAACCGGAGATAAAAGCGGTAATAAAACCAATCGCCAGAGGGAGTGTTCCAACCGGATTCTTGCCGGAGAAATCTCCGGAATATATCTCAATAAAATTTGCTCCGATCACCGGCAACAGCACCATCAGAAAAGAAAACCGTGTAGCTTCAGTCCGGTCGTTTCCCAGCAGCAAAGCGGTAACAATTGTGGAACCGGACCTGCTTATCCCGGGCAGTACCGCAATGGCCTGAGCTATGCCAATGACAAAAGCATCCAGCCATGAGATCTTTCTTTTACCTATCGGGACCAATGTTGTACCAAATAATAATATTCCAGTCGCGATCAGCATGGCTCCCACAAAATGGATATTCCCATTAAACAGGGCTTCAATATCATCTTTAAATAACACCCCTAATACACCTACAGGTATGGCAGATAACAGTAATTTCAACATGTATATGGTCTCTTCATTTTTCCGGAAGGCAAACAGCCCCCTGAGCAAAGCGACAATGTCTTTCCAAAACACAACGACAATACTTAAGACGGTAGCTCCATGAACGGCCACTGTAAAATTCAGGCTCTCTTCCAGATTTCCGAATAAAAACTTCCCAATCTCCAGATGTCCGCTGCTACTAACCGGTAAAAACTCTGTCAGCCCTTGCACCAGGCCCAGGATAAATGCTTCAATATTATTCATACTTTGTTAGTCCTCCTCTGATTTGGGACTGTTTTTTTTCATGATAGCCCATATCTCAAAAGCAAACCCAAATAAAATAACCACCGGGGCCAGTGTTATTCTCCGGAAGCTAAAGATCGCAGTATTAAAAACATTCGGATCGTTAGACTTTCCTCCGATCATGAGTAAAAAACCAAGTACAATGATCCCAAAACCGATTGCGATCATTGAATAATTTTTTTTATCCAGCGCAAAATCATCCTGCTGGTTTTGCTTTGTCTTATTCAAATTTTTCTTAGCCATTGTATTAATAATAAAGTTTGTCTTCGTCCACAGATAAATATTTATTTACAGCAAAAAACGTTGATGTCAGGGTCAAAAGTATTCCCAGAGCGATCATTCCTGTCATAAGGATTACAATATTCTCATAATTCTGAATCAAATAAAAGTCTTTAAATTCTTTTTGTAACAAATAGATGACAACTGCCACCATGCCTGCAGCCAGCAGGCCTCCCAGCATTCCCTGGATGATCCCCCGCAAAAGCAAAGGTCTCCGGATAAACCCGCTTGATGCTCCGACGAGCTGCATGGTGTTAATGATAAATCTTTTAGAATATACCATCAAACGTACCGTATTATTGATAAGTGTTACTGCTATCAGCAATAATAAGAAGCTGAATGCCAACAAAATCAGGCTGATTTTTTTAACATTTTGATTGATTGCTTGTAAAAGAGATTTTTGGTAATAGACTTCCTTAACAACGGGGAATTTTGTGATATCGGAAATAATTTTTTTTATACTGTCCGGTTTTGCAAAATCGGCTTTCAGGTAAACATCGATAGATGAAAGCAAAGGATTATACCCCAGCACCTGCAGAAAGTCTTCTCCCAGCTCTTTTCTCAGTTCGGAAGCCGCAACCTCTTTTGGAACAAAACGTGTGGATTTTACATAAACTTTTGCGTCAAGTGTTTTCTGGAATAGTCTTATTTCCACATCCTTGGCATTTTCTTTTATCATTATGGAGAATCCAAAACTTTCTTTCATGAAATCGGATAATTTTCTTGCATCAAGGATAAGCAAACCTACGAGGCCGAGAAGGAATAGAACCAGGGTTACACTAATCAGGGAGGTCACATATGAACTCCTTAATCTTCTTCGGGTAATATTTTTTTCAGGTTTCGACATCCGAAAGTTTCCAGGAAAACTATTTTATCCGACAATGGTAATCCACCCAAAAGCATCGGGTTCGTCTCCAAGCTGGAGTGCTGTCAGCCGGTTATACAGCCGGGTTGAAACAGGGCCAGGTTCTCCATTGCCAATGACATATTCTTTCTTCATTACAGGGTCGGCAACAATATGAATAGGACTTATAACAGCTGCGGTACCACAGGCCCCTGCTTCTTCAAAGGTCGCCAGTTCCTCCACCTTCACTTTTCGTCTTTCCGTTTTCAAACCCATGTTCTCTGCGAGGCTGATCAGACTTTTGTTTGTAATTGAGTCTAAAATTGAAGGAGATTCCGGCGTTATGTAAGTACTATCCCTGATTGCAAAAAAGTTAGCAGGGCCACATTCGTCTATATATTTTTTCTCTTTGGCGTCCAGGAAAATTACGTTGGCAAAGCCGGCCTTATGTGCTTTTTCCACAGCTCTCATACCAGCGGCATAATTTCCGCCTGTTTTATAGGTTCCGGTACCGTGGGGAGCAGCTCTATCCATATCCCTGCATATCATCATATTTACAGGTTTAAACCCTTCCTTGAAATAAGGGCCCACCGGGGACACAAAAACAAGGAATAAATATTCTCTTGAAGGTTTTACCCCAAGTTCTGCGCCTGTTCCGATCAGCAAAGGTCTGATATATAAAGAGCCGTGCGTTCCGTAGGGGGGGACAAATTCTATATTGGCCAGGATACTTTTGAAAACAGCCTCTTTGAAAAGCTCATCCGGCACTTCCGGCATCATGATGCCATGGGCAGAATGCCGGAATCGTTTGGCATTCTCTTCCCAGCGAAACAGACGTATTTTCCCGTCTTTTCCCATAAAAGCTTTCATGCCTTCGAAGATCTCCTGCCCATAATGCAGACAGGTAGCGGCCATATGCATATTTATATACTCGGAATCGGACACCTCAACGGAGCCCCATTTTCCATCTCTGTAATAACACCTGGTGTTATAATTGGTTTTCGTGTAACTAAATGACAAGTTTTTCCAGTCCATTTTTTCCCTTATATCTATTAGAAAAGCTTACAAAAGTAGGTGATAAAAACCACATTTCACAATTTACCGGTTATGTTTCGGAGAGATTTCTGATAATCCGGATCTGTGTTTCCTTATCGGCATCCCGGAGTTTTCTTGCAGCAGCGGTGTGATAGTCAAATCTTCTTATCAGCTCAATCATTTGCTTTTTCCAAGTCGCAAAGGAAACGTCTTTTTTATGTGCTTTCTCCTCTTTCCAGATATGTCTGGCCACTTCTCTGAAGTCAACCCGGTTGAGATAATTAAAATTTGCATCTAGCATAATAGCTTCGGTTTTCGATTGGGGATGAAACGGATCCTCACCAGCCACGATCAGTGCACATACCTTTTTAATCTGTTCTTCGGAGTATTTATATTTTGGCAGGATATCCATAACGAGATCACAACTCGCCTTTTTATGGTTTTCATAAGACATAATATAGCCAGTATCATGCATCAGGGCAGCCGTTCGTAAAAGCAACATTTCTTCCATGGTAACTCCTTCGGCCCTGCCCAACAGTTCCACCATGGTATACACGTGAATGCAATGTTTAACGTTATGAAAATAAAGATTTTCCGGTAATTCCGCTTCCAGCTTTTCAAGGATATATTCTTCCAGATCCTGGAGACGTAGCATTTGCAACCGGATGAGAAAGTCATGGTTTGGGGTGATTCTGTCCCCGCCAACCAGTTCAGGACGAATACCTTCCACAAAGTACATATCTATTTCCCCTTTGTATTTCACCGGCATTTTCCCACGGTATTCACAGATAAAAAAATCTTTTACCAGTTCGTACGTAGAACCTGAGATATTTATTTTCCCGGCTTCGCCGGATGATTCCATGCGGCTGGCAGTATTTACGGTATCGCCCCAAATATCATAGGAAAGTTTTTTATGACCGATCACCCCGGCAATAACCGATCCCGTATGAATACCAATACGGATATCCCAAACCGGTCTGTTTTTCTTCTGCAGTTCCTTTTTCAGCCGGATCATATAATGTTGCATTTCCATGGCTGCCAGGACTACCTCCACCGGATTGGTTCTGTTTTTTTCGGGGATGCCGCCAGCACACATATAGGCATCCCCAATGGTTTTTATTTTTTCTATATTGTATTTCTCCACTACCGAATCAAAGTGGAAAAAAAACTGATCCAATTCATCAATCAAAATTTCCGGATTCATGGATTCGGCAATTTTCGTAAACCCCTGGATGTCTGAAAACAAAACTGTCACCATCTCAAACTTCTTTTTTTTAGCTCTGCCGGTCGATTTGATCTCATCGGCAGTGTCTTTTGGCAACACATTAGCTAATAGCTTCTCGGTACGGTCTTTTTCCTTCAGAAGTTCTTCTGTCCTTTCATTTATGATCCGTTCCAGCAAAAACCGTTGTTTCGCAAAATTGTAGTTCCGCATACTATATACAGCCCACAAAATCAAGATAACACCAATCAAATAAAAGACATAGGCAACCGGAGTCCGGTAGAACGGGGGTAATATCCGAAAAGGAAAATTAAGACAATTCTTGCGAACACCCCGGCGGATCACACTAACTTCAATTATGTAACTTCCGGGGGATAAACTGGTATATTCTTTATACGGATAGGCAACAGGTTGATTAACCGGGGTAGCAATGCCATGCAGATTGAAAATAAAAACATTCCCCGAAACCTCTGGTTCGGGGAAAAGTTCGACAAACAGGTAATTGCTCCTGAAAGGGAAAACCTTTTTTTTGAAATAAGGAGAAAGCTTCCCCGAATTTATTAATGTATCTTCCCCTATTACCAGGTATTTAACGCACGTGATATCAGCATACGCGGGAGAATGCGAAATTCTTTCCTCAGCGTTGGCAGGGGAAAAGAAAAAAAATATTAGCTGTATTAAAAAAAATAGTGCTATATTCGTTGTCTTTGAAGAAATTTTCATAACTTGTACGTCCCTGGCAAAAGCCAAGGTCAAATTTAAGTATTTTTATTGATTGTCAACCAATAAATAAAATTCTATGGGAAAAAGTGAAAAAACAATCGTTGTTCCGCACGACTTCACCCAAATTGGTGATTATGCCCTGGAACATGCTTTGGTCATTTCTCCTATTATGGAAAATGACATTGTTTTGGTACACATTGTAAAAGATAACGGGGAAATTGCTTTGGCGGAAAAACAATGTGAGGAAATTGCAGAGCGAACTTTTAAAAAGCATTTTATCAAGCCCCGCTATATCGTCAGGGAAGGAAGCATATTTAAGGACATCAGTACCATTTCCGAAGAAGTGAATGCCAACCTTATCATCATGGGAACCCATGGACGAAAAGGGATTCAAAAATTAACCGGTAGCTGGGCACTGAAGGTGATCGTCAGTTCCACGGTACCTTTTATTATTGTCCAGGCACCTCCAGCAAAAAGACGTTTTGAGAAAATTGTCTTTCCCATCGATTTCCGAAGTGAAAACAAGGAAAAAATCCAGTGGGTCAATTATTTATCGACCTATTATAAAACAAAATTCTACATCATAAAGCAAAACTATAAGGACCGTCTTTTTCAGACAAAGATTCGGAATAACCTTGCTTTTACCAAAAAATTCCTTGACAGCAAAGGAATAGAATATGAAATCTTTACTTCTCCGGGAAAAAAGAAGTTTTACGAGGAAACCGTTGATTATGCCAAAGAGGTTGATGCTGACATGATCCTGGTCATGACCACCAAAGATATTTCTTTTGCCGATTATGCTTTGGGGGCCGATGAACAACACATCATTGCCAATCATGAAAAGATTCCGGTTATGTGTGTAAATCCGGATCCTTCACTCAGAAGATCAGGCAGTTTTTCTGCTATGGGAGGGTAAATGCTGCACCCAACATTTCATATGAAAATAAAACAATAATTTCTCCGTTTGAAACAAGGTAAAAGTAATTACCTTGTTTCTTTTTTCGTACATAATGAAAATCATTTTTGCCACCCATAACAAACACAAGATTGAGGAAATCCGGCATCTTGCGGACAAACGTTTCACGTTTTTAAGTCTACAGGACATAGACCTGACAGGAGATATCCCCGAGGACTATCAGACACTGGAAGAAAATGCGCTTTTTAAGGCCAGATTTATTTTTCAAAAAACCGGTATTCCAACTTTTGCAGATGATACGGGGCTTGAAATTGCAGGATTAAATAATCGACCCGGTGTTTTTTCTGCCCGGTATGCCGGAGCGAACAAAGACGATCAGGCCAATATGGACAAGGTCCTTAAAGAACTGAAAAATACCAATGACCGTTCGGCACGATTCAGAACAGTCATTGCTTTTGTTTGGAGTAAAGAAAAAGAAAAGCTTTTTGAAGGAATCGTCAACGGAAAAATCGGGCTGGACAAAAAGGGGGAGCAGGGTTTTGGTTATGACCCGGTTTTTATTCCTGGCGGATATAATATCACCTTTGCCGAAATGCCTCTAGATGTTAAAAATTCCATATCACACAGGTCCCGGGCTTTTAAAAAGTTTATATCCTTTCTGAATAAAGAATTCTTAAATGATAAAGCATGAAAACAGCCGGCTTTATCCTGTTGATAATATCCACCATCGCTTTCCCGCCTGAAACATCTACAGGGCAAATCCCTATCGGTGCCTGGCAGGATCACTATGCATACTCTCACGCCAACCGTCTGGCAGAATCTCCCGACAAAATCTACTGTATCACCAGCAGTGGGTTTTTTTATTATGATCAGGAAGACAACAGCCTTCATCCCTTTTCAAAAATTCAGGGACTTTCCGATCATGATATTTCCGTTGCGGCCTGGGCTCCTTCGGAAGAGATTCTGGTCATTGCCTATAAGAACACCAACATTGATCTGGTTGGAAAAGACAAGATCACCAATATCAGGGATATTTTGCGGAAGGAAATCCCCGGAGAAAAAACCGTTTACGATATTTTAATTCTTGATTCGGAGGCTTTTCTCTCTTGTAGTTTTGGCATTGTAGTTATCAACCTGGAAAAAAAAGAGATCAAGGATACGTACATTATCGGAGAGAATGGAAAACAAATCAGGGTTTACAGTTTGGCCTATCAGCCTCCTTACCTGTATGCTGCCACCGAGGAAGGGATCTACCGGGCTGACCGGGATGCCCCGGATCTCGTATATTACGGAGCCTGGTCGCGGATACAGGACCTTCCGTCATCTCATGCAAGTTTTTCAAAAATTGTTTCGTTCCAGAACCATCTTTTTGTAAACCGCACCGATGTTTCTTATGCCCAGGACACCATTTACTATCAAAACAATGATGGGACATGGGAGGTGTTTTCTGCGCTTCCGGGGATTAAAAACTTCAACCTGCGCGTTAGTCACAATAATTTTCTCATAGCCAGCTATAAACTCATCCGGGTCTTTAACGACCATCTGCAACCGGTTCATGTTATCAATGATTACGGGTATGATACTCCAAAAGCCCATGATGCCCTCTATGATGATAATGGAACTTTATGGATTGCCAATGGCGAGGGAGGACTGGTACACACCCCCGATTATCAAAGCTTTCCTGCTGCTTCTCCTGACGGGCCTTACAGCGCTGAAGCTTATTATCTCCGGGCATGGAATCGTACACTGGCTGTAGCTTGCGGAGGAAGAGATGCATCCTGGAACTCCACGTGGAATGCTGCCAAAATCTATCTGTTTCGAGACAACCGCTGGAACAATATCATTGAATACGATTATAAGGATGTTGTCCGTGTTCTTGAAGATCCTCTTGACCCGGATGTGTTTTATGCTTCTTCCTGGAACTACGGGATACTGGTTTATAAAAACGGGAAGCTGGAAACCATTTATAATGATGAAAACAGCACGTTGCAAAGTATTATCCCCGGACAGGATTACATCCGTGTAGGAGGGATGGCTTTTGACCATGATCACCGTCTATGGGTTACCAATGCCCTGGTCAACAATCCTGTTTCCGTCAGGATGGAAGACGGCACATGGCATAGTCTTCCCTATGGAAAATACCTCAACAACATGGAAACCGGTGATATTGTAATCACGGATAATGCATATAAGTGGATACTTCTTCCGCGGGGTCACGGACTGTTTGTTTTCGATGACAACAACACTCCGGAAGATGCATCGGATGACCGGGCCAAAAGGATGGCAGTCATTGATCAGGACGGGGCTTCACATAATAATCTTTATGCCATTACCAAAGACAAGAACGAATATATCTGGGTCGGAACGGACCAGGGTCCGTTGGTCTATTATAGTCCTTTTCAGGTTTTTGATCAGTCCGTCCTTCCGGCACATCGCATCAAGGTGCCTCGTAATGACGGCAGTAATCTCGCAGATTATCTTCTTAGTACCGAACTGATAACCTGTATTACCGTTGACGGTGCCGATCGCAAATGGTTCGGCACCCAGAAATCAGGAGCCTTTCTTATCTCTCCCGACGGGTTGTCCAGGATCCATCATTTCACCTCATCCAACAGTCCGTTACCATCAGACCATATACAAAGTATCGCCATTGAACCCACAACCGGAGAGGTTTTTTTCGGTACCAATGAAGGGGTTATCTCCTATCGTGGCACAGCCACTGAAGGATCTTTCGACTATAGCAAGGCTTACGCCTATCCAAATCCGGTAAGGGAAAACTATAACGGGCCGATAACCATTACGGGTTTACTCCCGGAGTCCACCATCAAAATTACCGATATCAGTGGCAACCTGGTCTATGAAACCAGTTCGTTGGGAGGACAGGCGTTGTGGTACGGGAAAAATATGTCGGGGGAAAAAGTTAGTTCCGGGATCTATCTGGTTTTCATTTCCGACAAAGACGGAATGCAAACACATATTGTTAAGATACTGGTTATTAAATAGTTTTTTTCAATTATCTTCTGTAATCAATTTGGATATCCGCTCAATCTGTTTTTGCTTGTTGACCTCACGGAGGCTCCTGGCTGTTTTTGTGAAATACTGATGTCCGGAAATAAATTTAACCTGTAACTTATTCCATTCATTCAGGGAACCAATTTTATTTTGCTCATGCAATTCTTCGTACAGGGTATTAGAAACCGGAATAAAATCGGTACGACCCAGATAGTCCAGATCCGCATCGCAGATAATGTTTTCCAACAAGTTCTTTGGCTTGGGCGGCAGTTTGGTTGCCATGATTATTTCACATATACGGTCAATTTGTTCAGGGGAATATCCATATTTCGGAAGCATTTCCCGGGCAATCAATGTCCCGTGGTATTCATGGTTATCATACTGGACAACATGACCTACATCATGAAAAAGGGCTGCTGTTTTCAATAGTAACATTTCTTCATCGTTTATTCCTTCCGCCCAGCCTATAAGTTCAACCTCCGTCACCACATCCACTGTGTGCTTCACGTTATGATAATATAGATATTTGGGTAATTCCTTCTCCAGTTTATCAAGAATAACTTCCTGTAAGTCTGTAAACTGTATCAGGGCAAACTTGATACGGAAAGATTTGTTGGAAGTAACCCCGTCACCGTTCTCAGAGAACTCAGGCTTCAGCCCCTTCACCACATACATATCCATATCCCCTTTATATTTCACCGGCATCTTTCCGAAATACTCACAAACAAAAAACTCTTTCACCAACTCATACGTCATCACAGAAATAATAATATTCCCTGTATCCGAAGCAGATTCTATTCGGGAAGCTGTATTGACTGTGTCTCCTTTGATCTCGTAGGAAACTTTTCTTTTCCCTGTCACATTCGCCACAACAGGGCCGGTATGAATGCCCAATTTGAGATCCCAAACCTGACCTTCGCCGGAGTCACATTCCTGCTGTACTTTCTCCATGTGATGTTTCATTTCAATGGCAGCCATAACCACATCAATCGGATTGGTACTGTTTTTGATTGGGATTCCTCCCGCACACATATAGGTATCGCCAATGGTCTTTATTTTTTCGATTTTATATTTTTTGGCAATTGCATCGAATTCAAAGAAAATTTCATCCAGTCTGTCAATGATAGCCTGCGAATCTGTTTTTCCGGATAATTTTGAAAACCCTTGAATATCAGCGAACAATACGGTTGCCATATCAAACCGCAATGTTCTGATCTTATGTTCAATTTCTTTGCCCTTACGTTTTTGCTCAGGAGAAAGGCTCTCCAGCAATGCTTTTTGTTTCTCGTTCTCAAACAGAAGCTTATCCAGTTTTTTCTGTAATTCGTTCAGTTTAAGCTTAAGCTCTTTGTTTTCCTTTGCGAGCTTGGCAATCCTTTTTACATAATCTTTTTCTTTTTGCTGGTTCATGGCAAAGTCTTTATTTCCAAAAAACAATTCTCCCGGATTGATTTATTCCCCTACAAAAATAAGTTTATTTCCTTATTATTCGTGTAAAAAAACGTATTTTCGGTTTGTTTTCCAAACAGCTTGTACATGTTAACCAAAACCCGAGGCATTGTTCTTCATCAAATCAAATACGGCGATTCTTCCCGTATCGTCCATATTTACACCGAAAACTATGGGCGGCTGGTATTTATGGTAAAGGGGTTCGGGAAAAAATCCAGGTTTAAAAGAGCATTTTTTCAGCCTTTAACTCTTCTGGATTTGGATATATATTTCAAACCTGACCGTAATCTTCAGCAAATCAAAGAGGTTCACATAAACTATCCTTTTCTTACTATATCCGGAAACATCCAAAAAACAAGTATAACGCTTTTTCTTAGTGAAGTGCTCAGCAAAACGATTCCGGAAGAAGAGTCTAATCCAGACTTATTCAAATATTTATTCGATGCCATACGTTATCTCGACGAAAAAGAAAATATTTCAGGCAATTTCCACCTTTTTTTCCTGGTACGCTTAACCCGTTTTCTGGGTATTTCTCCCGTAAATTATTTCTCGGAGAAAAATCAGATCCTTGATATGAGAGAAGGGGCTTTTATCTCCGGTCTACCCCCACACCAGGATATTCTGGGTAAAAAAGATGCTTTATTCTTCTCTGCCCTGTTAGAGATTCCTGTTGAGAAGTTAAGTGCTATGCCGGCGGTTCCCGGTGGTACCTATGATTTTCTCGAAAAGATTCTTCAATATTATCGTATTCATCTGGAAGGTTTGAGCAAGATTAAATCCCTGGATATTTTACATGAGGTTTTTCATTAAATCCCGTACCTTTGTCCGGGAAAAATATTATGTATGAAAATAATCACCTCATTGGTCAAATGGCTAAATATTAAGAGAATGAGCCAGATAGAACTTTTTATGAAATATCCTGCCGAGGTCCAGGAGGAAACCCTGCAGAACCTTCTTTTGTCAGCACAAAATACCGAATGGGGGAAAAAGTACGGTTACGGGGATATCTCCTCATTGCAGACCTATCAGGAAAGGGTGCCGATACAGACTTATGAAGATATTGTTCCGTATATTAAACGGTTACGTCAAGGGGAGAAGGATCTTCTCTGGCCGGGAGTCATAAAGTGGTTTGCCAAATCCTCCGGGACCACCAGTGCAAAGAGTAAATTTATCCCTGTTACCAGAGAAGCGTTGGAACAATGTCATTTTCGCGGTGGAAAAGATGTTATGGCATTATATACAAGAAATTATCCGTCCACTCGTATTTTCAGCGGGAAAGCCCTCACACTCGGAGGCAGTCATCAGATCAACAATTTCAGCAACAATTCTTTATATGGAGATCTATCGGCGATATTAATAGAAAACATTCCTTTCTGGGCTGAGTTCCTTCGTGTCCCACAGCTGGAAATTGCCCTGATGGATCAATGGGATAAAAAACTGAAAGAGATTACCCGTACGACGATTCTTGAAAACGTCACCAATCTGGCAGGTGTTCCTTCCTGGAACCTTGTATTAATCCGGTATATTTTAGAACAGACCGGCAAAAAAAATCTTTTGGAAGTATGGCCCAACCTGGAACTTTTCATTCATGGAGGAGTAAGTTTTGAGCCATACAGAAAGCAATTTGAAGAGCTCATTCCCTCACCGGACATGCATTATATGGAGACATACAATGCTTCGGAAGGATTTTTCGGCATTCAGGACGATCCGGACCGTAAAGATATGCTCCTGATGCTGGATTACGGAATTTTTTATGAATTCATCCCCATTAAGTTTTTCGAGCAGGAGAACCCTCCTGTCCTGAGTATTGAAGATGTAAAAACCGGAGAAAACTACGCTCTGATCCTGTCTTCCAACGGTGGTTTATGGCGTTATCTCATCGGCGATACCATCCGGTTTACCTCCCTGCATCCTTATCGATTTGTGATTACGGGACGCACCAAACACTATCTGAATGCATTCGGGGAAGAAGTGATAATCGACAATGCTGAAAAAGCGCTTCGAATCGCCTGTAGTAAAACAGGAGCCATCGTCAATGAATATACCGTAGCCCCTGTTTTTATGGGAAAAAATCAGCAAGCCCGGCATGAATGGTGTATTGAGTTTGAAAAAGAGCCCGCTGACCCTGAGTACTTTACCACCGTTCTGGATCATGCGCTTATGGCTGCCAATTCCGATTATGAAGCCAAACGTTTTAAAAACATCACCCTGGACAAACCATTGGTCCATGTCGTAAAGAAAAAAACATTTTACCATTGGTTCCGGAAAAACAACAAGCTGGGCGGACAAAATAAGATACCACGTCTCTCCAATAAAAGGCGTTTTGTGGAAGAAATTCTGGAAATAAACAAAAGATTAGAAAAACATTGATTTTTTTTCCTATTTTTAAATGCAATCTTTTACTATCAATCTTATCTATCATGCACATTGCCATAGCAGGAAATATCGGATCAGGAAAAACAACGTTAACCGGTTTGCTTGCAAAACATTACAACTGGGAAGCTCGTTATGAAGACGTAAATGACAACCCGTATCTGGATGATTTCTACGAAGACATGCAACGTTGGTCCTTTAATCTGCAGATCTATTTTCTCAACAGCCGGTTCTCACAGGTCATTGAGATCAGGAAGCAGGCCAATACGGTCATTCAGGATCGTACCATTTATGAAGATGCTTATATTTTTGCTCCAAATCTGCACTCTATGGGTCTGATGTCGACCAGAGACTTTGAAAATTACTTCAATCTGTTTCAACTTATGAGTTCCTTCATTCAACCCCCTGATCTGTTACTCTACCTGAGAGCTTCCGTTCCAACCCTGGTCAGCCAAATCCAGAAAAGAGGGAGAAAATACGAGTACAATATCCGGCTTGATTATCTGCAACGACTTAACGAGCGCTATGAGGCCTGGATTGACTCATACACGCTGGGGAAAAAACTGATCATTGAGGCCGATGATTATGATTTCCCGAATAATTCAAACCATATGCGTGAAGTAATTGATAAAATTGATGCCGAACTTTTCGGTCTCTTTAATAAGGAAGATATAAACCCTTAAATACCTATGATATAATCACAAAAAAGTTAACGAAGCCCCCGAAAAATTCCGGCACCTTTTTTGATGTCTTCTGATAAAATCATTAAAATAATAAATATTGCAGGAAATAAAAATAGACCGGACCAAATACTCCCCCAAAATATATTTACGGGACGGAAACATCCACTTTGAAGGGCGATCTGTTCTTAATGACCCCTATCAATTTTATCAACCGGTCTTTTCCTGGATAGAGAGATACATTGAATCCGATCCAAAAGACATCAGAATAGATCTTAAATTCGAGTACATCAACACCAGTTCCGTTAAATGGGTCTTTGAAATGTTAAAAACCTTTCTCCGAAAACCAGACCTTAAAAAACAACTGAATATCAACTGGTATTATGAAGAGGGGGATGATGATATGCAAGAACTGGGAGAGATCCTGAAATCGATCATGAACTCTTCTTTCCATATTATTAAAACCCGGGGATAATTCTGCTTTTCATACAATAAAAAAGAAGGACCTTCAAGGGTCCTTCTGCTTTTTGCTGTCCCCCCAGGATTCGAACCTGGACAGGCAGAACCAAAATCTGCAGTGCTACCATTACACCAAGGGACAGTTGATTGCGGGGTGCAAAAGTAATAAAATAAATTATTGTCCGAAAGAACCCCAGTGTTTTTATCGCCCCAATTTCTCTTCGAATCATTATCTTTGAATAGTAATAAGAGCAAAAAACCGATGGAAAAGACAGGCATGACAAAAAAAATGCGGACCGAACTTCCGGAAACGGGAAAAGAAGTTTTGTATTATTTACCTCTGGATGAGGAGGAGATTGGGCTGAATGATCTGATCGGACATAAGATCAGAATTACTTTCCGGCATGAAATTCATTGCATTCATTGCGGGCGTCCGATCAAAAAAACTTATGCCCAGGGATATTGTTACCCGTGTTTTATTTCATTACCCGAAACGGATGCCTGTATTCTGCGACCTGAATTATGTCAGGCTCATCTGGGAATTTCCCGTGATATGGAGTGGTCAAAAAAACATTGTCTGCAGGATCATTTCGTTTACCTGGCCCTTACCAGCGGTTTGAAAGTTGGTGTAACCCGTAAAACCCAGGTTCCTTTCCGCTGGATTGATCAGGGTGCCGATCAGGCTATACGGATTGCACAAACACCTAACAGACACCTGGCCGGAGAGATCGAGGTGACACTGAAAAAATATATGAATGATAAAACCAACTGGCGCCAGATGTTGAAAGGAACCAACCCCGGCTACCACAATCTTGCTGCTGAAAAGGGAAAAGCACTGGCTTTATTGCCGGAAGAATACCGGCAATATTTCTTTGAGGAGGACCAGATCACCCTCATCCGGTATCCCGTCCTTTCCTGGCCGGAAAGAATCAAAGCTGTTTCTCTGGATAAACAGGACACGATCGAAGCCTGTCTGACAGGTATTAAAGGGCAATATTTGCTGTTTGAAGACGGAGAAGTTCTGAATATTCGTAAACACGGCGGGTATGTTATTACATTAAGTACCTTTTAGCCCGATACAGGCAGAACATGAAACAACTAAAAGATCTACCGGCAAAAAAGAAGAGGTTTATATACAGCCTCCTCTTTCCGGCATTCTTCCTATTGATTCTCTGGCTTGTATGGTTTGTAGAAACCGAACTGAACCTGGATTTCTCAACCTGGGGTATATTTCCCCGCAGGATCAGCGGATTACGGGGGATTATCTTTGCCCCCTTCATCCATGCGAATATCCGTCATCTGGCCAACAACTCGTTGCCCCTGTTTTTTTTAATGACCGGAACCCTTTATTTTTACCGGGAAGTAGGGTATAAGGTTTTTTTCTACCTTTGGCTAATAGGGGGTGTGCTGGTATGGATAGGAGCACGAGACGCTTATCACATCGGAGCCAGTGGGATCATATACGGGCTGGCTGCTTTTCTTTTCTTCAGCGGCATTATCCGTAACCATATTCCGCTTATCGCCATTTCCCTGTTGGTTGTTTTTTTATATGGAAGTATGATCTGGGGCGTTTTCCCCCTGGTAGAAAAAATGTCCTGGGAATCTCACTTGATGGGAGCTCTGACCGGCGTAGCACTGGCTTTTGTATACAGGCACGAAGGGCCACAAAAACCTCCTCCCTTTTGGGAAAATGAAGAAGAGGAAACAGAAGAGAAATATGATTTCACTGAATTTTTATCATAACTTTGTTTTAAAAAAATATTACTATTTCCCGAAACATATTAAAAAAAAATTATGTAGGTTTGAATAAAAGTATTCCGTTAAATTTGCATGAAATTTTTTATTTAACTTTTTTCAATCTAAATTTTCAAGTCATGACAAGGAACAAAATCCGTCCGAAAAAAGGAAAAAGGAAATATGAAACAGAAGAAGAAATCAGAGGTTTCAAAAGCATTAAAAAAGATAAAAAGCCTTCTAAAAGAATAAACCTTGCTGATCTTTATGATGATGATTCCAATTTTGACTCCGATGAGTTTTATAATAATATGGGTCATTCCAGTGATAAATAGACATTTTACAGGGCAGACACCTAACCCGGAAATATGAATTTTGATGCGGTAATTTTTGATCTGGACGGAGTCATCACCGATACGGCCAGTGTCCATGCAAAAGCATGGAAACAAATGTTTGACGAATATCTTTTATCGAGAAATAAAAGATCAGGTGAACCTTTTCATGAATTTACCTTTCCGGAAGATTATCTTCAATATATTGATGGGAAACCAAGGTATGAGGGAGTAACAGCCTTCCTGGCCTCCAGAAACATATCAATTCCTTACGGAGATCCCGTTGACCCTCCCACCAAAGAAACGGTTTGCGGATTGGGAAACCGGAAAAACGAACTGTTTAATACGGTTCTTAAAAATGAAGGAGTAAAGGTTTACGAATCTTCTGTCCGTCTGATCCTCGCACTGAAGGAAGCAGGTATTTTGCTGGCGGTTGGCTCTTCCAGTAGAAATTGCCGGTCCGTTCTTGAAACAGCAGGACTGTTATCTTTTTTTCAGGAATGTATAGGAGGGATCGTCTCCAAAGAAGAGAAACTGAAAGGAAAACCCGAGCCGGATATTTTCCTTTTTGCAGCAAGTAAACTGGGCGTTCCTCCGCATCGTGCCGTTGTCATTGAAGATGCTGTATCAGGGGTCCGGGCAGGAAAGAGAGGAAAATTCGGACTGGTTATCGGAGTAGCACGTGAAAACAATGAAAAGGAATTAAGATCACACGGCGCTGACTGGGTTGTGAAAGATCTTTCGGAAGTAACCGTCGGGGAAATTAATCAAAGAATCAAACAATGACCCTTTCGTAACCCAATCCATTCTGCCATGAAAAATTAACTTTTTTTTATATTCATTTTTCAGATTTCTGATGTCCGTTTTCCCCTTCCTGATAAAACAGCAATAAAACCTTGATTCATGCCGATGACCTGTTCATCCGGTTGAAGATGTTATCTTATTAGTAATTTTTACAATATTTAGTAAATGCAGGGATTAATAATCGTTCTTTACCATATCTTTTGGAGATTTTGTTTCGGGCAGCTTTACCAGGCTGTACAACAGGAAAAAACATTTCCTTGTGAATAAACATTAAAATTCCCCAGATAAATATTAAAAAATATTGTGTAGGTTTGAATAAAATATTCCCTTGGATATATGTATTTTAATGCGGTAATTTTTGATCCGGACAACATCACGATTGATCTGGTCGATCGTAAAACAATTAATTCCCCACCATAAATACTACTGGTAATGAAACGCACTTCTACTTTTACTTTTTTATTTTTTATTCTGTTAACAGGTTTTGTCTCATCCTGTCAGGAACAACACCGGTCTCTCGTCAAACTAAAAGGGCTGGATCAATCTGTAGAGGTTGTCCGTGATAAATGGGGTATGAATCATATCTATGCCAAAAACCGACATGATCTCTTTTTCACCCAGGGATATCTGGCAGCCAGGGACAGGCTTTTCCAATTCGAGATCTGGCGTCGTCAAGCCACCGGTACGGTAGCAGAGATACTGGGGCCCCGGGAAATAAAGAGAGATATCGGGACCCGCTTGTTTATGTACAGGAGAGATATAAACAAGGAATTGAGCCATTACCATCCGAACGGAAAAGAAATTATTCTAGCCTATGTGGAAGGAGTGAACCGGTATATCCAGGAAATGCTCGACCATCCGGAAAATCTTCCCCTCGAATTCAAACTTCTGCACATAAAACCGGGGTTGTGGACACCGGAGGTCGTAATTTCACGTCATCAGGGGCTCCTTGGAAACATAGATCTTGAGCTGAATACCGGCAGAGCCGTGGCGAAGATCGGAGCGGAAAAAGTAAACAAACTGGCTTGGTTCCATCCAAAAAAACCGGATTTAAATCTGGATCCTGCCATCACAAAAGAATTGTTGAATGAAGACATTCTGGAATTATATCACGCTTTTCGAAAAAAAGTTCTCTTTCTCCCTTCTGATATTGATCCCGCTTATCGAAATCCAAAGGCTGCCGTATCTGTTATAAACAAAGAAACAGTAGAAGCAGAAGGGGAAAAATTCAATGTATCTTCAGGAAGTAATAACTGGATTGTAAGCGGGCAATTGACCGACAACGGCTATCCTGTAATGGCCAATGACCCCCATCGTACGATCTCCATTCCTTCTCTTCGTTATATGGTTCATCTGGTAGCCCCCGGCTGGAATGTTATTGGAGGCGGTGAACCGGAGATCCCAGGAGTATCCATCGGCCATAACGAATATGGGGCCTGGGGCCTTACGGTTTTTTTTACCGACGGAGAGGATCTCCTGATGTATAAATTGAATCCGCAAAACCCTGACCAATATCTGTATAAAGGGAAATGGGAAACCATGAAACGGGTCTATGATACGATCAGGGTAAAAGGAGCAAAAGATGTTTATGTTACCCTTCGTTATACACGACATGGCCCTGTCTGCTACAGAGACACCTTGCGTCATGTTGCATGGGTTGTCAGATGTGCCTGGTTAGAACCCGGAGGATCTCCCTATCTCGCTTCATTAAGAATGGACCAGGCGAAAAACTGGAATGAATTCAGAGATGCATGCAGTTATAGCAACATTCCGGGAGAAAATATGGTATGGGCAGGCAGGGACGGAACGATTGGCTGGCAAGCAGTGGGAATCGCGCCAATAAGAAATAATTACAGCGGTCTTGTCCCGGTCCCCGGTGATGGCAGATATGAATGGGATGGTTTTTTGCCTATCAAGAAAAAACCCCATCTGACGAATCCTGAGAAAAAGTTTTTTGTTACCGCCAATCAAAACATCACACCGAAAAATTACGATCATTGGAATGCCATCGGTTATTTTTGGAGAGCCCCATACCGGGGTGAGCGACTTACTGAAATGCTCGAAACAAAAGGCAAAAAGGATATGAATCTTATGAAAGCCATGCAAACCGATTATACCTCCCTTCCGGCCAGCATTCTCGTACCTTTTTTAACAAATATCCCTTTTGAAACCGAGCAGGCTCTCAAGGCAAAAAGGCTACTTAAAACATGGGATCATGTTTTAGATAAAACCTCCATTGCAGCAGGGATTTATAATGAGTGGGAAAATCAAATATTAAAACTGGCAGAAGAACGATTTATCCCTGAAGAAGTCAAAGGTGAGATTATACTGCAACTGCCAAAAGTTATCTCTTGGATTAAAAATCCGGAAAAAATTTTCCCACCTCCGGCAAAAATAAACCGGGATCTTTTTTTGAAAGATGCTTTTATGCAGGCAATAGAGATTCTGACGCAAAGATTAGGCAAGAATATGGAAAAATGGCATTACGGACAACCGGCCTATAAGCATATTGTCATCCACCACACTTTAAGTGGTGTGGTAAAAGAGAAACTAAGCAGGAAGCTGGACACCGACACCATTCCACGAGGAGGAAACGCTTTTTGCCCGAATGTTACAGGGAGTCTGCCCAACCAGACCCGGGGTGCCAGTTTCCGCATCATTATAAATACTGGTGATTGGGATGGTGCCCAAGCTATTAATACACCCGGACAATCCGGAGATCCTGATAGTCCGTTTTACAAGAACCTGTTCCATCTCTGGGGAAATGATCAATACTTTCCCTTATACTACTCCAGGGAAAAAATTAAAACGGTTGAGGCAGAATCTTTTATGCTTGTTCCGAAATAATTTGGACATTTTCACCGGAAGTTATTGTTTATTTTAAGAAAGTATCTTATTTTTGCCGGGCGAAAAATTCCTCAGTAGCTCAGTTGGTTAGAGCATCTGACTGTTAATCAGAGGGTCGCTGGTTCGAGTCCAGCCTGAGGAGCAAAAAAAATAAGCCCGGACCTGTGTCCGGGCATTTTTAACTATACGCTATGAAAAAGACCCCCGACACAATTCTTGGCATGGGTAATGCCCTGATGGATATCCTGGTTCGCATTGACAACGAAGAGCTGCTCCGACGTCTGGACCTTCCGAAGGGGAGCATGACCCTGGTTGATCAGGATAAAGCCGTACAGATCCTTAACCGGATTCAATCCCTGCCGAAAAGTTATGCGCCCGGGGGATCGGCTGCAAATACGATCCGCGGTCTTGCCGCTTTGGATACTCCGGTAACCTATATCGGATCCACGGGCGAAGATGATCTTGGCGAAATGTTCAAAAAGAGTATGTTCGATGAGCATGTCACTACCCTGCTGCAATACAGTGATAAACCTACCGGCCATGCCATTACGTTTATCACACCTGATTCGGAGCGCACTTTTGCCACCTATCTTGGAGCAGCCACAGAGTTGTCTGCCGAACATCTGGACCGGTCTATGTTCAAAGGTCACAAGGTTTTTCACATCGAAGGATATCTTATCCTGAACCGGGAGCTGGTTATCAAGGCTTTTCAGTTAGCCAAACAGGCCGGTCTGGAGATATCTTATGACATGGCCAGTTACAATGTGGTGGAGGAAAATAAAAATTTCATCAAAGAGCTTCTGACAGAATATGTGGATATTGTATTTGCCAATGAAGAGGAAGCAAAGGCTTTTACAGGAAAAGAGCCGGAAGATGCCCTGGAAGAACTCGCCGCCATGTGCAAAGTTGCAGTAGTAAAAACCGGCGCCGGCGGTTCCCTGATTGCCATGGAAGAAGAAACCTATCTGGTCAAGGCCATTGAAGCGGAAAGCCTGGATACCACCGGTGCCGGGGATCTTTACGCCGCAGGGTTCCTCTTTGGTTATATAAATGGTATGTTACCGGAGCAATGTGGCAAGATAGGCTCTTTGCTGGGGGGAAAGGTCATTGAAACCATCGGCACCAGAATGCCGGCAGAAACCTGGGAGGAGATCCGGGAACAAATCCATCAGATCATGGAAGATTAAGGGTTCCTTTTAAAGACGGTTACGCTGATTGAACAAATTGGGCTCGTCTTCAAACAACGAGGGATAGTCCTCATCGAAACGCTTCAGAATGGTTTTCATGATGGCCTCACGCATAAATTTCGATTTGCTGATCCTGTAACGCTCACAATAAGCATTCAGGGCATGCATTTCCCGGTGATTCAGCATAATCGTCTGACGATTATTACGGCGTAAGGATCTCTCTTTTATTATTCTTTGACGTCGCAAGGGCAGTAAATTTTTCCTTTCGCCAAAGATATATAAAAACAACACCCGGGAAAGATCAACTTATCAACATATTAACAGGGTACCTATTCAAACGCTTTGGGAACTCCGCAAATAAACACCAGAGGCTCCTTCTCCGAAGTGTTTTTATACTGGTGCATCTCATCCGGCAGCACCAAAACAAAATCTCCTTGTTTTACTGCAATCTCCTTCTTGTTCTTATCCACCAAAGCTCCTTCACCTGAGATAATATAGTTCATGTGCTCATAAGGATGATGATGGTACGGGGTAAATCCCCCGGGTTCAACCGTAAAAACACGATAAGAATATACAGGTGCCCCGTCTTTCTGTGACAAGGGTATTTGTTTCCAGGTCTTTTCAGCCCCTGCCATATCCACTTTAAACTTTTCCACCTGATCCAATGATATGATTTTCATGGTTTTTTTGTTTTTTATCTGCTAAATATTTTTCACCGTTGAGCCTTTAACCACCAGGGTGGTTTTAATCATTTTTTGGCGGGGAGGAATTTGCTTTTCCGGGTGCTGAAGCCGGTCAAGCAATAATCGTGCCGCCTCTCTGCCGATTTCAAAACCGTGCTGTTCCACCGACGTGATAGCGGGCGTTGGCAGATTGGAGATCTCTCCATTTGTAAATCCTATGATCGCCACATCTTCCGGAATGCGGTAATTTAATTTCTTCAGGACTTTCATCACTCCGGCAGCCGTCATATCGTTGACACAGAAAAAAGCATCAGGCCTGGGATCCAGCTTCATAGTCTCTTCTGTGATTTGCTGTGCTTCTTCCATGGAATCACATTTAATAATATACTCTTCCCGAACAGGAATCTGATATTTTTTCAGGGCCCTCACATAACCTTCTTTTCTCAGTTTTCCTATACCCAGGTGCTGGGGAGCGGCATAATGCACAATATTCTTATACCCGTTTACAATAAGATGTTTCACCGCATTGTATGCAGCATCACTGTCATCCACAAATACCCTGTCCGTCTCCAGTTCCTCTGCAATGCGGTCAAACATTACCATGGGAACATGTTGCTCCTGAACTTTTCTCAAGTGATCCAGATTCGTCGTTTTTTTTGATACCGAGACCAGTATCCCATCCACCCGGCTATAAAGAAGTGCATCCACATTCTCCACCTCCCGCTTATAATCTTCATTCGACTGGCAGATCATAACCCGGTATTCGGATTCATACGCAACATCTTCAATTCCGCTGATCACCGTAGAGAAAAAATAATGAACAATCTCCGGCACGATGACACCGATGATACGGCTTTGACCTTTTTTCAGACTCAGTGCTACCGGATCGGGTTGATAATGTAATTGCCTGGCCAGTTCATTGACGGCTTTTTTAGTTTCCTGACTGATATCCGGATGATCTTTTAAGGCCCGTGAAACGGTTGACGGGGAAATCCCAAGCTGCTTTGCTATATCTTTTATGGTTACTGCCATTATTCTTATTCATTTGAGAATTCATTAAACCTGAAACCATGAAATTACATAAAATATTTTAATTCCTGCAAGGTGATAATACCCTTCAAAACATGATTTCAATCGTTTGCGGTATCGATTGCGTTATTTTATTGAATATTAGTGCCATACAATTTCCATTTTATCTATTTTTGCTTCCGATATGTTCTGTATTTTTTAAATTTTTAACAAATGTTAACCAAACCTGTTATTATATGAAAAGAGGATTCATAAGCAAGTTGGCATTGCTTCTCGGCGGCATAATGCTTTCCGGGTTGTTGTATGCCCAGGAGATTGCTGTAAAAGGAAAGGTTACCGACGCTTCCGACGGTTCTCCCATACCCGGTGTAAACGTGGTAGTAAAAGGAACAACCATTGGTACGGTAACAGATGCGGAAGGGAATTACTCGCTTTCGGTACAAAAGGGGTCTACCCTGGTATTCTCGTTTGTCGGTTATACCACACAGGAGGTACAGGTAAATAACCAGACAGTTATCAATGTCTCCCTCAAATTCAGCGAAGTTGCTCTGAAGGAGGTAGTAGCCATTGGCTACGGTACAGTGAAGAAAGAAGATGCTACCGGTTCGGTGGCTGCCGTAACGTCCGAAGACTTTAACCGCGGAGCGATCACCTCTCCCCAGGACCTTGTGTCCGGAAAAATTGCCGGTGTTCAGATCACCAACGCCGGCGGTGCCCCGGGGACAGGGGCTATGATCCGTATTCGTGGAGGATCTTCCTTGTCGGCAAGCAACGATCCGTTGATCGTAATTGACGGGGTTCCAGTAGACAATGAAGGAGTGGCGGGCATGCGGAACCCTCTGAACACTATCAACCCCGATGACATCGAAACATTCACTGTTCTGAAGGATGCTTCGGCTACGGCTATTTATGGGTCCAGGGCTTCCAACGGGGTGATTTTGATTACCACCAAAAAAGGAAGAAAAGGACAACCTTTTTCCCTGACCTATAACGGAAATGTAAACTGGGCCACCCGTTCGGGAGAAGTAAGTGTGCTTTCTGCCGATCAATTTAAAAGTATTATTCAGTCACATTTTGAAGCGAACCCCAACGCCCTGAATTTGCTGGGACCGGCGAATACCGACTGGCAAAACGTGATCTTCAAAACCGCTTTCAGCCAGGATCATAACCTCAGTTTCTCCGGTGGCGTTAAAGCGCTTCCCTATCGTGTTTCTATGGGATATACGGATCAGGACGGTATACTGAAAACATCAGGGCTCAACCGTACTACTGGAGCCTTAAGTCTGAGTCCATCCCTTTTAAACGGAGATTTAAACATAAATCTGAATGTAAAAGGGATGTACATTAAAAACCGTTTTGCTAACTGGGGCGCTATCGGTTCAGCCATAGCTTTTGACCCCACCCAACCGATTTACGATCAGAGCAGCCCGTACGGAGGATATTTCACATGGACCCAGCCTAACGGCGATCCGATCACCATTGCGCCAGCCAATCCACTGGCTCAGCTGGAAATGACTGATAATCGTTCCACTGTTTCCCGGAGTCTGGGGAATGCACAATTTGATTACAGATTGCCATTTTTACGTGAACTTACTGCCAAGCTGAATCTGGGTTATGACCTATCCAAAAGTGACGGAAATAATTTCGTGCCGGAAAATGCATCCTGGGCCTACGATCCTCTCAACGGAGGAGGCAATAAAACCCATTATACGCAAAACAAGAAAAACAGCTTGCTGGATTTTTACTTTAACTATGTCAAAGACCTGACATCTGTTTCCAGTCATCTGGATATTACTGCCGGCTATTCCTGGCAGCACTATTGGAGAAAAGGAACGACTTACTCCACCAACGTAGCGGAAACGCTTATCCATGAGAATTCCGACTATATCACGGAAAATTATCTGGTCTCCTTTTTCGGACGTATGAATTATATTTTTAAAGAACGTTATCTGTTTACCTTTACCCTTCGTGATGACGGGTCTTCACGGTTTGCTCCGGAAAATCGCTGGGGTTTGTTCCCCTCACTGGCGCTTGCCTGGGATATTGCTAAGGAACCTTTCTTCAAATCCGACGCAATAAATACCCTTAAACTTCGTCTGGGTTATGGGATCACAGGACAACAGGATATAGGAGGAGATTATCCCTACCTGCCCCGTTACACCTATAGTCTCGACAATGCCCAGTATCAGTTTGGCAACAGCTTTATCACCACGTTACGTCCCGAAGGATATGACGAGAACCTGAAATGGGAAGAAACCACCACTTACAACGTAGGACTGGATTACGGTTTCCTGAACAACAGGATTACAGGAACACTGGATGCTTATTACAGGAAAACCAGTGACTTACTGAACTTCATCCCTGTACCGGCAGGAACCAACCTGACCAATCAAATCCTGACCAATGTCGGGGACCTGACAAACAAAGGAGTTGAGTTTGCCATCAACGCTACAGCCCTTTCAAAAACAAACATGAAATGGGACATAGGTTTCAATGCCAGTTACAATAAAAACGAGATCACCAAACTGACGGCCACCGATGATCCCTCCTATCTGGGAGTCTTTACCGGCGGTATCTCCGGTGGGGTGGGCAATACCATCCAGATCCATAGCGTAGGCTATCCGGCCAATTCCTTTTATGTTTACGAACAGGTATATGATAAAGACGGAAATCCTCTAGAAGGGTTATACGTCGATCGCAATAACGACGGCCAAATCACAGTAGATGACCGCTACCATTATAAAAAGGCCGCACCGGATGTTTTTATGGGATTTAACTCTCTGTTTACTTACAAAAACTTTGATTTCTCGTTTGCCGGCCGGATCAGCCTGGGAAATTATGTTTACAACAACATGTTCTCCGACCACGGAACTTATAGTAATTTATACAATTCGGTCGGTTACCTGTCGAACGTAACCACCAGTTTGCTGGACTCTAAATTCGAAAATCCAAAATATTTCTCGGACTATTATGTTGAAAACGGATCCTTCCTCAGGATGGATCATATCACCCTGGGATACAATGTAGATCAGGTAAAATGGGCACAGCTCAGGGTTTACGGTACAGTGCAAAATGCATTTTTAATCACCCGTTACAAAGGACTTGATCCTGAAGTAATCAATGGTATAGATAATAATGTTTATCCCAGACCCCGGACTTTCCTGTTGGGTGTTAGTGCAAAGTTCTAACGGAAAAAGAGTAAAACGATGAATAAAAAACAGTTGAAAATTTCGATGATTGGTGCTTTTGCCCTGATACTGGCATTGGCATCCTGTACTAAAGATCTGGATACGATTCCTATCGATCCGGATGTGGTTACTTCTGCTACGGTATACAAAAACCCCGAATCCTATAAACAAGTACTTGCCAAACTGTATGCAGGTCTGGCCGTCAGCGGACAGCAGGGCCCTCACGGGATGGGAGACCTCAGCGGACTGGATGAAGGATTCGGCCAATATCTCCGCGCATACTGGTATGCCCAGGAATTGCCTACCGACGAAGCTATTATCGCCTGGAATGACGGAAACTTGCGGGACTATCATGAGCAGGACTGGTCAGCAAGCAATGAGTTTATTACCAACCTTTATTACCGGATCTTTTATCAGGTTTCCCTGTGTAATGAATTTCTGCGTCAGTCCGCAGATGATAAAATGAAAGAAAACGGTATTTCAGAATCCGATCAACAAACCATTCGCGAATATCGTGCCGAAGCCAGATTTCTGAGAGCTTTAAGTTATTGGCATGCTCTGGACCTGTTTGGGAGTGTCCCTTTTGTTACGGAAAAAGATAAAGTAGGGGCTTTCTTTCCGAAACAGATCAGCAAAAAGGATTTGTTTGACTATATCGAATCAGAATTGCTTGATATAGAGAATAAGTTGCCGGAACCCCGTACCAATGAATATGGCAGGGCTGATCAGGCTGCTGACTGGATGTTACTGGCTAAACTGTATCTTAATGCGGAGAGTTACGTTGGAAAAGACCATTATTCCGATGTAATTACCTACACCAAAAAAGTCATTGATGCCGGTTATACGCTTGATCCTACTTATCAAAACTTGTTTTTGGCTGACAATGACCAGGCACAGGGAGTTATTTTCCCCATTACCTTTGACGGGGTGCATACCAAAACCTGGGGAGGAACCACCTTCATCATCCATGCCTCTGTCGGAGGCTCTATGAACCCCGCCGACTTCGGTATCGACGGAGGATGGGCCGGTCTCAGAGCGACCAAACAATTCGTCGGAAAATTTATGGATATTTCCAACCTGAAAAGTACTGCGGTTTCAGCGAAAGGTTCCTCAAATTACCCCCTCATATTTGTTCCGGGCTCCTATCAGGGCTGGAACCCGGAAGATTCCACTACCGTACTTGCTTCGGTAAACAGCGATAACCACTATCAGGGATACCTGTATTTTGCAGATGCCAATACGGAATTCAAATTTTCATATTATCCCAATTGGGATTATAACTTCGGCGATGACGGAGCTGACGGCACACTTGATCAAAATGGTGCCAATATTGTTGTTCCCGACGCCGGTTATTACAAGGTCGACGTGGATACCACCGCACGCACCTATGCGGTTGTTAAAACCGACTGGGGGGTCATTGGCGATGCTACTGCAGATGGGTGGGATTCGGACCAGAATATGACCTATGACCCGGCTACCGGATTGTGGACGGTTATTCTTGAGCTGAATGCCGGCAATATCAAGTTCCGGGCCAACGATGACTGGGCCCTGAACTACGGAGACAATGAAGGGGACGGTATCCTCGAAGAAGGAGGTTCCAACATCAGCATCCCGGAAGCAGGGAAATATAAAATCTCCCTGAAACTGGGAGCACCGGACTATACGTATACAATAGAAAAATTTGCCTCCGACAGCCGGAGCATGTTCTATACCGATGGTCAATCCCTGGATATTGACGACATGTTTGAATTTACCAACGGTTATGCCATCACAAAATTCAAGAACATAACATCTACAGGAGCCCCAGGCAAAGACCTTACCTTTCCTGATACCGATTTCCCATTGTTCCGTCTGGCAGATGCCTATCTGATGTATGCTGAAGCGGTCTTACGCGGTGGTTCCGGCGGAGACCTGGGAACAGCTCTCGGCTATGTGAATGCATTACGGGAACGGGCCTATGGTGACAATTCGGCAGATATTACAGCCGACGACCTTACCCTGGACTTTATCCTGGATGAACGGGCCAGGGAATTATTCTGGGAAGGATACAGAAGAACCGACCTGGTACGTTTCGGGAAATTCAGCAACACGGATTACGTTTGGGCATGGAAAGGCGGTATAAAAGAAGGAAAATCAACAGACAGCAAATATGATGTCTTCCCAATTCCTTCTTCAGATATTGCTGCCAATCCAAACCTTACTCAGAATCCGGGATATTAATCTTTAACTGCTAAAAAACAAGATGATGAATAAACAGAAAATATATCCGTTTTTATTACTGATTTCTGGTCTTTCTTTTCTGGTTTCATGTGAAAAGGAAGTGAGAGAACCGGTAGTCGGTGTATATACTGCTCCCGGGTTAACGGCACCTGCCGACGGCAGCAGCTATATCCTGACAGACTCTACCGAAGACAACGTCATGGCTACTTTCACCTGGAGCCCTGCAGATTTTGGATTCCAGGCCGCAGTTTCCTATACCCTGGAGCTTGATCTGGCTGCTGATAATTTTGCCAATCCCGCCATTCTGGGGATTACCAACGCTACCAGTATGGATGTCCTGGAAGGAAAGGTAAACAATGCTCTTTTGACCCTTAATGCTTTCCCGGGAGAAGCAGCCAATGTACAAGTCAGGGTTACCGCCGCGATCCACAAGGATGTGGATACTCTTTACTCGGAACCCGTTTCCATGAGCATCACCCCGTTTGAGAAAGTGATCAATTACCCCAAACTTTACGTTCCCGGAAGCTACCAGGATGACTGGAACCCGGCCTGGGGCGAATGGGATCCTGCAAATACCAATACCGTCATTTATTCGGTTAAAGACAATGGTATCTACGAAGGATATCTATGGTTTTCACAGGATACGACGGAGCTAAAACTACTCAAGGTTCCTGCATGGGAACAGGACAACACCATAGGTGATCCGGATCCTTCCGGCATGTCAGGCACACTGAAAATTGGTGACTGGGGTGGAAACAATATCAAAATCCCCGGTGGTCCTGGTTATTTTCATCTGGTGGCCGACCTTAACGGAGCTACTTATACCTATCTGAAAACAGAATGGGGCCTGATCGGCTCTTCAGTTCCCCCCTATGACTGGAGTGAAGATGTAAATATGACCTACGACAAAATACAAAACGTCTGGACAATCACGCTGGATCTGAAGGCGGGAGATATAAAGTTCCGGGCTAACGATGGATGGGACCTTAACTATGGAGATGACGGCGGCGACCGTAAACTGGATGCCGGCGGGGCTAACATCCCGATTGCAGCCGACGGAAACTATACCATCACACTTGACCTGAGTGGTCCGGTTTATACTTACAAAATCGTAAAAAATTAAAGTTGGTGTTTTGAAAAAGCGGTTAACTTTTCGGGTTAACCGCTTTTTCTTTTCTGTAATTCTTCTTATTTTACCTTTCTCTTTTTGACCGAAGGATTTACCATGAATTATCTTATCTCATTCCTCTTACTGATCCTTACGGCTTCTGGTTGCAAAAAAGAAGATACCGGTTCCATAAGAGCATTCTATACCCCGGATCAATTTGTTATGGGCGCTGACCTGTCTTTTGCCAATCAGATCATGGAACACGGGGGAATCTTCCGCGATTCCGGACAGATGGAAGACCCCTATGTTATCTTCAAGGCTCATGGTGCAAATGTTATCCGGTTTCGTCTTTTTCATAACCCCATATGGACCAAAGAAGTGTACAAACCCGAAAAATCCCGGATGTACAACGATTTTAATGATGTGAAACTGGGAATATCCCGTGCCAAAAAACTCGGCCTACAGGTATGCCTTGACTTCCATTATTCAGACACATGGGCTGATCCCGGCCATCAAATCATCCCCGGGGCATGGCAGGATCTTGACCTGAAATCCCTGCATGACAGTCTATACCAATACACCTATCTCACTTTAAAAAAATTGGATCAGCTCCATTTAATGCCGGAGTATGTCCAACCCGGAAATGAAATCAATCCCGGCTTTTTACTACCCGTGGGTGACCGCTGGCATCATCCCGGAGATTTTATTTACCTGATGAATGCTGCCATCCGGGCGATCCGGGATGCAGGATCGGAAAGTACGGTAAATCCAAAAATAATTATTCCTATAGCCCAACCGGAAAATGCAATAAATTGGTTTGACGGACTCCAGGATAAAGGGCTGGAGAATTACGATATCATCGGTTATTCGTATTATTATATTTGGTCAGATGTTCCTTTGGCAAACATCAGCAATTATACGGAACAACTCCGCAAAAAATACGGAAAAGAGGTAATGGTAATGGAAACAGCCTATCCCTGGACCCTCCAAAACGCAGATAATCTTGGGAATATTATTGGTGTGAAAAAACTTTTACCGGATTATCCGGCCAACCGTCAGGGGCAGTATAACTATCTTGTGTCCTTAACACAGGAAATCATTGACGGTGGAGGAAAAGGGATTTTTTACTGGGAACCCGACTGGATTACATCCCAAATGAAAACTCCCGACGGAACAGGCTCGGCCTGGGATTGTAACACCTTTTTTGATTTCAGTGGCAACACGCTCAACGCCATAAATTTTATGAATTCATCCTACCGATTTTAAGACAATCATTATGTTTCGAACGTATCTGTACCTATTTCTTTCTTTTGTTTTTGTCTCAACCTACGGACAAAATATTCCCGATCATGTCGAACCTCCTTCCTGGTGGGTGGGAATGAAAAATCCGTATCTGCAAATCCTGGTCCACGGTACGGACATCGCAAAATATCAGGTTGTTCTTACTTCACATCCCGGCATTACACTTGACTCTGTTTCAAAAACAAATAATCCTAACTATTTGTTTCTGCATCTGTCTGTCAGATCAGGCACAAGCCCGGGAAATTTTTATATCGACTTTTCCAAAGACGGGAAAAGATTTTACAGATACGTCTATGAACTAAAAAAACGGGAAAAAGCATCCGCCTTGCGAGATGGCTTTGGCCCCTCGGATGTAATTTATTTGTTAATGCCCGACCGTTTTGCCAACGGGGATCCTTCCAACGATGAGGTCAAAGGCATGAAAGAAGGCCTGAACCGTAAAGCGCCTTATGGCAGACACGGGGGTGATATTCAGGGGATCATAGATCATCTGGATTACATTAAAGAAATGGGGTTTACGGGATTATGGCCCACTCCCGTTCTGGAAAACGACCAACCCGAACAATCCTATCACGGCTACGCCATTACCGATTTCTACAGGGTGGACCCCCGGCTGGGAACCAACGATCTGTACAGGCAACTGGGTCACGCATGCAAAAAAAACGGCATCAAACTGATCATGGATATGGTTTTCAATCATTGCGGATCGGTGCACTGGTGGATGAAAGACCTCCCTTCCTCTGATTGGATAAATGAGTATCCAGTCTATTTTATCACCAACCATGTTCATTCGGTCAATATGGATCCACACGCCTCCCGGGCCGACCGTATCAAACTGACGAAGGGATGGTTTGTCCCTACCATGCCTGACCTGAACCAGAAAAATCCTTTTTTAGCCAATTACCTGATCCAGAACAGTATCTGGTGGATAGAATTTGCCGGCCTCCAGGGAATTCGTATGGATACCTATCCTTATCCTGATAAAGATTTCATGGCAAGGTGGACACGCAGAATCCGGGAAGAATACCCCCATTTTATGATCGTGGGAGAAGAGTGGAATACCCATCCCTCCTTCGTTTCTTATTGGCAAAAAGGACAAACCAACAGGGACGGATACAAACCCGGCCTGCCCAGTCTTATGGACTTTCCGTTACAGCAGGCTTTGTCACAAAGCCTGACAGAAAAAGAAAACTGGAACTCCGGATGGAGAAAGCTCTATGATGTCCTGGCGCGGGATTTTGTCTATCCTTCTCCTGAAAACCTGGTTATTTTCGGGGATAATCATGATATGAACCGTTTTTTTAGACAAATCCACAACGACACAGCCTTTTTCCGGCTGGGCATGGCTTTCCTGCTGACCACCCGGGGTATTCCCCAGATTTTCTACGGCACCGAGTTACTGATGAGCAACAAAAAAGACAATGACCACGGCACCATTCGCAGTGATTTTCCGGGCGGATGGCCTGGAGATACGGCCAATGCCTTTACCGGGGAAAATATAAATCCCGGGATAAAAAGAATCCAGGATGAAATGAAAAGTTTGTTGAATTGGCGGAAAAATGAACCTGCCGTTCAGTCAGGAAGACTTATTCATTTTGTGCCTGAAAACGGAGTTTATGTTTACTTCCGGTCCACTCCTGAAAAAACGATTATGGTCCTCCTCAACAAAAACAGGGAAACGACCCATTTAAATACCGGAAGGTTTGATGAAATCACCGGAAAATACGTCTATGGAGTTAATATTTATGATCATAAATCCTACCCTCTTCACCCGGTCCTTGATGTCCCCCCCTATACTCCCCTGATCCTCGAGTTGCATTAAAACCATATCTCATGAAACGAACAGAACTTACAAAAAGCATTTTTGGTTTCCTGGTTTTTTTCCTGGCTTTTTTTTCTCTCCAGGCACAAGTTGTTACCACCGACCCTGAAGTCCCTGTTGAAACACAACCTGTAAAAGTTTATTTCCATTCCGACAAGGTCTCCGGAGCCCTGGAAAACTATACAGGTGATATCTACACGCATACCGGTGTAATCCTTAAAGGAAAATCAGGATGGCAAAACGTGATCGGGTCGTGGGGGGATAATTCTGCGCAGCCTCATCTCACCTATCTGGGAAGCTACACCTACGAACTGGACATCTCGCCGGATATCCGCACCTTTTACAGTGTAAACCTAAACGACACGGTAGCAAAGATGGCCTTTGTCTTCCGAAGTGCCGATGCCACCAAACAAACTTCCGATTTGTTCGTGGACGTCTTTCCCGAAGGTCTGAATGTGAGCATCCTGTTGCCACAGGAATCATCACTAATCCTGAAACCAGGAGACACCTTGTACATGGATGCCACTTCCACCAAAGCCGACAGTATGAATCTGTTTATAGATAAAACCTATATTTCAGGTACAACCAATAGCAACTTAGCCCTAAACCTGGAAATGTCCCAAACGGGAGGTCATACGGCTTATTTCTTTGCTTATGACTCCACCGGCTCCGTAACAACCGATTCCTTCTACTTTTATGTACGCCCCCCCGTTGTTACGGAAGACCTTCCCGAAGGGGTCACAGACGGAATAAATTACCTGAATGATTCCTCTGTGATTCTTTCTCTATATGCCCCTTATAAAGAGTATGTTTTTGCCATCGGGGATTTTAACAACTGGCGACCCTGTGACAGCAGTTACATGAAACGTACCCCCGATGGAAAACGGTACTGGATACCTATCAACCATCTGCAGCCGTTACAGGAATATTCTTTCCAGTATCTGGTGGACGGAGCGATCCGCATCGGCGACCCCTATGCCGACAAGATTCTGGATCCATGGAACGATCCCTGGATACCCACATGGGTTTATCCCGGGCTAAAGCCTTATCCCAAAGGCAAAACCGAAGGCATTGTGTCCGTCCTGCAAACCGCACAAACACCTTATCCCTGGAAGCATTCCGGATTCCAACCGCCGGAAACCGAAAATCTTGTGATCTATGAATTACTAGTACGGGATTTTACCGCACAACATACTTACCGTTCACTCATCGACACATTGGGATACCTGAAAAGACTCGGAGTTAATGCTATCGAACTGATGCCCATTAACGAATTCGAGGGGAATGAAAGCTGGGGCTACAATCCGGATTATTATTTTGCACCGGATAAATATTACGGCCCCAAAAATGACCTGAAAGCTTTTGTCGACTCCTGCCATGCCCTTGGAATCGCAGTAATTCAGGACATTGTTTTGAATCATTCAATGGGCCAATGTCCTTTGGTAAAACTTTATTTCGATCCTGATGCCGGGCAGTGGGGAGAGCCTTCCCCGGAAAGCCCCTGGTACAATACAACCTCTCCCAATGCGGATTATAGCTGGGGGTATGATTTTAACCACGAAAGCACGGCAACCAAAAATTTTGTCACCCGCGTAACCCGTTACTGGATCAACGAATACCATATGGACGGATACCGGTTTGATTTCACCAAAGGATTTACCAATACGCCGGGAAACGGGTGGGCTTACGATGCCTCCCGCATTCAGATACTGGAAGGCTACGCTGATTCCATCCGGAAAGTAAAAAACGATGCCATTCTCATCCTTGAACATTTTACGGAAAACAGCGAAGAAAAGGAACTGGCCGCCTATGGCATGTTGCTATGGGGAAACCTGAACTGTCAATATGGTCAGGCATCCATGGGGTACCCGTCAGGCCCATGCGGTAACTGGGACTTCGGGTGGATCTCATGGAAAAACAGAGATTGGTCCGGCCCGAATATCGTGGGCTATATGGAAAGTCATGATGAAGAAAGACTCATGTATAATAATCTGACTTATGGAAATGCCTCGGGAGACTATAACATCAAAAACCTTTCCACAGCCCTCCAACGAATAGAACTGGCTTCTGCTTTTTTCTTTACCGTTCCGGGACCTAAAATGATCTGGCAGTTTGAAGAACTGGGATATGATTATTCGATCGAATACAACGGACGCACAGGGAATAAACCCATTCGCTGGGATTATTACAACGATATGAAAAGAAGAAAACTATATCAGGTTATGGGAGCCCTGATCCGTTTGAAAAAAGAGCAACCCGTTTTTCAGAGCTCCGATTTTGTATTGAACACCTCAGATGCGGTAAAAACCATCACCATCCGTGACAGCAGCATGAACCTCCTGGCAGCCGGCAACTTTGATGTGACAGAGAAAACCACCACCTTAACATTCCCTTCCACAGGAATCTGGTATGAATACTTTAGCGGAGATTCTCTGGTAATCACAAATCCTGACTATAATATCACCTTGTCTCCCGGAGCCTATCTGATTTATACTACGAAAAAACTCTCTCCTCCGGACATTACGGCAGGAATCCGTCCACAAGAAAACGGGCAGAACCAGTTGGAGGTTTACCCAAACCCGGTGCAATCTGTTTTGCATGTATCCTTTTCGGCAACTACTGCTCAGCCGGTACAAGTAAAATTACTGGGCATGGATGGAAGTACCCGTTATACTAAAATTTTTCATGTGAATCCCGGAAAGAATGACATCTCCCTCCCCCTTTCCGGAGGAAACCGAAATTTGTCTCCCGGGCTCTATCTTATCATAGTTAAGACTCCAAAAGAGATATACTCTCGTAAAGTGGTCATCTATTAAAGCATGCCGGGCGTATGTCCCGGTAAGGGAATTTTACGGTATATCATTATAAATCATGTAATCATGATGATAACAGGGAATATTTTTTTTTGTTATCATATAAATTTCTACTTTTGCACGAAATATTTTTGAGGGATGAGTGTGAGGTACGCGGATCGGTTTAGGATTCCCTTCAAAGGATTAAAAGAAGGTGACCATAGTTTTGATTTCGAAATAGATGCTTCGTTCTTTGAAATTTTCCCGGAATCCGAAATCAAAGAAGGTCAACTTCATATAGAGGTGATCTTGCATAAATCCACACGCATGCTGACATTTGATTTTTTCATCGACGGAACAGTGAGGGTTCCCTGTGACCGCTGTCTTGAAATGTTCGACATGCCTGTTAATTTTACTTACTCGTTGTATGTGAAATACGGTCACGAAAGACTTGAAGAGTCAGCCAACTCTCTCATCATTCCCGAAGATGATTATTTTTTAAATGTCAGTCAGTATATATACGAATTTATTCATCTTTCTCTACCATTGCGCAGAGTACATCCGGATGATGAATATGGTCACCCCACCTGTAATCCGGTTATGCTAAAGAAACTGGAAGAATTGTCTGTGGAGGAAAATATACAAACCAATGATGAACGTTGGTCGGCATTAAAAGGAATATTAAAAAATATAAATTAGAAGTATTATGGCACATCCAAAACGTAAAACATCGAAGCAAAGAAGGAATAAAAGAAGAACTCATTACAAAGCTGCAATTCCTACGGTTATGACCTGTCCGAATTGCGGTGCTACCGTACAGTATCACCATGTTTGTCCGGAGTGCGGTTTTTACCGCGGAAGACAAGTGATTGAGAAAGAAGCCTCCGTTTAATCTTTTCGTAGTATAATGATACGTATAGGACTGGACGTAATGGGCGGCGATTACGCTCCGCACGCTATTTTAGCCGGAGCGGAACTAGCCAAAAAAACGCTTCCTGAAGACGTCCGGATCGTTCTTGTCGGGAACAAAGAGATCATTCATGAACAACTGAAAAAATATCCCGTACTGAAAGACTGTGCGGAGATTGTTCATGCCCCTGAAGTAATAGAAATGGGGGATCATCCTACCAAAGCTTTTAGCCAAAAACAGGAATCTAGTATTGTAATAGGGTTCAAACTCCTGGAACAAAAGAAAGTGGACGCTTTTGCCAGCGCCGGGAATACCGGCGCTATGCTCGTTGGAACAACCATGACGGTAAAAACCATCCCCGGAGTGATTCGTCCCACGATTGCCGCTACCTTGCCCAATATCCACAACGGACAAACCGTAATACTGGATGTGGGGATTGCTCCCGATTCCAGACCTGATGTTCTTTTTCAATACGGTCTCCTGGGTTCCCTGTATGCCCAATATGTATTCAAAATCCCCAAACCCCGTGTTGCCCTCCTGAATATCGGTGCCGAATCTACCAAAGGAAACCTGGTAACACGGTCCGCTTATGAACTGATGAAAGACACCAGCCGTTACCGGTTTGTGGGAAATATCGAAAGCAACGAGTTTTTTACCTCGGATAAAGCGGATGTAGTGGTTTGTGACGGGTTTGTTGGAAATGTAGTCCTGAAAGAAGCCGAATCTTTTTATTTTATCGCCAAAGCCAGAGGAATCAAAGATGATTTTCTGGAACGTTTTAACTTTGAAAAATACGGTGGAACTCCTGTGCTCGGCGTTAATGGCAATGTAATTATCGGACACGGGATCTCCAATGAAACAGCCATAAAAAACATGTTACACCAGACCCTGGAAATTGTCAGAGCAGATCTAACCAATAAAATCTTAAAAGCATTCAAATAAAATGAGTAAAATTCATGCTGCCATCACCGGCGTTCACGCCTGGGTTCCTGATTATAAGCTCACCAACGAAGAACTGTCTAAAATGGTAGACACTTCCGACGAATGGATTATGCAACGCATCGGGATCAAAGAAAGACGGATCCTGAAAGGAGAACGAGGGTCTTCCTACATGGGAGCCAAGGCCGTCAGGGGTTTACTGGAAAAAACCGGTACCTCCCCGGATGACGTAGACCTGCTTTTATGCGCTACGGTTACACCCGACCGTCTTTTCCCGGCTACCTCAAATATAATTTGTGATAAGGTCGGTATCAAAAATGCATGGGGTTTTGATATCAATGCGGCTTGTTCCGGCTTTCTTTATACGCTGCAAACAGCTTCTGAATTTGTAGAATCCGGAAAATACAAAAAGGTAGTGGTTGTCGGGGCTGATAAAATGTCGGCTATCACCGACTATACCGACCGCACAACCTGTCCTCTATTCGGAGATGCCGCAGCTGCGGTTCTACTTGAACCTACCGGGGAAGAAGTTGGCATAATGGACCATATTTTTCATGTGGACGGTTCAGGCAGAAAATATCTTTATATGAAAGCAGGAGGCTCGGTCAGACCGCCTTCTCATGAAACCGTAGAAAACCGGGAGCATTTCGTCTACCAGGACGGAAAGGTGGTTTTCAAATTTGCCGTATCACGTATGGCGGATGTGTCCGTTGAAATGATGGAAAAACATAATCTGACTCCCGAAACACTCAATTGGCTGGTCCCGCATCAGGCCAACATGAGAATTATTGAAGCCACCGCCAAAAGAATGGGGCTCCCTAAAGAAAAAGTAATGATCAACATCCAGAAATACGGGAATACCACTACGGCAACCATTCCCCTCTGCCTGTATGAATGGGAAGACCAGCTGAAAAAAGGAGATAATCTTATTCTTGCAGCTTTCGGTGGTGGATTTACCTGGGGATCCCTGTATCTGAAATGGGCCTATGACGGAAAGAAAAAGTAAAATCCGGGAATATTGGAAAACCAGGGTTTTTTTCTACCTTTATACCCTTAATTTTTAAGTGAATACTAAACAATATTACACCCATAAAATAAATTAAAAATGGCTAAATATAACGGCACGGATAGCAACAATGCAATTGTAAATTTTATTACTGCAGGAACGGAAATCACCGGAGACATCAACTCCAATGAAGGAATACGTATAGAAGGAAGTCTTACGGGAAACATTACCACCAAAGGGAAACTGGTTATCGGGGAAACCGGAAAGGTAAAAGGGGAGATTACGTGCAAAAATGCTGAAGTTTTTGGATTCATTGAAGGCAAAATAAGCGTCTCCGAACTACTATCCCTGAGAAAAACAGCCCGTATTAATGGAGACATCATGACCAATAAACTGGCTATAGAACCCGGCTCGAAGTTTACAGGCAATTGTAATATGACCGATGACAGAAGCTCAAAAACCTTCCAGCAGGAAGAAAAAAACAAATCTAAAGCCGCCGCTACGGAAGACAAAAAAACAGCTTGACAATTATGTAAAATACTCCAGTATGGCTCTCGAAATGGGAGTGATCATTTTTCTCGGCGTTTTCGGAGGATTAAAACTGGACCAAAAGCTGAACCTTTCTTTTCCTCTCTTTACTTTGCTGTTGTCCATTGTCTCGGTTTCCCTGGCGATTTATGTAGCCATTAAAGATTTTCTAAAATAAGGCCTATGTCCCTGTATAGAAAACCCCTGATAAACATCAGTATCACCACATTGTTTTTAATTGTTGCCGCCATTATTCTCCATCGGCGTTTTTCATATCTTTATCTTCCCGTCACTCCTCCCTTGATTGGGTTTTTCCTTTTTTTATATCTCGGTTTTTCCTTTTTGCTTCTTCGTAAAAAAAAGGATAAAACAGCCCGTTTTATAAACCGTTTTATTTTACTCACCGGGGTCAAGTTCTTTCTTCTTTTTGTCTTTATACTTCTCTATCTGATTCTGGTCAAAACAAACAATGCCCTTTTTCTTGCTTATGTATTGGTTTTGTATACCGTATATTCACTGGTGACATATTCTTCCATACTTTCCGCTTAAAAAAATAAATAAGAAATGCATATCAGGTAGTTAATACCGTTTTTTTTTTATTTTTGCTTCACTACTCTGAAAAAGCTTCTGCAGTGAAACAACGCGTAATAATAACCTCTGTTTTTATCCTTGCAATACTATCGATAATTGTTTTATCGTCAGCGATGCTCCCAAAGAAAACGGCAAGCAAAGAAGAAAAGAGGGTTGACTCTGCACAGGAAAAAACGTCTGGATCTTTTGATGCCAGAGAAATGATCATGGATCACATCATGGATTCCTATGAATGGCATCTTTTCACATACAAGGATTATCATTGCAGTATCCCTTTGCCGGTCATTTTATATAGTAAAGACAAAGGCCTTCATATATTTTTCAGCTCTAAACTACATCATGGAGAAAGCAGTTACAAGGGGTTTAAAATCTCTACGGAAGAAAAATATCACGGAAAAATTGTTGAGGAACTGCCGGACGGTTCTATTGTCAAACCTCTCGACCTTTCGATAACGAAAGTCACCGTAGCTTTTCTCTTCACCATGTTGTTTATGGTTTGGCTCTTTGTCTCTATTGCAAATGCTTACAAACGGCATAAAGATGAGCCGCCCCATGGCATGCAAAATCTTTTGGAACCTTTAATCCTCTTTATCCGGGACGAAGTGGCAAGACCTTCCATTGGAGAAAAATATGAACGATACATGCCTTATCTCCTGACGTTGTTTTTCTTTATTTTCTTCAATAATATTTTTGGGCTGATCCCCATCCCTCCGGGAGGGGCCAATGTGATGGGTAATGTTGCCATCCCCACGGTCATGGCCTTGTTTACTTTTGCTCTTGTTATTTTAAGTTCAACAAAATATTTCTGGATTGACATTTTTAATACCCCCGGAGTCCCATGGTGGCTGAAATTCCCGATCCCCTTACTACCCCTGATTGAATTTCTGAGTCTTTTCATCAAACATATTGTCCTGGTAATCCGGCTTTTTGCCAATATTATCGCCGGACATATCGTGGCCTTGGGATTTTTTGCCCTGATATTTATTTTTGGGGAAATGAGTTTGCTGGGAGGTTACGGAATATCTTTTGTTTCGGTTCCTTTTACGGTTTTCCTGACTTTACTCGAAATTTTGGTTGCTTTTATCCAGGCTTACGTATTTACTTTATTGTCTGCTTTATATGTCGGCCTGGCCATGGAAGAGCCTCACCATTAGTTCTATATATTAACTAAATTTTATGCTTATGTTACCATTAATGATTTTACTTCAGGCAGCAGGTTCAACCCTCGGACTTATGGGGGCAGGATTTGGAGCCGGTCTGGCTGCTATCGGTGCAGGTATCGGCATCGGTCAGATCGGAGGCAAAGCCATGGAAGCTATCAGCCGCCAACCGGAAGCTGTCGGGGATATCAGGTCAAACATGATCATCTCCGCAGCACTGATCGAAGGCGTGGCTTTTTTCGCCATCGTGATCTGTCTGTTGATCCTCTTCCGGTAGTAGTGAAACCTTGCAAAGTGGTTCAGCGATTGGCTGAACTGCTTTGCTTCTTTCTTCATTCGAAACAATGTCTTCTTAAAAACAAAATATCATGGAACTTGTAACCCCTGATGTAGGTTTATTATTCTGGATGCTGGTTTCCTTTACATTGCTGTTAATCATTCTGAAAAAATTTGCCTGGAAACCGATTCTCAATTCCCTCCGGGAGAGAGAGGAGTCGATTTCAGAAGCCTTGAGCACAGCAGAAAAAGCCAGGGCTGAAATGGAAAAGCTGAAGACTGATAACGAAGCAATCATACGGGAAGCACGCATTGAAAAAGAGAAAATCCTGAAAGAAGCCAGAGAAATAAAAAACCAGATTGTAGATAAAGCAAAACAGGAAGCCACACAGGAAGCCCATAAGATCATAGAAGTGGCCCGGCTGAATATCCGCCAGGAAAAAGCCATGGCGCTGGATGAAATAAAAAAACAAGTGGCTGAACTTTCGGTGGATATTGCAGAAAAAATCCTGCGGGAAAAACTATCTGCAGATAGCGAGCAAAAGAAAATGATCGAAAAATATCTGGAGGATATCCGGTTAAATTAACTCTTTCACGCAACAACTCATGAATGTCAGCCAAATAGCTGTAAGATATGCCAAAGCCTTTTATCTGGCCGCCCGTGATGCAGGGATGCTGAACAAAGCTTTCCGGGATATCAACCTGATTCAGTCCGCTATCCAGGACAATCCGGAATTCAGGGATGTTTTGGACAGCCCGGTTATCACCGATGCAGAGAAGATAAGTGTGCTGAAAAACTCCTTTTATCCTTTTATACAGCCTCTTACAGCTCAATTTCTTAACCTTATCCTGCTAAATAACCGGGAAATTTTCCTTCCGGATATTGCTCGTAATTTTATCGATCAATACAAAAAGCTGCAGGGGATCACCTATGCTCAACTGACAACCACCAAGACCGTTGATAAGAAAGTTGTTGAGAAAATTAAAAAACGACTGAGTGAAAGACTTAAGTCTGATATCCAGCTTACCCCCCTGACCGATCCGGAAATTATTGGAGGTTTCATCCTGAACATTGAAGATATCCGGTTTGATGCAAGTGTCCGCTCAGCTTTGCAAAACATGAAAAAAGAACTTACCAGAACAAAATAGAAAAGAGATACCATTATGGCTACAATCAAACCCAGTGAAGTATCAGAAATATTAAAACAACAGATCGAAGGGATCACCTCACAGATCTCCATGGAAGAAGTGGGGACGGTTCTGCAGGTAGGCGATGGCATCGCCCGTATTTACGGTCTTTCAAATGTACAGGCCAATGAACTTATTGAATTTGGGAACGGGGTACAGGGAATTGTCATGAACCTTGAGGAAGACAATGTGGGAGCTGTACTCCTGGGACCTTCCGAAGGGATCAAGGAAGGAGATACCGTCAAAAGACTCCACCGCATCTCTTCGATCATGGTAGGGAAGTCTCTGCTGGGCAGGGTAATCAACCCGCTGGGACAGCCTCTTGACGGCAAAGGGCCCATCAAAGGAGACCTCTACGAGATGCCTTTCGAGAGAAAAGCTCCCGGTGTAATCTTCCGGCAACCGGTGAATGAGCCGGTACAGACAGGTATCAAAGCCATTGATGCCATGATCCCCATCGGACGGGGCCAACGCGAACTGATCATCGGCGACCGGCAAACCGGAAAAACCGCCATCGCTATTGATACGATCATCAACCAACGGCAAAACTTCCTGGACGGAAAACCGCTTTATTGTATTTATGTAGCCATCGGACAAAAAGGCTCGACCGTAGCCAACATTGCCAAGACGCTGGAAGATTACGGGGCCCTGGATTATACCGTGATCGTCGCGGCTACCGCCTCCGATCCGGCCGCCCTGCAGTTTTATGCTCCTTTTGCCGGCGCTTCCATTGGCGAATTCTTCCGCGATACCGGCGAAGCAGCACTGATCATCTATGACGATCTGTCCAAACAAGCGGTTTCCTACCGTGAAGTATCCCTGTTGCTACGTCGTCCTCCGGGACGTGAAGCTTATCCCGGCGATGTGTTTTACCTGCACTCCCGCCTTCTCGAACGCGCTGCCAAAATCATCGAATCGGATGAGATCGCCGCCCAGATGAATGACCTGCCACCCTCCATAAAGAAGTTGGTGAAAGGCGGAGGTTCGCTCACGGCCCTACCGATTATTGAAACCCAGGCCGGTGACGTTTCCGCCTATATCCCGACCAATGTGATCTCTATCACAGACGGTCAGATATTTCTGGAATCTGACCTCTTTAATGCCGGCGTACGTCCGGCCATCAACGTGGGAATATCCGTTAGCCGTGTCGGAGGAGCCGCACAGATTAAATCTATGAAAAAGGTGGCAGGGACCCTGAAACTCGATCAGGCCCAATACCGGGAACTGGAAGCTTTCTCCAAATTCGGTTCCGATCTGGATGCTTCTACCCTGGCAATCCTGGACAAAGGAGCTAAAAATGTTGAGATACTGAAACAAAATCAGTACTCTCCGGTACCCGTAGAAAAACAGGTTGCTATCATCTTTGCCGGAACAAAAGGATTGTTACGGGATGTGCCGGTCAGTAAGATTAAGGACTTTGAGGAAGATTTTCTCGAACTGCTGGAAATCAAACACAAGGACATCCTGAAAACCATCAAAAAAGGAGAATTCCCGGATGATGTGGCTAAGAAACTCGAGAAAATTATCTCCGACCTGACCCCTAAATATAAAGAAGAGTAACTTCATTTTTCCCTTTTTATGGCAGGACTAAAAGAAATAAGGACCCGAATCACCAGTGTAAAGTCAACAAGGCAGATCACGCAGGCTATGAAAATGGTGGCCGCAGCCAAACTGAGAAAAAATCAGGAAAAGATTCTCATGCTCCGGCCTTATGCCAACAAACTCGAACAAATCATGGTCAGCATCCGCCAGGGCCTTGAAAATGATGTTGAGAATCCATTGATGCAGGATCGTCCTCCCGAAAAAGTACTGCTCATCCTGATAACTTCAAACAGGGGCCTTTGCGGAGCTTTTAACAACAATGCCATCGCTAAGGCCATCGAGGTGGCTACTACTGAATATGCCACCCAATGGAAACAAAAACAACTCTCTTTCTTTGCCATCGGGAAAAAAGGAGCTGATTTCCTGAAATCAAAAAATTATCCGCTGGAAGGGTCCAATACCGAAATTTTTGACAAACTTGATTTTGCAGGAGTCGTTGAACTGGAAACCCACTTTACCGATCTGTTCCTTTCCGGAAAATATGACCGGATCGACTTTATATACAACCAGTTTAAGAATGCTGCCGTACACATTCTTACCCATGAGACCTTCCTGCCGGTTATTGGAAAGGAAAACAAAGAAAAAGAGAAGCCCGGTATAAAAATGGATTATATTTTTGAACCCACCCGCGATGAACTGGTAAATGACCTGATTCCAAAAACCCTGAGAATACAATTTTACAAAGTGCTTCTGGATTCCTTCTCTGCAGAACACGGAGCCAGGATGACAGCCATGCACCAGGCCACCGATAATGCCAATGAACTGATCAAAGAACTTACACTGCACTATAACAAAGCTCGCCAGGCTGCCATCACCAAAGAGATCCTGGATATCGTAGGAGGAGCCGAAGCACTGAAACAATAATTTAATTAAGCCTGTCTGGGGACCATGTATACATTTAACGAGTTATCCGAAAGAGTTAATAAGATTATCCAGGAGTTGGATATCCCGGAGGCTCCTGCAGAATTGTACGAACCGATCCGTTACATACTCAACCTGGGAGGCAAACGTATTCGCCCGGTATTGACCCTTATGACCGCGAATCTGTTCAAGGATAATATTGAGGATGCCCTGGCTCCTGCCATCAGCATTGAGCTGTTTCATAATTTCACCCTGATCCACGACGATATTATGGATCAGGCTTCCTTGAGGAGAAATCATTCCACGGTACATACACGGTGGAATGTCAATATCGGAATCCTGTCCGGGGATGCCCTTTCGATCTATGCATACAGGTATTTACTGAAGGCTCCCAGGGACAGACTGTACCGGCTGTTGGAAATTTTCAATGATACGGCCCTTAAGGTCTGTGAAGGCCAGCAACTGGACATGAATTATGAAAATATCCCGGAAATAACGGTAGATGACTATCTGACGATGATTGAGCTGAAAACCGCTATTCTTCTCGCCGGAGCAATGAAAATCGGGGGAATTATCTCCGGAGCTTCAGAGAAACAAATCAACCACCTCTATGAGAGCGGAAAATATCTGGGACTGGCATTTCAAATTCAGGATGATTTTCTCGATAGTTACGGAGATACTGAAACATTTGGAAAAACGATCGGGGGAGATATTCTCAGTAATAAAAAAACTTTTTTGCTGGTCTATACGCTTGGACACCTGCCCGAAGGCAGAAAAAAAGAAATGATGAAGATACTGGACGCTCCCATAACAAATAACCGGGAGTATATTTCCACAATCAAAAGTTTTTACGATTCGGTAAATATTCAGAAAATAACCAAAAATATGATAGCCGACTATTTCCGGAAAGGGATGGACGAACTGGCAAAAACAAAAGTCAGTACCGAAAGAAGAAAAGGGCTGGAAGAACTTATCACCTCCCTGATATCAAGGACTAAATAAAAATGTATTGTTTTAAACCATCTAAACATAGGACCTGCAAAAAAATTGTAATATAAAAGTTCAGATATATGGCAAAGAAAAAGAATATCGGCATTGTAACCCAGGTTATCGGACCGGTGGTAGACGTAAGGTTTGAAGGAGAAGAGTCTGTCCTTCCCAATATTTATGACGCATTGGAGATAAAAAGAGAGGATGGATCCGTCCTGGTCCTGGAAGTAGAGCAGGAAATAGGTGAAAAAACCGTACGTACCATTGCTATGGATTCCACCGACGGTTTGCGTCGTGGTATGGAAGTTAATGCTACAGGAGCCCCCATCCGCATGCCCATAGGAGAACAAATTCGCGGAAGGCTTATGAATGTTACCGGGAAATCTATTGATGGACTGGGTGCCCTGGACAAAGCAAAAGGATACCCCATCCACAGAAATCCACCTTCTTTCGTAGACTTGTCCACCGAAAAAGAAGTCCTGTATACGGGCATCAAGGTTATCGACCTGATTGAGCCCTATTCAAAAGGGGGGAAAACAGGTTTGTTTGGAGGTGCCGGAGTAGGAAAGACCGTTATTATCCTTGAGCTGATCAACAACATTGCAAAAGCATATTCAGGCCTTTCCGTGTTTGCCGGGGTGGGTGAACGTACCCGCGAAGGAAATGACCTGCTCCGGGAGATGCTGGAAGCAGGTGTGATCGATTACGGAGAAGCATTCAAAAAAGATATGGAAGCCGGTGGCTGGGACCTGTCCAAGGTTGACCAGGAGAAACTGAAAGACTCCAAGCTGGCACTGGTTTTCGGCCAGATGAACGAACCCCCCGGCGCCCGTGCACGTGTAGCCTTATCAGGACTGTCTGTCGCTGAATATTTCAGGGATGGCGAAGGAGAAGGTCAGGGAAAAGACATTTTGTTCTTCATGGACAATATCTTCCGTTTCACGCAAGCTGGCTCCGAAGTATCTGCCCTGCTGGGGCGTATGCCTTCAGCCGTAGGATATCAACCCACGTTATCCACAGAAATGGGAGAGATGCAGGAAAGAATCACTTCCACCAAACACGGTTCCATCACCTCGGTACAGGCCGTGTATGTCCCGGCTGACGACCTCACCGACCCGGCCCCGGCAACGACATTCGCCCACCTGGATGCAACAACGGTATTAAGCCGTAAAATAGCCGAATTGGGGATTTATCCTGCTGTAGACCCCCTCGATTCTACCTCCCGGATACTTACTCCCGATATTGTGGGGAATGACCATTATGACACAGCACAACGTGTGAAGGAAATTCTTCAACGCTATAACGAACTGAACGATATCATTGCTATCCTGGGAATGGATGAACTCTCAGAAGAAGATAAGCTGGTCGTTCACCGTGCCAGAAGAGTTCAACGTTTTCTGTCTCAACCGTTCCATGTGGCAGAACAATTCACCGGTATGCCGGGAAAATGGGTCTCTATTGAAGACACGATCAAAGGTTTTAAAATGATCATGGACGGCGAAGTGGACGAAATGCCTGAATCTGCGTTTCATATGGTCGGAACCATTGAGGAAGCAATCGAAAAAGGTCAAAAATTACTGGCTGAATCAAAATAAACTAAAACCCTACTACTTTGTATCTTGAAATCATAACACCAGAAAAAAAAGTCTTTGCCGGAGAGGTCAGATTGGTACAGGTACCGGGGACCAAAGGATCTTTTGAGATCCTGCACAACCATGCTCCAATCATTTCCTCGCTGCAGGAGGGTACGGTGCGTTATATCACCAACGAAGGAGTGGAAAAAACAGTAGAATTAAACGGAGGTGTCATTGAAGCAAAGAACAACCACATTACCATTCTCGGGGAATTTACCTAAAACTCCGATTATCTTATTCTTGTTATTCTGGAGTCTCATCCCCCCAACCAAAGGTCAGGATAAGATGATCTTTCCTGCCAGCGACTCTTTACCGGTTACTGCTGACTTTTATCCCGGTAATGCGGATGAGCCCTATATCCTGCTTTTTCACGATGAAGATGGCAGCCGTGGAGAATACAGGAATATTGCTCCGCGTTTGGTCAGGATCGGATATAACTGTCTGGCTGTTGACTTGCGCCAGGGAAAAGAAAGCCATTTTGTATCCGACGAAACCGCCAGAAGAGCCGACTCTCTTCATCTTTACCCCAAAAAGAGCGACTGTCTTAAGGATATTGAAGGAGCAATCCGTTATGCCGTTCAAAGAAGCCACCGGCCTGTCGTTTTGTTCGGAAGCTCTTTTTCCGCTTCCCTTTGTCTGCTGGCAGCCAAAAACAACCCCGATGTAAAGGCCGTGGTAGCATTCAGCCCCGGAGAATTTTTTAAACCTCAACTCTCGGTCCGTGACTCTTTACAGGGATATGACAAATTAACGCTGGTAGCCGGAGCTAAATTTGAATACCCTTATCTAATCGAAATTTCCGAAAATATTCCGGACGACAAAAAAACTATTTTTGTACCCTCCCAGGCAGAAGGAGAACATGGCATAAATGCTCTGTCTGAATCCAATCCGGCATCCAACGACTACTGGCTTTCCCTGCTGATGTTCTTTCGAAACGTTAAAAAACTTTAGAATTCCCGTTTTTATTCTCTGCACCAGGGAAAGACAAAATCAGGAATATTAAAACTTCAAATCCATTTTATTATGCTTGATAATAAAGGATTCAGGAAATTTGCCCATCAGGTGGTCGACTGGATGGCCGATTACTATGAAAACATTGAAAAGTACCCGGTGAAATCCGGCGTAAAACCCGGCGAGATATTTTCTCTCCTGCCGGATGCTCCTCCTGTACAAGGAGAGCCCATGGAAAACATTCTGAAAGATTTCGAAGAGATAATCATTCCGGGAATCACCCACTGGCAGAGTCCGGATTTCTTTGCCTATTTCCCTGCTAACAGCAGTTATCCTTCCGTACTGGCAGAGATGCTTACTGCCACACTTGGGGCTCAGTGTATGGTATGGGAAACCTCCCCGGCCGCTGCCGAACTTGAAGAAAAAATGATGCAATGGCTTATGCATCTCACCGGTCTCCCCACGTCATTCGACGGAGTCATTCAGGATACAGCATCTACGGCTACACTTACTTCCTTGCTTACAGCACGGGAACAATATACCCGCTTTGCCATTAACGATAAAGGATTCTCCGGCACAGAAAAGTTCCGGATCTACGCTTCTGAAGAAACTCATTCCTCCATAGAAAAAGCGGTTAAGATCGCGGGCTTTGGAAAAGAAAACCTTGTGAAATGTGCTGTGAAGGAAGATTTTAGCATGGATACCGATTTCCTGAAGGAAGCCATAAGATACGATCTCAGCCGGGGATACCGTCCGCTTGCAGTGGTAGCCACCCTGGGCACCACCAGCACCACGGCGATTGACCCTCTGAAAGAGATCACCAAAATAGCCAAAGAATATGGGCTGTGGGTACATGTGGATGCTGCCCTGGCCGGATCAGCCCTCATCCTGCCGGAATACCGCTTTATGATTGAAGGCATCGAAGAGGTAGATACTTTTGTCTTTAATGCCCATAAATGGCTGTTCACCAACTTTGATTGCTCTGCCTACTTCGTGAAAAACAAAGAAGCTCTGATCCGCACTTTCGAGATCCTCCCTGAATACCTGAAGACAAGAACGCATGGTCGTGTTAACGACTACCGTGACTGGGGTATTCAGCTAGGCCGCCGATTCCGGGCCCTGAAACTATGGTTTGTACTGCGCAATTTTGGAAAACAGAAAATGCAGGAGATCATCCGTGAACACATACGCCTGGCACAAATGATCAGGCAAAACGTGGAAGAGAGCCCTGATTTTGAACTCCTCGCACCAGTACCCCTCAATACGGTATGTTTCAGATATCATCCTTCCGGCACAGATGAAGAAACCCTGAACAAAATAAACCAGCAGCTTCTGGACAAATTGAACCGCTCGGGAAAAATATATTTCACCCATACGCGCCTGCACGGAAAATTCACCATCCGCTTCATGATCGGCCAGACGTATACCCGTGAAGAACATGTGCGAAAGGCCTGGTCTGAAATAACCCGTACAGCCAGGGAGACAGGCTGATTATTCCTGCAATCCTGTAGCAATACTCCCGGGCAACAAAGGCCTGCGCTGACGGTTAATGTGTAAACCGTAAACATTGATACTGAAATCAAAACCAGTACTCACACGGTCCATGTCGGGATTAAATACGGCCCAAAAACCAAGGCTTAAGGGAAACTCTATCCTGAAAACATTGAAGTCTACTGTCAGTTCCCCGCCGTAACTTTGGAAATTCTTAAGATTTGAATAATCATGATTCCGGTAATTGTAGCTCTTTTCCCCTTGTGCCGTTTCATAAAGTAGAGTCCCGGATAAACGGGGGATATAAAGCAATGATCCCAATGAAAAATCGGGATATACAATGGGAAAATCATAATGAGCATGGAACGCTTTCAATTTTTCAGACAACCAGTAGTGATATCCCCGGGGATAATGAAGCTGATTCAGAAAATAAAACCTGGCCGGATTTTGTTCTTCATAGCCTGCCTGCAAAGAAAGAGTATGATGTTTCATGACCCCCGGCAAATACAGCTTACCCTGAAAAAAGGCCATGGAGCCGTATTCTTCTTTGTCCCATGGAGCATGCAGAAACCTTGTATCCAGAATAAATCCAAGACGCGGAAGAATATCCCGGTGACTCATCTTCAGCAAATTATAGTAGTACAACCGGTAGGAAAGAAAAATCCTGTTTTTATTGTATTCATGTAACTGATCCGACCAGACATAGCTATTGGTAAAACGAAAATCCACCGAAGGCCGTAATCCCCGGTCATACCGGTTGGTGGTAAGGTTTATCGGCACATATGCCTGCATGGTGAAATTACTCCGGGGCGGAAGAGGATCCGGCAAAGGAGCAGCGGTAGAGTCCTTATAAATCATCGGAGAACCCCCGTATTCTTCCATGAACTTAAAAACAGGATACAGCCCCTGATAAGTCACACTGGTGATAAACTGATGCTCATGATCCCTGTATGCATACCCCAAAGAACCTTCAAATGTGCTCAGATAATTCTGAGAATATAAGACCAACCCCGGATAAACAGGAATGTTCGCAAGACTGATATTATCATAATCAAAGTAAAAAGGAAGCCAGCTATGAACTTTTATTAAATGTGAAAACCCGGAGTATGGTTTCATCAAATAAGCCGAGTCGGGAAGATCCCGCGTATGAATAACCCCCTTTTCCTGTCCTGATAACGAATCATATATATGAAGCGACAGATCCCTTGCTTTCTCCAGGGGGATCCAGCCGGCAGGATCAACCGGGATTTCCCCCACATTATACCCGTTCGAAGAATAATCATCATAGACAATTTTCTTTCCGTCTGGGGAAACGGAGACATCCGACGCTCCAAAGCGCGAACGGGTTACCTGCCAGATGTCACGGTTTGTCGTATCCAGTGCATAAATATTGTCAATCCCCGAATACGTGGCATGAAAAAAAAGATATTTTCCCGAAGCACTTACCGATTGAATATCATAAAAGGTGGGAGGCAGCCACTTCTGCCATATTCCGGTTCGAACGTTCAGTTCCTGAATGCTTTTTCCCTGGTCGGATAAGACAATGACCAGCAATGAGAAGCTGTTTTTCCAGGTCGGTTTGAGAAAGGTACTGCTACCGGGAAGGGAAAACGACCTGAGAATCTTTCCGTTTGAAATGTCCAGAATATCAATAAAATTCCGGTTATCAGTCTCTATTCGCACTGCGGCAATTTTCTTTCCGTCGGGAGAAATATCCGGGGCAAAATAACGGGCACGCCTCGTTAACCGGTATTCTTTTTGCTCTTTGATATCATATATTTTAAGGTCCGAAAAACTCCGGTTATACCATCTTTCGTCATAAATAGTCTCTGCCCAGACGATCTTTCCTTTTGCCTCCGACAATCTGACCGGCTGATAATAACCGGGAATATGTATAACACGTTCCTTCCCATTTCTATCGATCAACACAAACTGGTTGATCTGGTCCATCCCGGATTTTTCCACCAATACCAGTGAGTCATTAACATATCTTGGAAAACGATAACTGACAAAGGCTTTCTTTTTACGGGTATTCAGTTTTCTGAAAGGGGTGATTTCGTTCTCTTTGTCTTTCCCGGCCCATTCATTATGTAAAAAAAGAAAAGTGGAATCATACAACCTTCTCTTGGTCAGATTTGCCTGTTTCCGCAAAGACACATTCACTGGGTTTATGAAATAAGGTTTCCTGGCCACCATCGACAAGGCTCTGTCCCAAAGGCCGGCTCCATATTTATATCGTGAATAAGCCACCACCTGATAACCATACTCATACTTTCCGGGGACATAATCCTTATAGGAATCCATCAACGACTTATCATAATCCCATACCTTCCCTCTTTCCAATGTCAGAGCGCGCAGGCCCATTTCAAACGAAGGCAATCTGCCACGACCACTATGCGACAATAAGGTCTCTTGTGTAACCGCATCCCCTTCCATATACCATTGAGGAACCATCATCACCATACCCCCCGCAGCCATGTCACCGACGAGGTAACTGAATGCCCGGGTAAAACCAACATTCAGTTTCTCCATCTGCACAACATGCCGTAGCTCATGAAAGGCAAGCTGATTCAAGGCACCATCAGGATAAGAGTTCGGATCCGGGACCGTATATAGCTCTACCCTTCGCGGGGCCCATACCACCATGCCATTCGAAACTACTGACTGATCATGAACAATCACGGTTATTTTACGCGGATTGCTGTGCAGGCTATGATTTTCATAGGAATAGGTGCACTCAAAAAGATTGGCCAGATGCTGTGCTTTGGGGATAAAATCTCCGGGGAAAAGAATCCGGTAATGCTTCGTATTGATTTGTTTCCATTTCAGGCCTGCCGGATCCTGCCCGTTATCATAGAATTGTGCAAACGCATTGATTGTCAGCAGATAAAAGATTATGACCAATCCGCCATCCCGGATAAATATTTTTTTCTTTCTTTTCATAATGATCCGGCAATACTACCTGTGAAGAAAACAAAAGTACCCTTTTATCTTACTTTTGCTACCATGCATGAAAAAAAGCATTATTTTCGCCTTAAAATTAAAATAATTTGCCGGCCTCTCCGGTTATTATAAAATTGAATATTGCAAAAATGAAAAACTTCAAACGGATAAACAACATTACAGGCTGGTTCGTTTTTTTTATAGCCGCTTATGTCTATTTATCCACCATAGAATCAACAGCCAGTCTCTGGGACTGTGGAGAGTTTATTGCTTCTGCCTTCAAACTGGAGGTAGGACACCCTCCGGGCGCTCCTTTTTTCCTGATCCTGGCACGTTTCTTCACACTCTTCGCAGGCCCCCATACCGAACTGGCTGCCCGCATGGTCAACTCCATGTCAGCCCTGGCCAGCGCCTTAACCATTTTGTTTCTTTTCTGGACCATCACTCATCTGGCCAGAAAGATTGTTAACGGAGGGTCCGGCCTTTCCACCGGCAAAATCATCGCTATCATGGCCAGCGGAGTTATAGGTGCTCTGGCTTACACCTTTTCAGATTCATTCTGGTTTTCTGCCGTAGAGGGGGAAGTATATGCCACCTCTTCTCTTTTTACCGCCGTCATTTTCTGGGCAATCCTGAAATGGGAAGAATCTACCGATCCAAAACATGCAGATCGCTGGATGATCCTGATTGCTTATCTTATGGGCCTTTCTATCGGAGTGCACCTGTTAAACCTGCTGGCCATACCGGCCATCGCCCTGGTCTATTACTTCAAAAAATACAAACCGACCACAAAAGGATTGGTCCTGGCTTTGAGCGCCTCTTTTATTTTACTTGTGCTCATAATGTATGGGATTATCCAGGGCCTGTTCAAAGTATCTTCCCAATTTGAATTGTTTACGGTGAATACGCTGGGACTTCCCTACAATACAGGGCTTTTTCTCCATATGATCATACTTTTCGGCAGTCTTATTACCACAATCTATCTCCTGCTGAAAAATAAAGACCTTAAAACCATTTTGATCTTTGCCGGTACGGGCGTTGTTCTGTCCGGTATGCCTTTCATCAGTTCCTCCTTTTTTCTGGACCTTATCATAGCAGCCATTCTGGTCTTTGCGGTCATAGCCATCGGCAAGAAAAACCGTCAGACCCTGATGACGCTGATCACATCCCTCACCATGATTTTGATCGGCTATTCCTCTTTTGCCCTGATATTGATCCGGGCCAATGCCGACCCTCCGCTGAACGAAAACAAACCGGACAATGTTTTCTCCATGCTGGCTTATATCGACCGTGAGCAGTATGGTACTCGCCCGTTGTTCTTCGGACAGTATTATAACGCACCTGTTACCGGCCTCAAGGAAGGAAAACCTACCTACATCCGGAAAAACGGGAAATACGTTATTTCGCAATATGCCCAGTCTTATGTGTACGATCCGCATGCTACCACGATCTTTCCACGCATGTACAGCAGCCAGGCCGACCATATTAAGGTTTATAAACAATGGGGCAAGGTAAAGGGCCATAAGGTACAGGTCACGGAACGGGATGGAACCAAAAAGACGATTGATGTCCCCACGTTTGGAGAAAACCTTCGGTTTTTCTTCTCCTATCAACTGGGATTCATGTACTGGAGATATTTTATGTGGAATTTTTCCGGCCGGCAAAATGATATCCAGGGGCTGGGAGGGCCTCTCGAAGGCAACTGGATCAGCGGCATAAAATTTATAGATGAACCCCGGGTGGGCCCTGCGGATAACCTGCCGGACAAATATGCACACAACAAAGCCCGCAACAGGTATTTTATGCTACCCTTTCTGTTGGGTCTTCTCGGATTGATGGTCCAATGGAAAAAGACGCCCCGTGACTTCTGGGTGGTGCTTCTTTTATTCTTCATGACCGGTATCGCCATCGTGCTTTATCTGAACCAAACACCCAACCAGCCCCGTGAGAGGGATTATGCCTACGTGGGATCCTTTTACGCTTACAGCATATGGATCGGTCTGGGTGTGCTGGGATTGTTTTATCTGTTCCGGAAATTTCTCTCCGAATCGGTCAGCGCTGTTTTTGCCGGTGTGCTGGCAGTCTCTGTCCCCGCTATCATGGGCCAGCAAAATTGGGACGATCACGACAGATCCGGCAGATACACCGCAAGAGACCTGGCTTATGATTATCTCAACTCATGCGAAAAAGATGCCATCCTGTTCACCAATGGCGACAATGACACGTTCCCGTTATGGTATATTCAGGAAGTGGAAGGGGTACGTACGGATATCCGGGTGGTCAATCTGATGCTGTTCAATACCGACTGGTATATCGACCAGATGAAAAGAAAAGTTTACAACTCGGATCCACTGCCGCTGTCCCTGCCACGGGAAAAATACCTGGACGGAACCAATAATATGCTTTACATGGTTCCAAACAAAAGCATTAAAGGGTATCTGAACCTGAAGACAGCCATCGATTTTTTGGCCAGTGACAACCCGGGAACAAAACTCTCCCTGCAAGGTGGAGAAAGAATTGACTTCCTTCCTGCAAAAAAATTCAGCGTCCCTGTTGACAGTGCTACCGTCGTGTCAAACGGGACCGTAAGTCACGCCGATGCGGACAAAATCGTCCCCGATCTGAAGATCGACATCAAGAAAAACTATATCATGAAAAGCTCCATGATGGTCATGGACCTGCTGGCTCATTTTAACTGGAAACGACCGGTGTATTATGTCACGGGAGGTCACGATGATGCCCTCGGCATGGAAGATTATTTCCAGATGGAGGGTTTTGCTTACCGGCTTGTACCGATCAAAACCCCGAGGGAAGATTATATCAACTACGGAAGAGTCAATACCGACAGACTCTATGAAAACCTCATGCACAAATTCCGCTGGGGCAGGATGAACGAACCGGATGTCTATCTCGACTATTATACCCGTAGAACGATAAACATAATCAAGGTGAGGAACGCTTTCAGCCGTCTTGCCAAATCCCTTGCCGCCGAAGGGAAAAAAGATTCTGCCGTAGCTGTCCTTGACCACTGTATGGAACTACTTCCCAAAGACAAACTGCCGTATGACATCTTTACCGTGGGCATGATAGAGGCCTATTACAAATCGGGAGCCCATACCCAGGCAGACACCCTGGCGTTCGATTATGTTTCGGATCTGAAAAAAGAGTTGAATTACTTCTATTCCTTCCCGCCTAACCTGGCCGGAACCATTGACTATCAAAAGAAAGTAGATCTTCAGATCATGCAGCAGATAAGCATGGCCTGTAAACCTTATAATCCCGAGACAGCCAAAACCATAGAAAATGATCTGAACCAGTATTACAGGACTTATCTTGAAATATCCGGAGCCGGATTACAAATGGCTCCCGGAAAAAAGTGATAAACATAATTTTATGCATAAAAAAAGAGACATCCGGTGGATGTCTCTTTTTTATTCGGTCAGGTTAACAAAAGGAATATCCAAAACTATTTTTCCTGGAATTTCCTCACCCCCTCTGCTTCAATAAACTCATTCAGTGTCTTAAGTAATGTATGCGGTAAAACCGGTTTGGTCAGATAAGCATCGCATCCCGTCATAAAAGATTTCTCCCGGATTTCCCTGGAAGCATACGCCGTTACCATGACTACCGGAATTTTAGGATATAATCTCTTGACAAAACGAGTTGCATCAATGCCGTTTTTCAAAGGGATCAGTACATCCATGATTATAATGTCAGCCGGGTCTTTTTCTTCCTGCACATAATTCACAAAATCCAAACCGTTTTTTATCCATACAATCCGGATCCCGGTTCTTCGCAGTAAAGACTCAAAATATTGGTAACTGGCCTCATCATCTTCTACGATAATGAGTTTTTTATCTTTCCAGTCTATTTGGAAATCGTTGTATACCACTGAATTACGCTGAGATGACATTAATTTATTCCGGAACTTAAATTATGAAATAGAAACATTACATAAGCAACCCTTCAGAAATATTTATTCACAGCACACTGTTAATAACTCAGAATCCTTCTGAAAATAAACCTTTTATACATTTAAAAACATCTGACCGCAAACGCATTTCCCCGCAACACTATGGAACCTGTTCTGACAAGCGGCTATCTGCCCTGTATCAGGGTTCCCCTACGTACTTTGTTATCCAACCGGTTTACAAAATTCTTTAAAAGAAAAGTTCTTCCTGTCGGCGGGTGAAAAACTTTCAGATCATATCCGTCAAGCCGGTAAGTGCATTCCCTGCTGATCTCTTTTCCATCTACATAAAGATAATAAGTGCCGTCATGCAAGGCCCGCCACCGGATCTTTTCAGGCGTAGCGCCCGCATTTTGTACAGGGAGCGTGGCCTGGGTTTCTTTTTGTTCGTTCACAGGGACTGCCTTCCTCCAGGTTTTATCCATCAACTGAAAAAAGTCAGTTAAACGGTAATGCAGATTATTCACCGGATCACGAACCAGAAGATGGTTTCCCTCCCGTTTATAGGTAATCCTTTTGCTGATGTCTGCCCCGTTCAAAGTTACCCAGAGGTTTCCGGAGGGGTCAGCCATCCATAATATCTCGCCATTTGCAGGAACCGGTTCATTTTGAACAGAGGGGGTATTACCGGCCGTTCCTTCTGTGGAGCGATTATCTTGTACATAAAAATCGGCCTGGGTGGCCGGGAGCTTTTCCGCCGGACGATATCGGTCGTCCCGGTTTTTCCAGTAATTCCTGAGCAAATATCTTTCCCTTGTTTGCGGGTTTTCAGCAATCAGATCATTACCGAAAGGATAGGTTTTCGGATTAATCATTTCCTGACCATTGATTTTCATAAAGATATCCTTTTGATTGGCTTTCCAGAAAACTCCACTTTCGGTATTCCCGGCATGGGTGGCAGCGATCCGGGAGGCCAACTGTACCTGCGTAGGTTTGAAATAAAAATCTCCGGTTAAGGAGGATGATTCCCAGGGAACCTGCTGACTCTCACTTTTCCGCATTACTTCAATCCGCACATTCTTGAAAACATCCTCTATTTTCAAACCGGGCCGTTGTATCTGGTACAGCAACTCCTGCGTATAAAGTCCGTTCACTCCGGAACCGTCCAGCGCAGTTTTTCCGGGAGAGGTAGCATAAGCAATGATCGTACCGGCCGGAGCATTCATGCTTACCAGTCCCTGGCGCGTCGAACGGAAACTCCTGGCAAAAGGATTGTTCCGGCAGGCATCCAGTACAATGATATTAACCTTCGAATCTGCCGCATCCATCAATGCTACCACAAAACCGGCATCAACACACTCATACTCTACTTCCTCCTCATTATTGATTTCGGCATTTACGGGGACCAGAAAATTATATCCGTCTTTCTGGATACCATGACCGGCAAAATAGAACAACCCCACATCATAGTTTTTTAATTTCTGGCCGAACTCACGGATCACCCTCTTCATCTCCGTTTGGTTGGAAACATTTTCCCGTAACATCACATCAAAACCAACGCTTCTGAGAGCCCGGGCCATGGAACGCGCATCATTGACCGGATTGGGCAACGGTCCAGCCAGATAATCCCCATTCCCTATTACAAGGGCCATACGCTTCTCAGAAACTGTTTCCTGGCCGCAAAGCAAATGCGCCGGAAAAAAGAGTGATATTATCAAAAGAAAAACAAAACGTCTCATTAAATAAAATTTAAAATTGTAGTCAGAAAAACGACAATGACAACATAATGACTGTAAGTTACAAATTTTTCATTTTCTCTTTCCTATATATTCCTGAAATTTATGTTATATAACATAATGTTTTGACAAGTAAACAACTTTTCGGTATCTTGTTTTCCAATCTTAACCTGAAATGAAATGAAAAAAATCTCAACCTTCCTTTTCTTCATTCTGTGTTTCTCTTTTGTTTTTCCGGCTTTTGCTCAACAAAAGGTGGTTCTCCCCGAACTAAAAGAAAAACAAAAAGGTTTCTTCACAAGGGTAAATCTGGGAATTGCCACGGGAAAAACAAATTTTGGAGACTACTTCAACATCACGGGTCCAACCGTTCCTTTCAGTATCCAGGGAGGAACACAAATAAATCAGAATTTAGCATTGTATTTGGTTTTTGGCATGCTGGTCAATGTCAAACCCGAAGTTTCAGGCGGAGGATATTCCGATCTTGTATCTATCCCTCAATTAGGGGGTGGTTTTTCCTATTATTTCGGCAAGGGAAAAACTTATCTCTTTGCAGATATTAACTATGCCGTAACAAGTGTGTCCACCGACGGTTCCTCCGGTAGCACCAACGGAGGATTTGCTGTGAATGGAGGATACGGATATGATTTCAACATTATTAGCCGCATAGATATGGGAGCCAACGTATTCTATCATTACAGCTCCATGACCGATAAACCTTCGGCATACGGAGAGCCCCAGGTTACCAACAATTTCCTGGGTGTCTGCTTCTCTTTCCGTTTTGGAAGATAGCTCTCTTTGAATCCCTCTTAAAGAAGCAGTATCTGAAATTTTCCTGAAAATATTTTATCTTTGCCCTCCGTTTCCGGCCCCATAGTTCAAGGGATAGAATAGCGGTTTCCTAAACCGTAGATCCAGGTTCGAGTCCTGGTGGGGCTACAAAGTTAATTTCTTCAGACCTTCGATCATGTTCACTGTTTACGCCTTAATCAGCGACGTGGATGGCCGGATCTATGTCGGATTTACCAAAGACCTGGACAACAGGATCAAGGAGCACAACAGAGGAAAAACTAAATCAACAAAAGGGTTCAGACCCTGGAGGTTATTGTATAGTGAGCTCGCTGAAACAAGGGAGATGGCAAGAAACCGTGAAAAATATCTCAAATCAGGTTGTGGAAAGGAATTTTTAAAAAATATCGCCTTTCATATATAATGAATATTATACTTTTCCTAAACCGTAGATCCAGGTTCCCTGCCTGCCGGCAGGCAGGGAGTCCTGGTGGGGCTACAAAGTTAATTTCTTCAGACCTTCGATCATGTTCACTGTTTACGCCTTAATCAGCGACGTGGATAGCCGGATCTATGTCGGATTTACCAAATAGAAGACGTCGCGGTCCTGCCATACCGGGAGGACTCCTGTCATCCCCTTTCCCATGGCATCAATGGATAAAGATTTTTTTTACAAATGCTGAATAATAATTTTTGTCGTATACATCAATTCATCATCTGTATATAACCTCATAATGTACATTCCGGATTTAAGGTCTTCAACGGGAATTCCCCCTTCATAAATACCGGATCCCAAATCTTTTTGTAACACGACTTGCCCGTTGAGGTTAATAATAACTACTTTTGTTTGGGTAGTTATATTGGTGCCGGTATTAATATGAATAACCTCACCGGCCGGATTCGGATAAACCATCCATTGTCCCTTCTTTAATTCATCAATCCCGGAAAACAATCCGTAATAATACCAGTATTTCATATTGGTGACCCATCCCTCATTTTCGTCCCATGAAAAGCTAATCTGATATATTATCCTGTCGTCAGAATCGTAACCGTACTCCTGTCTTGAAGTAAGGATTGGGCCCGGTCCAAACTCTTCTGCAATCATCCGGTTTTGTTCATCATAATAATATTTACGTTGGAGCACGATGCCCGATTTATCCCAACCTGTGAAAGAGGTTCTTTTACCTGCATTATTATAGGTTCTCTCGCATCCGAAAAAGAGAACCCACGATGAAACATTGGTGTCCCATGCGTAATACATGGATGAAAGACACCTTCCTTCTTCATCGTGTACATATTCATCAAGTTCGGCATATTTCCAGTCAGCATCCGTGTCATCCCATGCATAGATCGTATCAACCTCACGTAACCCCTCATGGGTATACAGTATTCTGGAATCATTGTGCCATAATGTATCCGGCCAGCTACGCGCAAGTATCAGACTCTCCCGGAGTGTGTCTCCCGTATCATTGTAATAATATATCTCGTGTTTCGTCAGAAACCAGTCGGCAATAGAGTTCTGATAATAAAAGGTATTATAGTACCTCCCATATACCTCCTCATATTTTATCGAGTCAACCCATTGCTGGTTATCCATCGACCACTCGTAATATATATTCACACTTGAGGTGTCGGATAAAACATTTTCCCATTTATAGTTAAACCTCCATTCACTTTTATCATTATTCCACAGGTAATATACCAAAGCCTTCGACGCTCCGCTATCGTCGGAAACTGATTCCCATTTATATACTCCGAAAAGTGTATTAGAGAAATCATCCCATAAATATTTTTCTTTCATGATCATCCTGTCATTTTCATCATATGCGTAATTACTGAGATCATATAACTTCCATTTAGCATTGTCTTCATCCCATAAATATTCTGCTTCACGGATTGTTCTTCCCTTTTCATCATACCCGTACTCCCACTTCACCTCGTTTTTCCAAATCATACTGTGTTCATCATATCTCCGGGTTATCTTTTTGGTTAACCAGGGATGTAGATCATAATAGAAAACGGTCGCAACGGATCGGGTCGAGTCTCCGCCAGATAATTTATAGCCCACCAAAGAATCCAGCACAAAAATTTCCGAATCGGGAGGTACCGGCTCCATTTTCAACATCCCCCTGCCCTCAGTCAAAAGGGCGGAAATTTCAGTTTTTTCTTTCTTCCCGGACAGATCTGGCGGTAAGAATTTCCCTCGGCTATACCACCGGTTTTCTTCCGGCAACGAAATGATCTTCTCCTCCGGAACCTTCCTGTCCTGTTTTTCCTGCATACGGTACCATTCACGTATGGGAATACTCCTTTTCTGCCCGGATACGGGTAAAAAAGAAACGATCCCCAGAAACAAAACTATAGTAAATAAAAAGGCTTTTCCTTTCATAATTATGCCCTTATATTTAATAAAGTTACAAAACATTCATTGAATTTCAAAATTTCTCCTTTTTTCAGGTTCCGGAATTGGCTGCGAAGGTTTTTTTAACCCGGGCAAATCGTTTATTTTCGCAGCCATGAGGGTTTTTTTCTCCAAACGGCTTGTTTCCTGTGAATGCTGTCCCAGGCATTGCAAGATCAACCGGCTGGCCGGTGAGTTATCTTTTTGCCGTACCGGGGCCAAAGCCATGGTGGCTCATGCCGGCCTGCATTATGGAGAAGAGCCTCCCATCTCCGGAACAACCGGCTCCGGCACTATTTTTTTTGCAGGCTGCAACCTGCGATGTGCATTTTGCCAAAACTGGCAGATCAGTCAGCGCTTTGATAAATCCACCGTACGTGAAATGAACCCTGGGGATATCGCTGATGAGATGCTCCGTCTGCAAGAGGCAGGAGCCCACAACATCAACCTTGTGTCGCCTTCTCATGTGGTTTGGCAGATTGCCGATGCCATCCTTCTGGCCAGAAATCAGGGTCTGAACATCCCGGTGGTATATAACTCGGGTGGCTATGATTCGGTTGAAGCCCTTCGCGCCATCACAGGACTGATAGACATTTACATGCCCGACATCAAATACATGGACAATACCCTGGCAAAAAAATTCTCCGGAGCAGGGGACTATGCCGACATCGTCCCCGGCGTGCTTGAAGAGATGTTCCGGCAGACCGGTTCGCTGGAAACCGATGCAGAGGGTGTCGCCATCAAAGGGATACTCGTCAGACATCTGGTTCTGCCCGGCCATCCTGAAAACAGCCGGAAATGTCTCGGGATGATCGCATCCCTGTCTCCTGCCATCCCGGTCAGTCTGATGTCTCAATATACTCCGCAATTCAGGGCAGCCAACCATCCGGAAATCAACCGCCGTATAAACGCAGAGGAATATTATGAACTCGTTGATTATGCAGGTTCCCTCGGATTTAAAACCCTTTTTACCCAGGACATTTCCAGCCAGGATCACTATCTGCCGGATTTTGAAAAAAACAGCCCTTTTGAAAACTAACCGGAATCTCAATTAATTTATACTTTTGTACATACGATAACGGTATATTTTTTGTTATACTTAAAAGCATTTTGTGCAAACGGTTTTCAGCGGTTGTACGTATGTTATTCTATTAAATACCAACAAGATGATCAAAAAGATAATTTTCCTTTCATTTCTTTTTTCGGCAGGCACACTGGCGTGGGCCCAGGACGAAAATATTCGTTTGCTGGATGATTTCCGTGTACATCAGGAAGCTACCAATCCGTATGCAGGAATCCTCACCTACAGTGACATTAAAGGATCTCCCTATCTTTTCTCCGATTATCGTGATGCGGATATTTATATGAAAGACGGTACCCGTTACCGGGGCAAGATCCGGTATGATCTGTATACCGATGAAATGGAATATCAGATAAAAAACAAAACCTTTTGGCTGGCCCCCAGGGAGAATATAAAAAAGATCATACTGGATGGCAGAACGTTCCTGTATCTGAAAAATAAGAAAAATTCAAACAAAGGGGGGTATTATGAGTTGCTAGTGGACGGACCCTGTCAGCTGCTGGCCAAACACCTGGTCAATTTTCAGGAAGCCGAAAAGGCCAAACCTTACCAGGATCCAAAACCGGCCCGGTTTGAACCTAAAAAAAACCTTTTCTACCTGAAAAAAGACCCTCAACCCCTGTTCCTGGTCCGGAACAAAAAAACGTTGCCTGATTACCTGCAGGATAAGCGCAGTGAAATCGTAACATTTATCAAAAAAAACCACTTTTCCGTTTCCAGAGAAAAGGATCTGATAAAGATTGTGAAATACTATAACAGCCTGTCTCGCTGATTTTCTGCAAGAAGTGGGCTGGTTCCCCGGAATCGGCAGGATCATACTTCCGGTTCCCAATCTTCTATGATTAACCTTTTCCCGTATTTCCGGACCACCAGTTTCTGCCGGTCCCTCCACCCCATATCTTTGATATAATCCATCGGGATGACCAGGGCATAACTGGTGCCACCGGCAATCTTCGTCAAATGTCTGACATAACTCTTTTCCGGTTTCTTCTTACCTTTTGCCATAACTTTACCTTTTTAATTTCCGGTTATATCTCCTACGTAGGCGCCTACGTAGGAGACATTCCTTACACAAATATAAGAAACTATTTGATAACCGGTTAAACAAAAACATATTCATACGGTTTTTCCAGCAATTCAAACCTCCCGGTTTTGGGCAAATTCAAAAAAATACCGTTAATTTGTATAGCTTAATATTTCAGGTATGAATTACATTGATCTGGTCCTGGCCGTTTTTTTGTTATGGGGCGCGATAAAGGGGTTTAAAAACGGTCTTATCATTGAAACAGCCTCTCTGGCAGCTTTATTTCTGGGCATATACGGTGCGCTGCGTTTTTCCTTTTATACTTCCGATATACTGGTGGAAAAATTCCATATGGCCACCCGTTATCTCCATATTGTTTCTTTTGCGATTACTTTCATCGTAATCGTAATTCTGGTTCATCTCCTGGCAAAAGCACTGGACAAGCTGGTAAAGGCGGTGGCCCTGGGTTTCATCAACCGGCTGACGGGAATTCTGCTGGGCATCACAAAGGTTGCATTTGTTCTGAGCCTTTTGCTGTTACTGATTAACGCGACAGACCGGAAGGCGCATTTTATGCCTCAGGATAAAATCAGGGAATCCTTACTGTACGATCCTATTGCCCGCTTCGCTCCCACGCTCTTTATGTATCTTCATTTTGATATCCGGAAACCTTTGGAAAAAGCCGCACCTGTAAAAAAAGCCCCGCTTACAATCTGAAACCCTTATTACTTTTCTGAATGTTTGCGTCGTTATTGTCGCAGACACTATTTTCTATTGCAGATTTTGGACTTATCTTTGCCCCTGTCCCAAACTTGTAAAAGCTATGAATTTTGTAGAAGAGTTACGCTGGCGAGGCATGATCCATGATATCATGCCCGGAACGGAAGAACAACTTAAAAAAGAAATGACGACCGGCTATATCGGTTTTGACCCGACCGCCGACTCTTTGCATATCGGAAACCTGGTTGGCATCATGCTGTTGAAGCACTTTCAGCTGAAAGGACACCGGCCGGTGGTGCTGATCGGTGGAGCTACCGGAATGATCGGAGACCCTTCGGGCAAATCGCAGGAGAGAAACCTGCTGGACGAAAAAACCCTGCGCCATAACCAGGAAGGGATAAAACGGCAACTGACACACTTCCTGGATTTCGATACCGGAAAAGCCAACGATGCCGTAATGGTCAACAACTATGACTGGATGAAGGAATATACTTTCCTGGATTTTATCCGGGACATTGGGAAACATATCACCGTAAATTACATGATGTCCAAGGAATCGGTCCGGAAACGGCTGGACCCTTCCAATAAAAACGGAATGTCTTTTACTGAGTTTTCCTACCAACTGGTGCAGGGCACCGACTTTCTTCATCTCTACCAGACCATGAACTGCAAACTGCAGATGGGAGGGTCCGATCAATGGGGGAATATTGTTACCGGCACCGAGTTGATCCGCCGCAAGCTCGGAGGCGAAGCCTTTGCCCTGACCAGCCCGTTGATCACCAAAGCTGACGGGGGGAAGTTTGGTAAAACGGAGTCAGGCAATGTCTGGCTGGATCCCAAACGAACCTCCCCTTACAAGTTCTATCAGTTCTGGTTGAACGTGTCGGATGAAGATGCGGAAAGATTCATTAAGATCTTCACCCTGTTCTCAAAAGAAGAAATTGATGATCTCATCCGGCAGCACAGAGAAGCCCCACACACGCGTCTTTTGCAGAAGACCATGGCCCGCGAAATCACGGAACTGGTTCACGGGAAAGAAGCCCTCCAGGGAGCAGAAGAAGCCTCCCGCATTCTTTTCGGAAAAGGAACCACCGAGTCGCTGCAACACATGGATGAGGCTACGTTTCTGGATGTTTTTGAAGGGGTGCCAACTTTTGAAATCGACGCATCCTTTCTGGAATCCACCCCCCCGGTTACGGAACTGCTGGTGGAAAAAACCGGTGTTTTCTCCTCCAAAGGGGAGCTCCGCAGACTGATAAGCGGCGGCGGCTTATCCATCAATAAAGAAAAAATATCCAGCCCAGACAAGCAAATCACTCCACAGGACCTTATCAGCAATAAATATATCCTGATTCAGAAAGGGAAAAAAAACTATTACTTAATAAAATTAAAAAATTAACGTTCCTTTTCTAACAGCCTTTTTAATAAACCAAAAAATGCTCATGAAAGAAGATAACGCAAAATTCAGGACCTTCGATTTTTTTTCATTTCTGTGGAAATATCGCCTCCCCATCCTTATCGTAACCATCACAGGGATGATTGCTTCGGTAGTTATTTCTCTTCTAATCACTCCGAGGTTTTCCGCAGAGGTTATTTTATATCCTTCCGCTTCTTCTTCCGTTTCCAAAACCCTGATTTCAACCCAATGGGTAGGGAACAAGGATATTCTCTCTTTCGGGGATGAAGAAGAAACCGAACGGCTATTACAGATTCTGCAATCCGACCGTATCCGGAATAGAATGATACATAAATTCAATCTGTTTGAACATTACGATATCAAACCCGATGAAAAATATAAATACACCAAATTAGAGAATAAACTAAAAAAAAATATTTCCTTTCGTAAAACCGAATATATGGCTGTGCGCATCCGGGTGCTGGACAAGGATCCGGTCCTGGCTGCCGAGATGGCCAATACCCTGGCAACATTGCTGGATTCCACCATTACCGTTTTACAGAAAGAGAAGGCACAAAAAGCTTTTTCCCTGGTCCGGGAAGAATATATGAAGTTGCAACAGGAAGTAAATGAGCTGCAGGATTCCCTGGTATATCTGAGCAATCTGGGGGTTTATGATGTGTCTTCCCAGTCCAGAGGTCTCAACGAAGCTTTTGCCGATGCCGTACGAAACAATGACCAAAATACACTGAAAAACATTCAGCATAAACTGCAGGTCCTTTCCAAATACGGCGGTTCTTTTCTGACACTCCGGGATAAAATCTCCTTCTACATTGAACGGCTAAGCAATCTGCGGATAAAATACTCGGAAGCACGCGTCGATGCAGAGCAGGATCTCCCTCACATTTACGTAGTAAAAAAAGCTGAAGTCCCGGATAAAAAGGCAACGCCAAAGCGGTCTCTTATTGTCATGGCCACCACCCTTTCGGTATTTTTGTTTGCGGTGATTTTATTGCTGATCATTGAAGCTATCCGTTCGAGAACAGACTAAAATACCGCTGCACTTTGCCGGCTAAAAACGAAACATATTGGTTTTACAGCCTTTCCGCTTTATTCCTGATCACGGAGTTGGTTTTCATATATTTTGAAATCTATCCTGCTTTATTACTGCCGTTGGTTTTACTGTTTCTTTTTCTGGCCTTTTACCGCCTGGACGTTTTTTACCTCAGCATTGTTTTTCTCACCCCGCTATCCATCCCTCTCCAGGAATTTTTCCCGCAATTGCCTTTTAATCTCTCGATCCCTTCCGAGCCTCTGCTGATTCTGCTGCTTTTCATTCTTATCTATCGTCTCTTCCTGAAAGACTCCCCGGAAAGAGCTTTTCTGTTCCATCCTCTGACCCTCGCCATCGTGATTTATTTAACATGGATGCTGATCTCTGCGCTCACCAGCACCATGCCGTTGGTGTCCTTGAAATTTTTTATTTCACATACCTGGTTTATTGCCGGAGCGTATTTTTTCGCATATGAAATTTTTAAGCGTCCCGGAAATATCCCCCGTTTTCTATGGCTTTATATCATTCCGTTAGCTCTGGTAATTCTTTTTACCCTTTTTAATCAATCCCAGGCAGGGTTAATCAACCAGAAAGCCGCCCATTCGGCCATGAAGCCTTTTTACAACGACCATACCGCCTATGGGGCCATATTGGCCCTGTTTATCCCGGTGCTTGCAGGGATGTTCTTCGTCCGGAAAAAGATCCGCCGGGCCCCCGGGTGGATCGTGTTTGTGTTGTTTCTGTTATTTTTCACAGCGCTCATTTTCAGTTACAGCCGGGCTGCCTGGCTAAGCCTCGCCCTGGCTTTCGGTATTTTTGTCCTCGTAAAATTTCGCGTTCGTTTCATAACCATTGCGCTGTTCTCTCTTATTCTTGCAGGACTTTTCTTTTCCTACCGCACCATGGTCCTGCAGAAACTGGAAAGAAACAAACAGGAGTCTTCCACCAGTTTTGCCCAACATATCAGTTCAATTACAAATATTCAGACGGATGCTTCTAACATGGAACGAATAAACCGCTGGAAATGCGCCCTGCGTATGTTTGATAAGAAGCCGGTGCTGGGATGGGGCCCCGGCACGTATATGTTTCAATATGCTCCTTTCCAGAACTCCAATGATCGCACGATCATCAGTACGGATTTCGGAGACCGGGGCAATGCCCATAGTGAATATCTGGGTCCGCTGGCGGAAAGCGGTCTTCCGGGATTTCTCACGGTTCTGGGGGTTTTTATCCTTACATTTCTCACCGGGCTGAGGGTTTACTCCAGAGCCACAGAAAAGTGGGTAAGCAATCTGTCTGTCGCTTTATTGACCGGATTAAGCTCCTATTTTATCCATGGCCTGATGAATAATTTTCTCGATACGGACAAGGCAGCTATTCCTTTCTGGAGCTTTCTGGCCATACTGGTTGCGCTGGACCTGCATTACAGCAAACCGGAAAATACAGAAATCCCTCAATCCGGAATCCCTGAGTGATCCCTGAAACTAGAAAATCTCAACACCCAGTATCGAGACATCATCAAAACAACGGGAGTTCTCCGGGGTAATGTCTTCTTCCCGGATCAGGGATTGAATGTTTTGATGAATATCCTTCCGGTTACTTATATTCTTTTCAATGGGGACCGTCCCGATTTCTTTCCCGTTTTCATCCGGCAGTTCAGACAATCCGTCGGTATAACAGATGATCTTGGTACGCTGGTTAAGCTTCAGAGTTTCTTTCACGACATCGGGCATTTCATCCAGCATGCCGATGCCCACCGTATTGCTGTGAAGTTTCAATATTTTATCTTCTTCCGTCAGATAAACCACCGGGGGGTTATGAGCCGCATTCACGTATTCAAGTACGCGGGTTTCACAGTTGTATTTTGCCAGGAAAAGTGTAATGAATTTTTCTCCGTTGGCACTTTCCACAACTCGCTGATTCAAGGTGCGTATCAGTTTTTTCAGCGGGATATCATACGTATACAACGCTCTCAGGTTGGCCTGAAAATTGGCCATGAGCAAAGCTGCCGAGATCCCTTTTCCCGAGACATCCGCAATACAAAAACCATAGGTATGTCTGCTCAGTTGAATACAGTCATAATAGTCACCTCCGATTGAAAAGTGAGGTTGATAAAACCCCCACACACGCAGACAATGATTAGAAGGCAGGACGCTATTGTCGGGAATCAGGAGGGTTTGCATTTTTTTTGCCAGCTCCAGCTCTTTCTTCATTCTTTCCTGCTCAAGACTTTCCTGGAACAACCGGATGTTTTCAATGGCTACCAACACAATATTGGTAATCGTCTGGATAAAATTGAAGTGTTTGATCAGCGGGCTTATCCCTTCTCCCTCTTCGATATCTCCGATGAGCACATAAGCCATGGTCACATTGTTGTTGATCACGGGGATAATATAGTCAAACCCGGTAATGGCATCTTCGCCGGTCGCCCCCACCACGGAGGTTATCTCCCTGACCGGCAGTAACTGTTTTTCAATATCAATCTTATCGCAATCACTGATATCACACCCCGAGTGATAAATGCAATTCCACTCATCGTTTTTTTTGAAAATAGCGATCTTCCCAATATTCAGGTCTTTTACCAGGAATCTCTCCATGAGGGTCAGTAACTCTTCAGGCGATTTATTCTGATTAATCGCCTGTGTCACCTCCAGCAGGGCATTCAGTTTTAATTTTGAATCCTCCAGCCTCTTCTGGGTTGCATTACTGGCCATAAAAACGGTTTAAGTTATCCTTTTACCCTTTCCCCGTAAGAGCGGGTTCTCGTATCGACTTTTATTTTTTCTCCCTGGTTGATGAATAACGGAACACTAATGGTGGCTCCGGTTTCCAGGGTGGCAGGTTTCATGGCGGTGGTGGAAGAGGTGTCTCCTTTTATACCGGGTTCGGTATAGGTTACTTCCAGCTCAACATAGGGGGGGAGATCAACGGAAAGAGGGGTCTCCGTCTCGGCATGAAAAACGATCTCCACATCCTGTCCTTCCTTCATCAGGTCGGGGTTGGGTATCAACCCTTCTTCAATGGAGACCTGCTCAAACGTTTCACGGTGCATAAAATGATATCCCATATCATCTTTGTAAAGAAACTGATAAGGCCGCCGTTCTATCCGGGCCACCGTCACTTTATGGCCTGACGAAAACGTATTATCTATCACCCTGCCGGTGGTAAGACTCTTTAACTTGGTCCGCACAAATGCCGGTCCTTTGCCGGGTTTGACATGCTGAAATTGGACAATGGTGTACAAATCATTGTTAAACTCAATACACAATCCGTTTCTGAAATCCGCTGTGGTTGCCATGTTCTCTTTATCTTGTTGTTTTCACAAAAATAATGGAATTACCGGAATTACCCAACGTAATCTCCGGCCTTTTGGTTAAAGCCGTTATTCCTTACTTATAAAAGCTGATACAGGATAACGCAACCCTTCGTAGTCGGCCAGATCAATGCGGAAGGAACCTACTTTAAGATTTACCCGGATCTTTACCGGTAAAAAATTCTCATCGTCGGTAAGCCACATAGACATATCATTTTCTTTCTTGAATGCTCTTCCCACCTCTGTCACAGGACCGAATTTGAGACACCGGACTTTCTTCTTTCCGATCTTTACAATGTCCTTACCAAGATAACGGATTTTTAAAGGCCACAGTTCGTCCGTAAAATAGGTCTGTATCAGTACGGTCTCCCGCTTTCCGAAAGCATATCCGGCATAATGTTCCCTGAAATAATAAAAACCGGTAAGCACATCATATATATTTTTCGGGACCACCACCTTACCCCGTGCCTTACTGTAAACAATGGAAGAATCATCCCGGGCATAGTGGTCAAAAGTCACTTCATTGTACTTTTTATAATTCCCTTCGTGGATATCCCGTATGGCTTTAAGAGGGAACTGTGTTAACGGATCCATATAGCACTCATAACGGTCGCGCACTTTGTATATCACGTCGGCAAGTCCGGAAGTGCGGCCTAGCAATTTAATATGCCATACTTCTTTTCCGTGTAGGGTATCCCTTTTAACCAGAAGATAAGCATCACCCGCCGGTACGAATGAAAAATTAATGTTGTAATGCAGCTTCTCCCCCGGACCGTATCTCACCGGTTCTTCTCCACGAACCGAAAGTTCCCCGACCCATGATACAAGTATCAGAAAAAATAATATACTACGAACCATCATACTTCTTTTCATCCCCTTTTTGTTTGTTTTCCTGCAATTACCGGTCCGTTTTTAATTTATTTTTTGGAATCGTAGCCATAAATTCTTTCAGGTAGAAAGGCTCAAAGTAGGCAACATCTTCAAAGGCCTGTAATTGAAAGCGTTCATGAGACAGGGGGATCATAAATTCTGCCGAAGGCCTGATGTTTTCAAGAAACCTGGCATGGGGGTGCGTAAGCACCTTCCTGCATTTCTCACTCCCTGTTCCGAAAAAAAACACCGTACGCTCTTTCAGGATCTTTTCGAAGGACCCGGACGTAATCCCCTCGGCCTGAACATCCGTTTTTTGCTTGCCGGACATATCAAAAAAAGACAGATAAACTTCCATTCGCCTGGCATCGATCATGGGACATAGCCAGGTGTTTGGAGGAATATCCGGCAATGTTTTCCTTATGATCTCCAAAGCTTCTGTAACCATTGCTTCCAGGGGAGATACGGCAATGAGTGGAATGTTTAAGCCATAGGACAGCCCTTTCGCGGTGGAAACACCTATTCTCAACCCGGTATATGAGCCGGGCCCCTTGCTGACAGCCACTGCATGCAGATCACTCGTTTCCAGCTTGTTTTTTTTCAGGATCTTATCGATAAGCAAAGTAAGCACCCTGGCATGATCTCTTGCTTCTTGACTTTCAAGAATATCCAGTGTGTTTTCACCTTTCCCCAGGGCCACCGAACAAATATCGGAAGATGTTTCAATATTCAGGATCAAACACATGTTTTCGCTGGGGTTTATTTTTTCCCGGCCTTGAACAGTTCTTTTTTGGGAACTACTTCAACCCGGGTACTATCCTGAAGCTTTTTGGCAATGATATTGTACGGAGCCACCACCACATCCTCCTGGTCGGTGATCCCTTTATTTATCTCAATAAAATTGTCATCCTGGATTCCGGTTTCCACTTCTCGCTGGAGGGCATAATCCCCCTGAACTACAAAAACCACCTCTTTGGTTCTTTCATCTTCCGTAAGAACCTCGTCTTCATTTTCTCCTGAAGACAATGTATCTGTCCTTGTTGTCACAGCCTGTATGGGTAACGAAAGAGCATGTTCTTTCCGGTTTGTCTGAATATCTACCGTGGCCGACATTCCGGGCCGAAATGGATGGGGATTGTTTTCCGAAATAAGATGCTTGTATGAATCCCGCAACACCCGTATCTTCACATTAAAGCTGGTAACCTGATCTACGGATATACCGGTAGTTGAGGCGGAGTTGGCAATTTCGGTCACCGTCCCTCTGAATTTATCCCCCAGATAAGCATCTACTTCAACGATGGCAGTATCGCCTGTTTCCACGCGTATGATATCATTCTCGTTCACCTCTACCAATACTTCCATGGTACTCAGATCTGCAATACGCATCATCTCGGTACCGGCCATCATGGAGGTTCCAACCACACGTTCTCCTTTTTCCACATTCAGCTTCGAGACCGTCCCTGACATGGGCGCATAGATTTTCGTTTTAATCAGATTTTCTTCCGCTTCTTTCAGGCTGGCCTGGGCACTTAAGAGGGAGAAACGCGCAGCATCCACATCCGCCTTGGCCATTTTATAGTTAGATTCAGCATTCTCAAAATCGGCTTCTGAGATGGTCTTATGCTCATACAGTTTTTTGTTTCTGTCATAATTCTGTCTGGCCTGTATGAATTTTGCTTCTGCCTGAGCCAATCGTGCTTTCGCCGAATGTACAGCAGCAGCTGCCCGGTCACGGGCCGAGATGTAAACATCCGGTTTTATTCTCACCAGCAGATCGCCTGCATGCACATAGTCTCCTTCCTTTACATTCAATTCGACTATCTCGCCGGAGACATCCGGAGCCAGTTTTACCTCCGTTTCCGGTTGAATCTTTCCGTTGGCACTGACCGTTTCAATGATGGTGCGGTATTTCCCTTTTTCCACGGCTACCTTATAAGTCATTTCTTTTCCAAACCAGCCGGCTTTTTTCCCGATGATAGCCAGGATTATCGCTAAGACCGTCACGCCGAGCAAAATGTATAAAGCTTTATTTTTTTTCATCTATCTGTAATTTAATATTCTGCAAAAAACATAAGGTCTGTTAAAATTGTATATTCAGGCTAAAGGGTTTACCCCTGTAAAAGTTCAGCACATTCACTTTGAAAATAAACTCATATTTGGCCCCCAGCATGTCCGAACGGGCCTTTGTGAGCTGGTTTTTGGCCGTATTATAATCCACGCTTGTTACAAGGCCTACATCAAACTTCTCTGAGGTATACCGGAACGATTCCTCCATGGATAATACGGTTTTGCGGGTAGCCAAATACTTTTTCAAAGCAGCCCTGGCATCGGCATAAGCCTGCTGTATCTCTTTGTACAAACGGTTTCTTTCGTTTTGGAACTGCAATTGTGCATTTTCTATGTTGATTTTTGCGTCCTTCACGCCCCGCTCAACTTGCCAGTTGTTGAATATGGGTATGCTCAGACCCAGTCCGACACCCCAATACCGGTTATCTCCCAGCTGGTTCCAGAAAGGATAATCCCCGTAAATAATTCCCTCCACGGGATCCACACCCAGCACCTTTTGACGGTTGTCCGAATAACTCGTATTAAAACTGCCGGAAAGGTTCAGTCTCGGGCTTCTGGAGCTCTTGGCAATCTTTAAAGCGAGCTCGGAGCTTTTCAACTGATAATCGGCACTTTTTATCTGGGGCATTACATTCATGGCATCGGAAAAAACCTGGCTGACCCCCGGGATCAGAAAATTACTGTCCGGATTTTCCATTTCCGGAACAACAATATCAAAGCCGGGAACAGAATCCAGGTCGAGGATCTGCGTAAGATTCAGATACGCAATATCCAGGGCATTAGAAGCATTGACCTCCTGCATTTCCTCGGAGGCTGCCTGAGCCTGTATCTCCAACAGGTTGCCAAGGGGTACGCTCCCCGCCTCTACAAGTTTGCGGGTACGATCGATCTGTAGCCTGGTGATAGCGGTCTGCTGACGGGCTACCTCCAGCAACTCCTTATCCAGCAAAATTTGCAGATAGGCCAGGGCAATATTCATGGAAATGTCATTCTTAACCCGGTCCAGTTCAGCCATACTGGCCATCAGCCTGTATTTGTTCTGTTTGATGGTATTCCTGGTCTTAAACCCGCTGAACAAATTCATATTGGTCCCGGCATTGGTCCCAACATAATTGACAGAGTTGTTGGTAAAACGATAGGTGGTCATGTCCAGCACGCGCCCCGTGGAAAACGAATAATTCGTTCCTGCATTAAGATTGGGTAACCGGCTTAGCTTGGATTGTTTCAGGGCATTCTCACTCAGCCGGGAATTCAACTCCTGCTGCTTGATCTGAATATTGTTCTCAATCGCATACTGAATACAGTCTTCAAGCGACCACTTTTTCTCCTGGCTACGTCCTGTAACAGAAAAAGTCAGAAGGACTATTAATAGAAAAATATATCTTTTCATCTTTCCTGATGTTTTTGTCCTATTCAAAAATTGTCTCCCATTGATACAGGCCGGGTAATGCTCTCCCCTTTCCTGAGACCTTCGGTAACTACCCATTTCCCCTGTAAATAAAATCAACAACCTGTTAAAATACAGGGCAGCTAATATAGAAAAATAACGGAATATCTTTAATGATATTTGATAAAAATTGCCGATTTTTAGCCCGCTGATCTTTTTAAGCACAGATACATGGAAAAATCATATTCTTTTCCCGGGATCGGACCGGTTATTCTTCGAAAAAGCGCTCGTGCCAGACGGGTTAGCATCCGCATTTCGGAAAAAGGAGAGGTAAAGGTCGTAATTCCCTCTGTGGTGTCTTACCGGGAAGGGATCAGGTTCTTGGAGAAAAAGAAAGACTGGGTCCGGCGGACACTTCAAAATATTCCTCAAAACACCTCTTCCGGACAAGCGCTTCAGCCCGGGGAAAATGTTTTTACCCGGCATCACAAACTCCTCCTCACCCCGGCTGACAGGGATGGTTTTTCAGCGAAAATACAAGAGGGCATTACAACATTGTTTTATCCCTCTTCCCTTTCCGTCCATGACCCGGAATTGAAAGACATCGTCGACCGGTTGTACATTGAGACCCTGCGAGCGGAAGCCCGGCGTTATCTGCCACTTCGTGTCAGCCAACTGGCAGCCCGGCATGGTTTTGTCTATCGCAAGGTCTTTCTGAAAAATATGAAAACACGCTGGGGGAGTTGTTCCGCTGCTTTGAATATCAACCTCAACATCCATCTGATGCAACTTCCCTCGCACCTGATAGACTATATCATTCTCCACGAACTGACACATACCGTCCATAAGAACCATGGTCCGGGCTTCTGGGAAGAGCTGGACCGGATCACCGGCAAGGCCAGGTCCCTGGACAGGGAGCTGAAGAAACACAGGATTAAAATGGAAATATAAAAAGCGTATAATCATCCAATCCGGGCTTTGTTTTTTTCGGTTTTTCAATCATTTTTATTAAATTGGATGAAAATTGGGCGATTTATGAAAAAAACAGCCGGTTGGATCATCGTTTTGTTCTTTTTCCCTGTACTTCCGGTCTTATCGGAAATACCGGGAACATTACCGTCCGATACTTCATACATCCATACGCTTCTCAGAGAATATCCGATGAAACATCCGGGCAAGAGGGCTACAAAGGGCTTTGAAACAATTTGTCCGGGCCGTTTTGTACAGGATTCAACCTATTTTTACAACTGGTCTGCTTCTGACTCTTCCTGGATCCTGTCCCGGGGTTGTTTCTGGGGATACAACCGGGATGGCAAAACAGTGTGGTACGAAAACAGAAACCATCCGGAAAATACCTGGGTACCCCAATCCCGGATCGAGAATAAATATTCTTCATCCGGCCGGTTATTGGCATTCTATACCTTTTACTATAACTCCGCAACCCTTTCCTGGGACAGTGCTTACAAAAATTTTTACCAGTATACAAAAGAAGGATGGCTTGCAACCAATTTATCTCAAAAATATGAATCCGCCAACACATGGGTAAATTCTGCAAGGTATGATTTTGAATATGATTCGACCGGTCATCGTACCCTTTCTCAATCAGATTCGTGGGATCGTGCACAGGGAAAATGGACCCCTGTTTACAGGACCCTTGATTTTTGGGAACAAAACCTGGATACGACTTCCGTCAGACAACAGTATGATTCGGCAATTGTCCGGTGGATAAATAGTTCCAAACGGTCTTTTTATTACGATGACGCCGGCCGCCGCACAAAAGAGGTATTGTCAACATGGGACTCTGTTTCAGATCAGTGGATAAACCAAACCATGATCCTTTATTCATACAAGGAGGGGACCTTGACAATGCAGGACTATCAAACCTGGCACACAGACCACTGGGAAGAAACAGTAAGATATCTGTATTATCAGAATGAAGCGGGAAACGACACCCTGATTTTATTTCAAATCTGGCATACGGGTTCTGCCACATGGGAGGACAATTACCGGTATCTATACGATTATGATAACTGCAACGTCCTGAAAACGGAAACAGGACAGCTTTGGAATACCTCTGACCATACCTGGCACAATGACTGGCTTGTGGTCCATTTCGCTTCTCCTTTTATTCCGGGACCGCCCCTGACCGTACGGATCGTTGACAGCGCTAATGTCACCTGCTTTGGAGGAGATGACGGATGGGCCCTGGCAGAGGCTTCCGGCGGAATCCCTCCCTACCACTGGCAATGGGACAACAACCCTCCCTCTGCCGACACCCTGGCCACGGGCCTCAGCGCCTGGAGGTGGTACCACGTAACCGTCACCGACGACGCCGGCAACAGGGCCATGGACAGTGTCCGGCTTACAGAGCCTGAACCTGTGGTCACGGGCAAAATTTGCGGATATACACAGACAGCCCTTTATGATACTGCCTGGTATTTTATCTGCCCTCCGCAGGACGGTTACTACACCTGGCTGATCAGAGGAGGATATCCTTTATGGCCCACCACCGGCCCGGGAACCATCGTCACCTGGACAACCCCCGGACAAGACAGTATCGGGGTATTCCTTACCAATATAAGCGGATGTTCCGGGGATACCGCCTGGCTGAGGGTGATGGTTCTGCCCCCCACATCAAACCCCAAAATGAAACCGGATGTTTTCGCTGTATGGCCCAACCCGGCCCGCAACCAGATACACATCCATCTGCCGGCCGGTCCACTCATTTCACCCATCCGGCTGCTGGACATTTCCGGAAGGATCTGCAAAACAAAAAAAGATCCCGTCTCCCCGGATATTATTCTCGATGTTCATGATCTGCCGGGCGGGACATATTTCCTGCAATTCAGGTCTGCTACAAGTGTTTTCCTGAGGAAAGTCATTATCCGGTAATGCAGGGCTGTTTTTTTATTTTTTTTTCAGTTTTTTCATCATGTATCGTAAACGTTTGAAACAAGACATGCAAGAGAATCTATTTTAAATAAACGAATCATCCTGTAAATAAAGAGGATAAGAAGTTTTATTTTACCGAATAATCTTTATTTTTGGCTCTGGAAAACAATTATTATTCATTAAAAATTTATTTTGTGGCACGGTCAAAACCCCGGTTAAGTTTCTGGCAAATATGGAATATGAGTTTCGGATTTTTTGGGATCCAGTTTGGTTTTGCATTGCAAAATGCCAATGTCAGCAGGATTTTCGAAACACTGGATGCTCCCATAGACAAGATTCCGATTTTATGGATTGCAGCCCCTGTTACGGGCCTGATCATACAGCCTATCATCGGGCATATGAGCGACAATACCTGGGGCCGTCTGGGGCGACGACGGCCTTACTTCCTGACCGGCGCCCTCCTGGCCTCTGCGGCCCTGTTTTTTATGCCTAATTCGCCGACACTGTGGATCGCCGCCGGCACGCTCTGGATCATGGATGCCTCTATCAATATCTCCATGGAACCTTTCCGGGCCTTTGTCGGGGATATGCTTCCCTCCGAACAGCGTACCACCGGTTTTGCCATGCAGAGTTTTTTCATCGGTACGGGAGCCGTCATCGCTTCCCTGTTGCCATACGTCCTGACCAACTGGTTTAACGTTTCTACCGTTCCTTTGGGAGACGCCAGGATTCCCCCCAATGTCAAATGGTCCTTTTATATAGGTGGCAGCATTTTCCTTCTGTCCGTACTTTGGACCGTCATCACTACCAAAGAATACTCGCCCGAAGAGCTGAAAGCGTTCAATGCTGCAGATGAACAACAAAGAGCCGAAGACCATAAGCCGGTCCGTAAAACGGCAAAGACCCCTGCTTTTTATAAAACGGGCATTCTCTGGATTCTCGCAGGACTCCTTCTTAGCCTGCTGACCTGGTACATCAAAGCCGAAGCAGAGGTATACATTCTTTCCATAGGCCTGGCAGCCTACGGCCTGTTAATGATTATTGCAGGCATTTACAAACTCTCCCTGCACAGATCCAATGGTCTGGTAACCATTCTTACCGACCTTAACAATATGCCGGCAACCATGAAACAACTGGCCGTGGTTCAGTTTTTCTCCTGGTTTGCCCTTTTTGCCATGTGGATCTATACCACCGCCGGAGTGACCAGTTTTATATACGGCACCAATGACACCAAATCGGCACTGTATAATACAGGAGCCAACTGGGTGGGAGTACTCTTTGGCGTTTATAATGGTTTTGCTGCCATAGTGGCTTTTCTGCTCCCTGTGCTTGCGAAGAAAACAGGGAGAAAAACAACCCATGCCGTTGCTTTGATCGCAGGCGGCGCGGGACTGGCTTCCATCTTCCTGTTCAAAAACCCGGTATTACTAATCATTCCCATGCTCGGCATTGGTTTTGCCTGGGCCAGTATTCTCTCTATGCCCTACGCCATACTAACCGGCTCTTTGCCCCCTGAAAAAATGGGAACTTACATGGGCATCTTTAATTTCTTTATTGTGATTCCACAGATACTGGCCGCCAGTATTCTGGGATTTATGGTGCGACATCTGTTTGCCGACCAGGCTATCTATGCCCTGGTGTTGGGTGGCGCATCCATGATCCTGGCGGCCGGTCTTGTTTTTTGGGTGAACGATGTGGATGATCCCCGAAAAAAAATGCATCAAACAGAAAAAAACTGAAAGAATGAATCACCAACGGTTTAAGCCCGACGAATGGAAAATCATAGAAGAAGGGTTTGAAAAGGAAAACCACCGTGCTTCCGAAAGTGTTTTCAGCATCGGAAACGGGAAGATGGGCCAGCGGGGTAATTTTGAAGAGGATTATTCGGGAGACACACTGCAGGGACATTATCTGGCAGGGATCTATTATCCGGATAAAACAAAGGTTGGCTGGTGGAAAAACGGCTATCCCGAATACTTTGCCAAGATCCTCAATGCCCCGAACTGGATAGGGATTCATATCAAAATAAACGAAACCCCCCTGGATCTTGCAAAAATTCCGGTCTCCGGCTTCCGACGTGTACTGGACATGAAGGTGGGGGTATTAAAACGGTCTTTTACAGCTCATTTCCCCGATAATATTGATGTTGAAATATCGGTGGTTCGCTTTCTCAGTATGGCAGATGATGAAACAGGAGCCATCAGATACGTGCTTCGTCCGTTGTCGGGACCGGTAAGTATTTCTCTGTCCCCCTATCTGGACGCCGACGTTAAAAACGAAGAATCCAATTACGGGGAGAAATTCTGGGAAGAAGAAGATCAATGGGCAAACGGAGAATCCGGCATCATTCAGGTAAAGACCAAAAAGCTGGATTTCAGGGTAGCGACGGGCATCAGCTGCCAGGCCTGGATTGACAACAGTCAGGTCTTGCACAAAAAGTCCTGGACACGCCGGCCCAAATACCTGGAGAAAAACTTTACCGTCAGGGCTGACAAAGGAAATGAGGTGTTCCTGGATAAGTTTGCCGCCATCCTTTCTTCTTTATACTATTCGCCGGAGCAACTTATGGAAGAAACCCAAAACAAATTACAGAAAGCGGTTAAAACCGGTTTTGAGGGGATGCTGAAGTCCCACCAAAAAGAATGGGCGGCTATCTGGAAAGAAAAAGATTTTTTGATCCATGGCGATCTGGCGGCTCAACAAGGGATACGGTTTAATATTTTCCAGCTTCATCAATCCTATACCGGCAAAGACGAACGCCTGAACATCGGCCCCAAAGGTTTCACCGGAGAAAAATACGGCGGAAGCACCTATTGGGACACCGAAGCATTCGCTTTTCCTTTTTACCTTTATTCCGGAAAAAGGGAAATCGCCCGTAACCTGTTGTTATACAGGTACCGCCATCTGCCCAAAGCCATTGAAAACGCCGGAAAACTCGGCTTTACCGGTGGTGCAGCTCTCTACCCGATGGTTACAATGAACGGGGAAGAATGCCACAACGAATGGGAGATCACCTTTGAAGAAATCCACCGGAACGGGGCCATCGCTTATGCGATCCACAAATACATCAACTATACGGGACGTTATGACTATCTCTTCGATTACGGTCTGGAGGTATTGATCGCCTTGTCACGGTTCTGGAGCCAACGGGTTAATTATTCAGAGCCCAGACACAAATACGTGATCCTGGGCGTTACTGGACCCAATGAATACGAAAACAATGTACACAACAACTGGTACACAAATTACATTGCCCGCTGGACCCTGTTGTTCTCTCTCGAATCCATTGAAAAGATCAAAAAG
>JANTHB010000005.1 GCA_024762655.1 Bacteroidales bacterium
GATCAGGATGTATGTAAATGCCTCTCCGAACAAAGGGCCCCGCGGCGGTTTTGCCATTGGAGGGTTTGATATCTCCAAGGGGCCGGCACAGGATTATTTGCGGATTACCCCGGATAGTGTGAGGATTTATATTGACCAGTCCAGAGCCAAGGGGCCCCGCGGCGGCTTTGCCATTGGAGGATTCGGCATCGAAAAAGGCGGAACAGCCCAGCTGATGCACCTGGATAAGGATAATTATTTTATCGGACATCAAAGCGGATCTAAAATTACCACGGGTCTGTATAACCAGTTTTTCGGTTATCAGGCCGGCATGAACAATACAGAAGGAGGGAATAATATTTTTATGGGTTACCAGTCGGGGTATTCCAATGAAAGCGGGTATGAGAATATCTTTCTGGGAAAAGAGAGCGGGTACAAAACGGTCCGGGGTTATGGCAATGTATATGTGGGAAACCAGGCCGGCCATGAGAACCAGACCGGTAATTATAATTCATTTCTGGGTTATGAGGCCGGCTATAATAACCAGGCCGACTACAATTCTTTCTTCGGATATATGAGTGGATATAGCAATACCTCTGGTACTTTCAATGTTTTAACCGGATTTGCTTCAGGTTACAATAACACGGAAGGGAGTAATAATATTTTTATGGGAAACTGGGCCGGTTATTACAACCAGACCGGATCGAGCAATGTGATGATCGGATATCAGGTGGGGGTAATGAACAATGCTGATCAGAACGTCTTTCTCGGTTACAAAAGCGGATGGTATAATACCACGGGGATGAATAATGTTTTTATCGGTTACAATGCAGGTGCAGCCGTAACACCTTCGGGAGCGGACGCCACGGGCAATGATAATGTGTTTATCGGTACGGAAAGCGGCAGAAGCAACACAACAGGATATTCGAATATATTTATCGGGAGTGGCAGCGGTTTTGCTAACACAGAGGGTTACCTGAATACTTTTATAGGGACCCATAGCGGTTATTACAATACCGACGGTCATTATAATGTGTTTGTGGGATACCTCGCAGGAGAGCATAATAATACAGGGACCTTTAACACTTTTCTGGGGTACCGGGCCGGCCGGATGAATAACACAGGTGAATGGAACGTATTTGTAGGCTTCCAGGCAGGCTATTACAATACCATAGGTACGTATAATTCCTTTTTCGGGCCTAATAGTGGTTTTAACAATACCACCGGTTCCTTTAATTCCTATCTGGGGTATTGGAGCGGCTTTCACAACACCGTAGGAAACAACAATACCTATCTGGGATACCAGGCCGGATTTTCTTCGGATAATGCCAACGGGTCCAACAATGTTTTCATCGGGCTGAAAGCCGGATATTCGGACAATGCAGGCAGTGATAATGTTGCCATCGGAAACAATGCAGGCAGTGCAAACCAGAATGGAAACTACAATGTTTTTATCGGAACAGATGCCGGAAAAACCGCAGAAGCAAATTACAATACCTTTACCGGTTACAGAGCCGGAACCTCCACCACGACCGGGGGGTTCAATGCTTTTTATGGGTATGATGCCGGACGACTGAATACCACAGGGACGGAATGTGCTTATTTCGGGTATTCTGCAGGTTCCTATAATACAGGAACCGACAATACATATTTAGGCGGGGAAGCCGGGTACGATTCAGGTTCCGGTTCCGGAAACGTCTATATCGGCCTGGGTTCAGGCCGGGGCGCTAAAGGCAGCGGGAATGTTTTTATCGGCAGATATGCCGGATATCTGGAAGGAGGAAGTAATAAACTGGTGATTGAAAATAATTATTTGGAAACGGATAATTATCATAATGCTTTGATTTATGGTGATTTCGAGAATAATTATTTGAAGTTTAACGGAACCTTAACCCTTGATGTTTCAAGAACCGGGTATGCAGCGGGATTTAATAATTCCGGAGGAACATTAAATAATTCTGGAATATATATTAAATCAGGGAGTAACGACGGTAGTGGTACGAATTATATGATAGGCTTTTTTGACGGAGGATCGCATTATCAGGGAGCTATTCAGTTGATAAACGGAACCTTATCACTTGTTCAGAATTCCGATAGAAGACTTAAAACCAACATTTCCAAATCTAGTGTTAATGCCCTTAGTATCATTAATAAACTACAGGTTGTTAATTACAGTTTTAACCAGGTGCCGAATGTGAAGCATATCGGATATATTGCCCAGGATGCCCGGAAAGTCTATCCTGATATGGTTGTTTATGATAAGAAAAATGACAGATACGGCGTGGCGTTAACGGAATTGATTCCATTACTGAACAAGGCCATTCAGGAGCAACAAAAAGAAATCGAACAACTGAAACAGGAAATTGAGAAGCTGAAAAAACAGCAGAAATAAAAGGAGAGAGGTTTTGTGTTTTTCTGAAAATAATGTAAATTGTAAAAAAATCGTACAAATGAAGCAGATCATGAAAAAGATAATCGCAATATTCCTCCTGGTTTCCGGTGCCATGCTGGCACAGGGCCAGATTCTTTCACCTACGGTTGTCTCTACGGCCGGAGGATACTTTGACAACGGTACGGTAAGCCTGTCATTTACAGTGGGCGAAGTGGCAGTGACCACCCTGACGGGTGGCGATATGATCCTGACCCAGGGATTTCAACAGCCTTTTGAACTGGATGTAACGGGTGTGGACGACAACAAACCCGTCAACTGGTCGGTGAAGACATACCCGAACCCTGTGCAGGATAATCTGAACATCCGTTTCACCATACGGAATCCACAGGATTTTACCGTAGTGATCATGGATATTACCGGGAAAAAGGTACTTGTCAAAAAATATATGCAGGTACAGCCGGGTGAGGTGAAAGAGATTGACATGCAGAATTATCATGCAGGTATTTACATGATCTCGGTAATCAGCCGGGACCAGAAAGTCAGAAGGGTATATAAGATCAGTAAGAAATAAACGGTTCTGACGATCATGATTTTTACTGAATGGGGGGCTTACAAAGTCTCCCGTTCGGTTTTCAAGCCTGCCGTATCAGGACAAAGAGGGCAGGATCCCTACGTAGGGCACTACGTAGAATATCCAAAAAAGACAGATACACTGGTAATTACAAGAACCAATAAAACCGGGTTGTATAACCTGATGGGATACGGTTGGTTATATCTGCAATGCTGCCGGTAGGACTGCACCACGCTAACAGGTGTTTCCTCAGGACCACTGTACCGGTAAGCCGGAGGCAGCGTTGGTTAAGAAAGTTCCTTATCCTCCCTAGCGGAAATATATCCTGTATCTTCTTTCAGATGCTTCCCTTGGGAGGCCTTCACGGCCAGTTGATCACACCTTTCGTTTTCCGTCGTGTTGTTATGTCCTTTGATCCAAACCAGTTTAACATCATGCTTGCGGTAAAGCCCGAGGAACCGTTTCCAGAGATCCGGGTTCTTTTTCTTTTTGAATCCTTTTTGTTCCCACTGAAACACCCATCCCTTGTTTACGGCATCGGCCACATATTTTGAGTCGGTATATATGGTTACACTACTTTTGGGGATTTTCAGGGCTTCCAGCGCCTTGATCACCGCCAGCAATTCCATCCTGTTATTGGTGGTGAGGCGGAATCCTTCAGAGAGTTCTTTACGGTGTTTGCCCGACATCAGAACAACCCCGTATCCGCCCGGCCCCGGATTGCCGCGAGCCGCTCCGTCGGTGTATATGATAATATCAGGGGGCATTGTTCAGATGGATTCCGGTGTTGCTGATAAACAGGCGGATGGCAATGGCCAGGAGGATAATGCCGAAGAATTTCTGCAGAATGTATAAGCCGGTGGGCCCCAGGATTTTTTCAAACCATCTTGTAGCTTTTAGGACCAGGTAAACGATGATCATATTCAGCAACAAGCCGATCAGAATGTTAATGGTGCTGTAACTGGCCCGCAGCGAAAGCAGGGTGGTGATCGATCCGGCGCCGGCGATCAGGGGGAAGGCTATGGGGACGATGGATCCTCCGCCTTCGGCATCATGTTTAAAAAATGGAATTCCCAGAACCATTTCCAACGCCAGGAAAAGCAGCACGAAAGAGCCGGCGATGGCAAAAGAGGATATGTCCACGCCGAAAAACCCCAGGAGCGGCTCTCCGATCATCAGAAAAGCAAACATGATGATAAAAGACACCAGCGTGGCTTTCTCGGCCTCTATCTTTCCCACCTTGCTCTTGATATCTACAATGATCGGTATCGAACCGGTGATGTCAATGACGGCAAACAACACCATGAAGGTAGCTAAGATCTCTTTAAGACTGATTTCCATATAATAATATCTGAAAGGTATCTAAGGTAATGCTGTCGGGCTGACTGCATGCAGGCAGCCCGACAGTTTGTTTTCCTATTCCATGATGGTCATTTCATCCACCAAATGACGGGCCCCGGAAAACTTATCCATAATGAAGAGTACATAACGGATATCCACGACGATACAGCGCTGCAGGCTGTTCTCGAAAGCGATGTCTCCGCTCATGGCTTCCCAGTTGCCGTCAAAAGCCAGTCCGATGAGTTCACCGTTGCCATTCATCACAGGACTGCCTGAATTGCCGCCCGTAATGTCATTATTGGTGATAAAACATACGTGCATGATGCCGTCTTCCCCGTACCGGCCAAAATCTTTGGATTGATAGAGCTCTTTGAGCTTTTCAGGGACAATGAACTCGTAATTATCCGGATCTTCTTTTTCCATAACCCCTTTCAGAGTGGTGAAATATTTGTAGTGAACGGCATCCCGCGGTTCATAACCTTCCACCGTACCGTAAGTAAGACGCATGGTGAAGTTGGCATCCGGATAAAAGATCTTATGGGGGAACATCTCCATCAGGCCGGCCATATACAGGCGGTGCCCTTTGCTGAGTTCTTCATCAAACTGAGACTCCTGGCTCATGAGATAGAAATACTCGTTGATGATGGACTGGGCCGCATCGTAGGCCGGATCTTTTTGCAGGGTCTTGAGTTTGGGATTCTGCAGGAAAGCATCAAACCGCTGTTCATTGGTAAAGATTGATTTGGCAAACAGATGATCAATGTATTTATCGTAATGGCTTTTGTATTTCTTCCGGATCATTGCGAATATATCCGGCTGAAACTCCGGTTTGACGTTTTCGGCATATAATTTGAACATCGCTTTGGACGCCGCTTTGTCGGTGGGAGGGTTGTAATCTTTGAAAAATCCCTCGGCTGTCTTTTTTGCGGTTTCCACGGCTTTACTGATCTGTTGGGGATCGCCGGATTGCAGGGCTTTCTCCAGTCCACGGATGCGGTAGGCAAAAAGGATCACCTCGCTGCCCCGGATCAAAGCCTCGCTGAGGTACTGGGAGGCATAGCGGTAATCGGCCCTGCCTTCAATGGCATCTTTGATCAGGTCCAGTGCCTGACCGTATTTCTTTTCTCTTTCCGGATCCCGGGATACCCAGTTACGGAATTCTTTTTCCAGGGACAGTTTCTGGGCTTTCACATTGAGTTTCTTAAGATCCTGATTCTGACCGATAGAAAATTTCCAGTAGTTGCTCGACATGGAATATTTTTCGGCATACTGGATCCTGACCTTTTCGCTGGCCATCATATCTTTCCAGAGGATTTCCTGGCGTGTACCCCTTATTTTAACCCGGTTAGGGTTGGTGATTTTCATCACCTCGTCGATCTCCCAGGAAGTCATGTAGCGGGTGGTTCCTCCGGGGTAGCCTATGACCATGGTGAAATCGCCGGGATGTACCCCCTTCAGGGAGACAGGCAGGTAATGCTTGGGCTTCAGGGGTACATTGTCGGGAGAATATTCGGCAGGCTTTCCGTCGGGTGACATATAGACACGGAAAACACTGAAGTCTCCGGTATGCCTGGGCCACATCCAGTTATCGGTGTCTCCGCCGTATTTTCCGATGGAAGAAGGCGGCGTTCCGACAAAACGGACATCCTTGTAAATCTCATAAACCAGAAGATAATACCGGTTGCCTGAAAAGAACGAACGGACGGAGGCCTGATAATCCGTACTGTCTGTCGCCTTTTTAACAATCTTTTTGCTGAGATCACTGATCACCTTTGTACGGGTGTCTTCGGACATGGTGTCGTTCAGCGCTGAAACGATCTGATCCGTAACATCTTCCATACGAACAAGAAAAGTAACCCGCAGCCCGGGATTTGGAAGTTCATCCTTTTGAGTGGGCGCCCAGAAACCGTCTTCCAGATAATTATGTTCCGTAGAGCTGTGTTCCTGGATAGCTCCGTAGCCACAATGGTGGTTTGTCAGCAGGAGACCCTGGTCGGAGACGATCTCCCCGGTACATCCGCCGCCAAAAATGACAACGGCATCTTTCAGACTGGAATGGTTGATGCTGTAAATGTCTTCGGCAGACAGCTTAAGCCCCATACGGGTCATGGTGCCGATATTCAGCTTTTCCAGCAAAGGCAAAAGCCACATCCCCTCATCGGCCCGGAGCAACGGACTGACCAGGAGAAATAATCCTAAAATTAATGTTCCTGTACGTTTCATAATGTGCATGAGTTAAAATAGTATTTAGCTGTTGGTATTTATGTTATTCCGGCGGTAAAATAAGGAAAAATGAGTGAGTTTATTTGCATAACAGGCAATTTTATTTTTGTTTACGTTGTATGTTCTTAACCATATTTTTGAAGGGTATTTCCGTTTGTTCATCCGTCAGACGGAAAGAGCGGCGGTGATAAGGCGTTATGCCGTGTTCGCGGATGGCTTTGCGATGGCTTTTGGTAGGGTATCCTTTGTTCTTGTCCCACTGATAAACGGGATACGCCTTATGTAATCGAAGCATATACTCGTCACGGTGGGTCTTGGCCAGGACAGAGGCAGCGGCAATGGACGCATATTTTCCGTCGCCTTTGATAATGCATGTATAAGGGATGGTCTCGTAAGGGATGAAGAACTTCCCGTCAACAAGCAGGAAATCCGGGGTCTTGCCCAGTTTGCGTACGGCTTCATGCATGGCGGCATACGACGCCCTGAATATGTTAAGCTTGTCAATCTGTGTGTTGTCAATCATAGCTACAGCCCAGGCCAGCGCCTGACGTTCAATCTCTGTTCGTAAAGCATCCCGTTTTTTTGCGGAGAGTTTTTTTGAGTCGTTCAGGCCCGGAAGATCAAAGTCCCGGGGCAGAATCACGGCGGCTGCCGCCACAGGCCCTGCCAGACAACCCCTGCCCGCTTCGTCCAGCCCTGCTTCTGTTTCCGGAGTATGAAAATAAGGCTCAAGCATGGTTGCTGAGGATTCATGGTTCGGGATTTGTGGTTCCGGATTCATAGTCAGTGGTGCATGTTAAGGATTGGTTCGTGTAGTTTTTTGTAGCGTTTCTTCCATTACCTTCCATACGGTGGCGGCGGTGTGATCCCAACTGAAAAGGGTTGCTCTCCGCGAGCCTTTTTCGATAAGTTGTTTCCGCAAGGAGCGGTCTTTTTGTATCCTCAGCATGGCCCGGCTGATGCTTTCTACAGAGAAAGGATCTACATAAAGGGCTGCATCCCCGCATACTTCGGGAATAGCCGCTGCCTGTGCGGCGATTACGGGAACGTTGCAGGCCATGGCTTCCACCGGAGGGATGCCGAAACCCTCAAAATAAGAGGCAAAAATCAAGGCATCGGCAGAACCCAGGATCCTGTGGGCTTCTCCGCGGGACAGGTTCCCGGCCATAATGACATCTGCCGTATATTTCATATTTTGCAGTGTCTTCTTTATCTCACTCATTCCAAACATGGGCCGGCCGGCGATCACCAGCTTACAGGGGCCGGATGAAGAGGCCCGAAACAGGTCGAAAGCCTGAAGGAGCCGGGGTATGTTTTTACGGGGCAGCAAAGATCCTATATGGACAAAATAAGGATCACCATACGAAAATTGTTTCCTGGTTTCTTCCTTCGTTTTTTCGGAGAGCGGGCTGAAAACTTCATGAATTCCGTTCCAGGCTACACTGATCTTTTCAGGAGGGATCCCGAACTGCCGGGTGATATCTTGTTTTGAAAATTCCGAAACGGTGAGGATCTGAGCCGCTTTTTCTGCAAACCGGGGGAAATAACGGCGATAATACCGGCTGACACTTTTGGGAAGCTCTCCGGGATAATGCATAAAGTTCAGGTCGTGAATGACCGGGATAGACGGGATCCCGGCGTGAAGGGGGATAAAACCGTCCGGCGAAAAAAACAGGTCGAAGGGATGTTTTTTCAGGTATCTCGTTAAGCTATGCTGAAACCAGATGTGCCACAGGACCGGGTGCCGGGCTGGCGGACGCAGGACCACAGCATGGACATTATCGGAAAAAAGAAATTCGGGCGCATACGGCCGGTCAAAGAAAAAACAGAAAGTGTGTTCAGGATGATCCCGGGCAAGACGGCGAACCACTTCAAAACTATACCAACCGATGCCATCCAGCTTGCCGGGGATCAAAAAACGGGTATTTAGGGCAATATTCATGAAAGGCTCTTTTCTGTTTACAGGGCTTTATTACTTTTGCATGTAAAATAAACCAAAATATCAGGATTGAAAAAAAAGTTTTTTTCGAATCTTATTTTACTGGTTTCATTAAACCTGGTGGTCAAACCTTTCTGGATATTCGGAATCGACCGCACGGTTCAGAATGTTACGGGATCGGAGGCGTATGGGTTTTATTTTTCCCTGTTCAGCTTTTCCCTTTTGCTGAATATTTTACTGGATGCCGGGACCACCAATTACAATAACCGGGTTATCTCGCGTGAACCTGAGAAACTGTCTGTATGGTTTTCCCAGTTGTTTCTGATCCGGTTGCTGTTGGCGGTAGTTTATGTCCTGGTCTCTGTGGGTCTTGCCATAGTACTGGGATATTCGCCCCGTCAGCTGCACCTGCTGTGGTTCCTGATATTGAACCAGTTTCTGGCTTCTCTTATCTTGTTTTTCCGTTCCAATATTACAGGGCTTCATCTATTTAAAACAGATAGTGTGCTATCCGTCGCCGACCGCATACTGATGATTCTTCTGGTAGGCATTGTATTATGGGGGCATGTGACCGACGAGCCTTTCCGGATAGAGTGGTATGTCTATCTGCAGTCGCTGGCATATGGGCTGGTTGCCGTGGGGGCGTTTGTTCTGGTGCTCACCAAAACATCCTTTTTCCGTCCCCGTTTTGATAAGGTTTTTTTCTTCAGGATCCTTCGCGAGAGTTTTCCTTTTGCCATGCTCACCCTCTTAATGGCTTTGTACTACCGGGTTGATTCGGTCATGCTGGAGCGTATGTTGCCGGACGGGGCCCGCCAGGCGGGGATATACGCACAGGCTTTCAGATTGTTGGATGCTTTTGTTATGTATGCGTACCTTTTTTCCGTAATCTTACTGCCTTTATTTTCCAGGATGATCAAAGAAGATAAGCCCGTAACCGGGCTGGTAAAGTTTGCTTTTCTGCTTATGATGATCCCGGTGCTGATCCTGGGCATAACCACCATCATTTACCGGGATCCGGTGATGCATCTTCTCTACCTGAGTTGCACAGAGGCTTCCTCCGGTGTATTGGGTTTATTGATGGGGGCCCTGATCTTCGCCTCTTCCGGATATTTGTTCGGAACGTTGCTTACGGCCCGTGGAGATATCAAACCTTTAAGCCGGTTGGCGGCAGGAGGATTTTTGTTGAATATTTTTTTGAATTTTATCCTCATACCCCGTTTTCAGACTCTCGGCGCTGCCTGGGCCAGTCTGGTTACCCAGGCAGGAATTGGAATGGTACAGATTCTGATGGTCAGCCGCCGGTTCCGGATACCCTTAAGCCGTATGGTCCCGTTTCAGACCTATATTTTTGCCGGGATGATTACACTTACCGGCCTGATCTTATATGGCTCGGGATTGAATCCCCTGACCGGTTACCTCGTTCAGATTTCGCTATCCCTGCTGCTGGCAGTGATGATAAAACTTATCCCGCTGAGACAGATGATTTCCATCCTTGTTTCCGAGGAAGAGTAAGGGGTTATAACTCCGTTTTCCCGTTCTTCTGCAGTTTCCCTTTTGTGGCTAATCCCCAGAGCAACCCCGCCAGAAAAACACCTGTAATAACTCCCAGCGTATTGGAGAGCATATCCATATAGGAAAAGGATCGGCCGGGAATCAGAAGTTGGTGATATTCATCCCCTACTGCAATGGCAATACCTATAACCAGCGTGTAAAAAATTATTTTCCGGAGGAATGAAGGAGCTTTTTTGAACTGCCAGGAGACCATTAGAAATGCAAGGGTCATGTACTGAAACCAATGTATCAGATGATCCACCCGTATCTCGCGTCCGGAAACCGTAACATCCGGATTGGGCAAATCGGGGAGTGAAGAGACAAAAAGGATCAGGGAAAGCCAGATCCAGAAAAAATTCCGGTAATAACGGGCATCTCGTGATATGAAATATAAAAAAAGTTTTGCCATCTCCTTTCTGTCATTGTATTAGCGTAACACCGGCATAGGTCTGAATGCTGAAAAGAAACGGGGACAAAACTACATAATTTTACGGCTCTCTGTTATACCCGTGAAATAAAAAGAACAAAAACAGCCCGGTTAGATAAACCGGGCTGTTTTGCTTTTTCTAATCAGAATCTGTTTATTAATGACTGTCATACATTATATTGCTCCAGTTCATCCAGATGCTGGCATTATCGTCATATATTCCACCCCAGTCTCCGTTTCCGGGAGTGGTTGCATCCCCGTCGCCATTGGTGTCTCCTTTTTTGGAATCGTCTTTGTAAGAGGTGAAAAAGACACCCGTACCGCCATGATTGTTCAATTGCGAACCTTGTGCCAGGACCAGGGTGCCTTCAGGCTTGAATTTCAAAACCACGTTGTCTCCCAGTGTGAGGGAGCCTCCCGAGTAGATCCACCAGTCATTATCGTCTATGACAAAGGCTACTTCCGTTTCAGCCCAGGAAAGAGCCGAAGCAAGGTCATCCGTATATACATATATTCCGTTATATTTATTGGTTTCACTGGCATTGTCAGGATTATGGAATACGTTGGAATTGTCAATATTCATATACACACTAACCGACAAAGGACGAATGTTGTCATAGAAAATATTGTTTTGTACGATGCTGCCCGAAGTAGCATCAACCATGGCCAGCGCTCCGTACCATCCCGTATTGTCGCTACCGTCGTTATGCGCAAAAACACAGTTTTTTACAGTAGCTCTTCCATAGATTGTCAGGGTGGATGAGTAGGTGCTGTTTCCTCCGTACAGGAAATGACAGTATTCAAAATCCGACCCGTTCAGTCCGTTGGTGTTAATCTCTCCCCAGTCTTTTGATGCCGGAGAGGTGGCGTTTCCGTCACCATTGGTATCTCCTCCGTGGTCATCATCTTTGTATGAGGTGAAAATAATCGGTTTTGCAGCGGAACCCTTGGCAATAACGGTTCCCGTCCCTCCCAGCATCATGTAAGGACCTTCGGTGGGATGAAACTTGATGATAGCTCCGGGTTTGATGGTCAGTGTGTTGTTGACATAAAAATCCCAGGCCTCAATGACGTAAATAGAATCACCGGACCAGGTAGTGGGCTGGTCGATGTCGTGGGTGATGATCACAACATTGGATTGGCTGGCCGGGGGTTCGGTTTTGTCTTTTTTACAGGACACCCCGAAAAGCACAAGACTTGCGGTAAAAAGAAAAACAAGAAACTTTGTTTTTTTCATTTTTTAGTGTTTTTGATTTTGAACTAAATCTGAATGTTTTTTATAACATAAAAATTAATACGTAGAAAGAAAACTAAAGTTTCTGTTAAACGTGGAATTTTTCCCGGGAAATATTATTTTTAAAAGGTTTGTAATGCAAGGGTAATTCGTGTATTTTTGCATCAAAATATTTTGAACATGAGTTATTTGCAATTTGATAAAAAACAACTGGTAAATCTTGAATATTCCCTGAGCAAGGAAATCCTGCGTTCCAACCGTGCCGGATCATATGCTTCTTTTACCATCATCGGATGCAACACACGTAAGTATCATGGCCTGTTAATATGTCCCATAGAAGCTTTCGGAGGCGAGCAGCATGTGTTGTTATCCAGCCTGGATACCACCGTCATACAGCGGGGGAAAGAATTCAACCTTGGGATCCATAAGTTTGAGGGAGATTTATACGAGCCCAGGGGGCATAAGTATATTCGTGAGTTTTATGCCGAGACCATCCCTCAGCTTTATCGCCGGGTAGGCGGGGTGGTATTGCTCGAAGAAAAGTTATTGGTCGAAAAAAAAGAACAACTACTGGTTAAATTCACTTTACTGGAAGCACATTCCGATACATGGTTGCGTTTTAGGCCTTTTTTGGCCTTCCGGAACAAACACGCCCTGACGCATGCCAATATGTATGCCAATACCAAAGTGCAGTTTATTGAAAACGGCGTGCGCATAAGGATGTATGAAGGCTTTCCCTACTTGCATATGCAGTTTAACAAACCGGCAGATTTCATACCGGTACCTCATTGGTTTTACAATATTGAATATATCCGCGAGCAGGAACGGGGCTATGATTACAAGGAGGATCTTTTTGTTCCGGGTTATTTTGAAGTGCCCATACGCAAAGGAGAGAGTGTGATCTTTTCTGCTTCGACGCAGGCCGAGGCCACTGCCAATCTGAAAAGAACTTTTACTTATGAGTTGAAGAAACGTACTCCGCGCAATTCTTTCCGGAACTGTCTGATCAATTCCGCACAACAATTTATCAAACATTATAAGAGAAAAACAGAGGTTATCGCAGGTTTTCCATGGTTTGACAGTTGGGGCCGGGATACATTTATCTCCCTGCCCGGGCTTACGCTTACAATGGGGAACATTAAGGATTTTAAGGCGGTAATGAAAACGGAGATTTCAAAAATGAGCGATAAGGGGCTTTTCCCAAATATGGGAAAAGACGGCAATTACGCTTTTAATTCGGTGGATGCCCCATTGTGGTTTTTCTGGGATGTTCAGCAATACATTTACTTTACCGGAGACAAAAAAGGAGCGTGGGAACTCTATGGGAAGGTGATGAAGAGAATTCTCGAAACTTACCGGCACGGTACGGATTATAATATCGGTATGCGCGAGAATGCCCTGATATGGGCCGGAGAACAGGGGAAAGCCCTTACATGGATGGATGCTGTGGTAGAAGGGGTCCCTGTTACGCCGCGAACCGGTTTTCCGGTGGAGATCAACGCCCTGTGGTTCAATGCCGTTTCTTTTGTTCTTTCCCTGGCAGAAGAATTCGGAGATTATGAATTTACGGAAAAATGGAAGGATCTCCCCGGGAAAATAAAAAATTCATTTATGGATATGTTCTGGGATGAAGAGCGGAAATACCTGGCTGATTTTGTATCGGATAAGGGACCGAACTGGCAGGTCCGGCCCAACCAGGTGATCGCAACATCCCTGCCGTACAGTCCTCTGGATGATGAAAAAAAACAACGGGTGTTGCGGAAGGCGGAAAAACAACTGCTCACCCCCCGGGGCCTGCGGACCCTTTCGCCGGAAGATCCGGAATACAAAGGCCGCTATCATGGCGACCAGGCGAAAAGAGACCGGGCTTATCACCAGGGTACGGTATGGCCCTGGTTACTGGGGCCTTATTGTGAAGGAGTGCTCAAACTGTACAAGAGAAGTGCGGTTTCAAAGATTCGTAATCTGATCTGGGGTTTTGAAGAGGAAATGATGCAACACGGTATAGGGAGTATCTCAGAGATCTATGACGGGGATCCTCCCCACGAAGGAAAAGGAGCTATATCCCAGGCCTGGAGTGTCTCGGAGGTGCTGAGAGTACTTGATTTGCTGGATAAAACAGAGTCGGAAAATGACATTGTCTAAAATAATATCGAAATTATGAAAGTCCTGATGTTTGGCTGGGAATTTCCTCCGCATATTTCCGGGGGCCTGGGTACGGCCAGTTATGGTTTGACAAAAGGGCTGTATGCCGCTGGCGGGGTGGATATCCTTTTTGTTGTGCCGAAGGCCTATGGCGATGAAGATCAGTCGAAAGTGAAGGTGCTGGGAGCCTCTGAGGTGAATGTCAGGAAACATTTTTATCATTTTGATGAATTGAGAGCGCAGATGTCTTACCTGGAGGTGCATTCCGATATTGTTCCTTATACCGATCCGGATGAATTCTGGCAGTTGAAGAAAAAAGAAGTGAGCTCCCGGAGGTGGTATGTTCAGACCGACGAGGAAGGAAGATTGCCCTTTTCCGGAAAATATGGCAGCGATCTGCTGGATGAAATCGCCCGCTATGCGCTGGTGGCTTCGGCCATTGCTGCCGAGTATGATTTTGATGTGATCCATGCCCACGATTGGTTGGCTTATCCTGCCGGTATGGCGGCCAAGGAGGTTTCAGGAAAACCGCTGGTCATTCATGTGCACGCCACCGATTTTGACCGTAGTCGCGGAAACGTGAATCCCCAGGTGTACGAAATAGAAAAAAGAGGAATGGATGCGGCGGATAAGATCATTGCCGTGAGCAACCTGACGCGAAATACCATTATTGAAAAATATCATATCCCGCCGGAGAAAGTGGTTACCGTCTATAATGCCGTAGAACCCCTGCAACTGAACAAAGAAAATTTCAGTCAACGGAGTATCCCGGATAAGATTGTGACTTTCCTGGGCCGCATCACCATGCAAAAAGGACCGGAATATTTTGTGGAGGCAGCCGTACGCGTTTTGCAGAAGATGAACGGGGTGCGTTTTGTGATGGCCGGCAGTGGAGATATGATGTATAAAATGATATCCCTGGTGGCTTCCGAAAAAATTGCCGACCACTTTCATTTTACCGGGTTCTTAAAAGGGGATGATGTTTATAATATGTTGCTGCAGAGTGACGTCTATGTTATGCCCTCCGTTTCGGAACCTTTCGGCATATCCCCCCTGGAAGCGCTTCAGTCGGATGTGCCGGTGATTATCTCCCACCAGTCGGGTGTGGCAGAAATACTCACCCATGCCCTGAAGGTGAATTACTGGGACATCGATGCGATGGCCGACGCTATTTACGGCGTGTTGAATTATCCCGCATTGACCACCATGTTCCGTAAATACGGAAAAGAAGAAGTGAATCAATTGAAATGGGAAAACTCGGCACGGAAAGTGAAAGAAATATATGAATCCCTGACACAGGTTTAATACTACAGGAATATGAGGAAATTATGTTTGTATTTTCAGGTTCATCAACCGTTCAGGTTGCGCAGATACCGTTTTTTTGATATTGGCAACGATCATTACTATTATGATGATTATCTGAATGAAAGCGTGATGAAGAAAGTGGCGGAGCGTTCTTATCTGCCTACCAATAAAATTATGATCGATTTACTTAATAAATATAAGGATTTTAAAGTGGCTTTTTCCATATCGGGAATGGCCCTTGAGCAGTTTGAGCTGTATGCTCCCGAAGTGCTGGATTCTTTCCGTGCCCTGGCAGCCCATCCGAATGTTGAATTACTGGATGAGACGTATAACCATTCTTTGGCTTCTTTGGCGAACAAGGATGAGTTTATCCGGCAGGTTAAAGAACACCGGGCGGCAATGAAAAAATATTTCGGGGTTACGCCCCGTGTTTTCAGAAATACCGAGTTGATCTATTCGGATGAGATTGGAGCCACGGTGGCGGAGATGGGTTATGAAGGGCTGCTTACCGAAGGAGCCAAACATGTGCTGGGATGGAAAAGCCCCAATTACCTTTATTGTAATGCCATCAATCCCCGGCTGAAAGTGCTGCTGAAAAATTTTACGCTTAGTGATGATATCGCTTTTCGTTTTTCTGACCAAAACTGGGCCGAGTGGCCCCTGACTGCTGAAAAATTTGCAGGGTGGTTGCGGGAAATCCCGGCCCGGGAGGAAGTGGTCGGACTCTTCATGGATTATGAAACATTCGGAGAACATCAGTGGAAAGAAACCGGTATTTTTGAGTTCCTGGAGGCACTCCCTGAAAAAGTTCTGGGAACAACGGATTTTGTTTTTTCCACACCCATTGAGGCCATTGAAGAATTGCAGCCTGTCTCCGATATCTCCGTGCCCCATCCGATATCGTGGGCGGACGAAGAACGGGATCTTACAGCCTGGCTCGGCAATGAACTGCAGGATGAGGCTTTCGGGAAACTCTATGCTTTGCATGAGGAAATACGAAAAATTAAAGATCCGGGGATACTCAAGGATTGGTGTTATCTCCAGGCCAGCGACCATTTTTATTATATGTGTACGAAATTCTTCTCAGACGGTGCCGTACATTCTTACTTCAATCCGTATGACACGCCGTATGATGCTTTTATTAATTTTATGAATGTGATGAGTGACTTTGAGATCAGGGTGCATACTGCTGTGCCGGCCCGGGAAAAATCCCCCGAGCTTGCCAGACTCACAAAATTACTGAAGGAAAAGGAGAATGAAGTAAAAAAATATCAGGATGAGTTGATAAAATATAAAGGGGGAGACAAACTTACGACAGAAAAAACCGCCTCAAAGAAAAAGAAGGCATCTGTCTCTTCACGAAAAAAAACCACTGTGAAAAAGAAAACCACAGCGAAAAAATCCTCCCCCGGAAGTCGTAAAAAAACCTCTTCTTCCGGAAAATAAAGAGCAATATATCAGGGACCGAAATGTTACCGGCTGCAGCCAGGAGAGGAGGATCGTTTAAAAAATTTAAGAACATAAAAACATTAAAACATAAAATAAAACTATGAAGCCGAATTCATTATTTGAAGTAAGTTGGGAAGTATGTAATAAAGTAGGAGGGATATATACGGTCATTACCACGAAAGTGCCTTCGATGGTTAAAGAATTTGGGGAACAGTATTTTTTGATCGGGCCCGATATCATTAAGGAAAACGGAGACCGCGGAGAATTTATCGAAGACGATACATTATATCAGGCCTGGAGAGAACAGGCTACTGCTGAAGGACTGAACGTCCGCATGGGACGCTGGAATATCCCCGGCACCCCGGTGGTTCTTTTACTTGATTTCTATTCTTTTATAATGCAAAAGGATGAAATTTTTAAAAAATTATGGGAAGATTTCAAGCTGGATTCCCTCTCCGGACAATGGGATTACATTGAGCCGGCATTGTTCGGATATGCCGCCGGCAGGGTGATTGAAAGCTTTACCAATTTTAATCTGGGATTTCAGGAGAATGTCATTGCTCAGTTTCATGAGTGGATGACCGGGGCCGGGGTATTGTACCTGAAAAGCTCGGCGCCTCATATAGGTACAGCTTTTACGACCCATGCCACGGCATTGGGCCGGGCTATAGCAGGCAACAACAGAAAGCTGTATAAGAACCTGGAAAACTATAATCCTTATCAGGTAGCCCGTGAATTTGGAATTGTTTCCAAACACTCTCTCGAGTCACTGTCCGGTCAGGAAGCGGATGTATTTACCACCGTCAGCTCTATTACCGCACGCGAGTGTGAATATTTCCTGGGGAAAAAGGTGGATCTGGTTACACCGAATGGTTTTGATAACGCCATTGTTCCGGACCGGCAACATTTCGGCTCAAAACGGAAGAATGCCCGGAAAGCCTTGCTGACGACAGCCGGCAGATTACATCACAGGACCTATGCGGAAGACACTTTTCTGGTGGCAATAAGCGGAAGGTATGAGTTTAAGAATAAAGGGATAGATGTCTTTATTAAATCTTTGTCCCGGCTGCGGGAGCTGAAAGGGAGCCGTGAGATGATCGCTTTTATTCTGATACCGGCAGATCATGCCGGCCCACGTCAGGATCTGCTGGAGGCATTAAGGAATAACAAAGAATTTGAATCGTCCGATACAACTCTGACACACGAGCTTCGTAATAAAGATCATGATGCGATCATACAACTGTTGCGTCAAAAGGAACTTGACCGTGAGAAGGATGATTCCATACATGTGGTTTTTGTTCCTTCCTACCTGAACGGAGATGATGGGATCTTCAACATCCCCTATTATGACCTTTTGATAGGCTTTGATCTTACGGCTTTCCCGTCTTATTACGAACCCTGGGGTTATACTCCGCTGGAGAGTTTGGCCTTTCATGTTCCTACCGTGACAACAACCCTGGCGGGTTTCGGAGCCTGGGTAAAAGAGCACTTTGAAGTTGAGCACCACGGGACCCATATTATTGACAGGAATGATGATAATGATGATGAAGTCATTCATGCCCTGGCAGAAGCCATGGCTTTATACCGGGAAATGAAGCAGGAAGAAATGGAAGAAACCCGTGAAGAAGCATGGCGGATATCCCAGATCGCCTTGTGGAAAAATCTGGTTTCTTACTACCAGGATGCCTATAACATTGCGATAGAGAAAGTGGGGGAACGTTTCAAATCGCTCGAACTTGTTTCTCAGACCACCCAGGCCCCTTTAATTATGCCCAGAACGCTGCTTACCGTACCTCAGTGGAAACCTTTCTTTATTGACTCCCGCCTACCGGCCCGGTTGGTCGTTCTGGAAGAGCTTGCTAAAAACCTTTGGTGGTCCTGGAATGAAGACGCCAGGAATATTTGGAAGTTCATGGATCCGGTAAAATGGGTGGAATGCGATTACAATCCGTTGTTACTCCTGGAAACGCTGGATTATAAAAAGCTTCTGATTTTATCTCGCGACAAGGTGTTTTTAAGCCGTCTGGACAACGTGGTGGAAAAGTTCAGAAATTATATGCAGGAGAAGCCCGACGCTTCGCTGCCGCATATCGCTTATTTTAGTATGGAGTTCGGATTGCACAATGCCCTGAAAATATATTCCGGGGGGCTCGGGATACTGGCCGGAGATTATCTGAAGGAAGCCAGTGATGAAAACAAATCCATGACAGGCATCTCCTTATTATACCGGTTCGGTTATTTCAAACAGGTGTTGAGCATTAACGGAGAGCAGATGGAGTCTTATGAAGCCGAGCAATTTTCAAAACTTCCGGTAACCCCGGTGAAAGACGAGGAAGGAAACTGGAAAACGGTAGAGGTGGGTTTTCCGGGACGTACGGTGAAAGCCAGAATATGGGAAGCAAAAGTAGGCCGTGTTTCCCTGTATCTTCTGGATACCGATATGGAGGAGAATCAGGAGCGCGACCGTTCCATCACCCATCATCTGTATGGCGGAGACAGGGAAAACAGGTTGAAACAGGAATTGCTTTTAGGGGTAGGAGGTATAAGGGCTCTTAAAACCTTAGGAATCCGGCCGGATTTATACCACAGCAATGAGGGCCATTCTGCCTTTATCGGTTTGGAAAGGATCAACCATCTTATCCACGATCATCACCTCTCCTTCGCCGAAGCGCGCGAGGTAGTGCGTGCTTCCACCCTCTTTACCACCCATACCCCTGTACCGGCAGGACACGATCAGTTCGAAGAGAGTTTGTTGAGGACGTATCTGTCGCATTATCCCGACCGCCTGAAGATATCATGGGACGAAATGATGAACCTGGGAAGAAAACAGCCGGGGAACACCCATGAAAAGTTCAATATGAGCTTTCTGGCTGCCAATCTTTCAGGGGAGATGAATGGCGTGAGTAAGCTGCACGGCGAAGTGAGCAAGGATATCTTTAAAGATCTCTGGCCCGGTTTTCTGAAAGAAGAATTAAAGATCGGATATGTCACCAATGGCGTTCATTTTAAAACCTGGGCTTCAGGATACTGGGAAAACTTTCTGATGGAGAAAACAGGAAGCGAAGAGGTGTTAACGCCCTGTTCCGACAAGTGGAAAAGAATAGAGGATATTGATGAAGCCGGGATTTGGGAGGTAAAGCAACACCTGAAAGGAGATATGATCCGTTTTATTCGCGAGAGGTTCACGCGCAATGGAACCCGGCGGCATGAATCTCCGAAAAAATTGATCGAGATTAATCAGAAACTTAACGAAAAGGCTTTGACCATTGGCTTTGCCAGACGTTTTGCTTCCTACAAAAGAGGAACGCTGCTTTTCAAGGATATCGAAAGATTGAAAAAAATCGTGAACGACACGCAACGACCGGTTCAGTTTATTTTTGCAGGGAAAGCCCATCCTCAGGATACGGAAGGGAAAAATCTGATCAAAGAGATATTCAGGATCTCCCATCTCCCTGAATTTAAGGGGAGAGTTCTTTTTCTGGAAGATTATGATATGGAACTGGCGACAAAACTGGTGCAGGGGGTGGATATCTGGATGAATACTCCCACGCGTCCCCTGGAAGCTTCCGGTACCAGCGGAGAAAAAGCCGTTATGAACGGGACCTTGCACTTCAGCGTGCTGGACGGTTGGTGGGTGGAGGGCTATGTGAAAGGGGCCGGATGGGCTCTGCCTCAGGAAAAAACATACGAGAATCAGGACTTCCAGGACGAACTGGATGCTGAAATGATCTACAACCTGCTGGAGACAGAGATCATACCGCTCTATTATAAACGCGACGCCAACGGTGTTCCCTCCAAATGGGTGAAAGCCATCAAGAAAAACCTGCTGGAAATAGCTCCGGGATTTACCATGCAACGGATGATCAGGGATTACTATGACAGGTATTACCTGAAAATGTTTGAAAGAAGTAAAAAACTGCAGGAGAAAAGGTTTGAGAATGCCCGGCTGATTGCTCTCTGGAAGTACGAGGTATACAGTAACATAGAAAAAATTGATGTTGTTTCCGTTCAGTTTTCCGAAGATGGCAAACAGGAATACCGGGTAGGGGAAGAATATACCGGGACCGTAGTGTTGGACCTGAAGGAGATCCTGCCGCAATGGATCGATCTGGAACTGGTCATCACCGATCTGGACAGAAACGGGAATCTGGTTCTTGCGTTCAAACAGGCCTTCGATTTTGTTAAGCAGGAGGGGTCTAAAGCGTATTATTCCATCCGGATTACCCCTACGGTTCCGGGGTATTTCTACTATAACCTGCGTATTGTGCCGAAACATGAACTGTTACCCCACCCCCAGGATTTTAACCTGGTGAGATGGATATAATGTTCAAAGGCTAAAGTAATCCACCTTCGCTGAAGCTTCGGTGGACAAGGAAGGCAGAAGGAATAAAATGTAGAATGTAGAATGTAGAATGTAAAACCGTTATATTACAATTGCATGACCATTGTATGACTATCGTATGACCACTTAATTTCGTTGCGAGCTTGCGAGCAGCTAATTTCTACTTAATTATCCCTTCCTCCCGGCCCCTCGATACAGCTCTCGCTTTGCTCCAGCCACTCGGGGACCGGGCACGGAAGGCCAGGTCGGCGCAAATGCCGTTCGCGTTAGCGAATGAATGACTATTGTATGACTACCGTATGACTACCATATGACTACCGTATGACCATTGTATGACCACTTAATTTCGCTGCGAGCTTGCGAGCAGCTAATTACCGCGAGCGAAGCGAGCAAATTACTACTTAATTACGGTTGCCGGGAAAAAGGTTTACCGGACGGGCTTAGGCAGTTTCCGTTTAAAAACCAGTCCGGTGCGGGCCGGCAGGTACAGTTTTATAAAAAAGGGGTCGGAAGAGTACCATTTGCCATACTTTATCGCCGGATACAGCAGGGTCTCGTCAATCCTGCCCTGGCCTCCGTAGGCCGGCGCATCGGTGTTGAGGACAATACGGTAATTGCCGCTTCCTACCGGTATTCCGTAGTCGGTGAAGGAACGAACGGGATTGAAATTAAAGACGAATAATAAGTCCATCCTGGAGAACGCCACAACCTGGTCGACTTCATTGGCCGAGATAAAGAAAGGGGAGAGTACATCATAGATATGTTCTTTTCTCAGGAGCATAATCATATCTCTGTCGAAAGCTCCCAGTTCGCAGTAATGAAGATGCTCATCGTACACCAGATGCCATTGGCGGCGGGCATATTTGTAAGACCAGTTGTTCCCTTCACGGGGGAAGTCAATCCATTCGGGGTGGCCGAACTCATTGCCCATGAAATTCAGGTATCCCCCGCCGGCTGTGGCTGCCGTAATCAAACGAATCATTTTATGCAGGGCGATCCCCCGGTCGACCACAATATTCCGGTCTTCTTTGGACATGTGGAAATACATCTCTTTGTCCATCAGACGGAAGGCGATGGTCTTGTCTCCTACCAGCGCCTGGTCATGGGATTCGGCATATCCGATGGTTTTTTCATCTTCCCGGTGATTGCTTAGTTCATGATACATCTCATTTACATTCCATTGCTCATCCGGATATTCCTTGATCAGCTTGATCCAGTAATCCGGAACGCCCATCGCCAGCCGGTAATCAAATCCGAAACCTCCGTCCTGGTTGGAAACAGCCAGTCCCGGCATGCCACTCATCTCTTCGGCAACGGTAAGGGATTGCGGATTGATACGGTGTATTAACTCGTTGGCAAGCGTAAGGTAAATAATGGCGTCTTCATCCTGTTCCCCGTTGTAGTAGTTATCGTAAGAGGTAAAATCCCTGCCCAGACCATGATCCGAATACAGCATGGAAGTGACACCGTCGAAACGGAATCCGTCGAAATGATATTCTTCCAGCCAATACCGGCAGTTGGAGAGCAGGAAGTGCAGCACTTCATGTTTCCCGTAATTAAAACAAAGAGAGTTCCAGGCGGGATGTTGGCCCCGGGGTCCAGGATGAAAGTACTGCTCACGGGTCCCGTCGAAGAGCGCCAGCCCTTCCACTTCATTGCGTACGGCATGGGAGTGAACAATGTCCATGATGACCCGTATGCCGTTCTCGTGGGCAGTGTCAATCAGCGATTTGAGCTCGTCCGGTGTGCCGAAACGGGAAGAAGCCGCAAAAAAACTGGATACATGATATCCGAAAGAGCCATAATACGGGTGCTCCTGAATGGCCATGAGCTGAATGGTATTGTACCCGGCTTTGATAATATAGGGAAGGAGGTGATCCCTGAATTCGGCATAGGAAGCCACCTTCTCTTCTTCACTGCTCATGCCGATATGCGCTTCATAGATAAAAGGAGCTTTCTCGGCAGGCCTGAAGTTTTTTACTTTGAAGAGATAAGGATCGGAAGGATCCCAGACCTGGGCATTGAAAAGTTTGGTGTTTTCATCCTGTACCACCCTGGTGGCATAAGAGGGGATTCGTTCTCCCTGACCCCCTTCCCAGTGAACGGAGAGGTGATACAGATCTCCATGATGAAGCTTATCCAAAGGAATGCGAAACTCCCACACCCCGTTTTTTTGAGCACGCAGAGAAAAATTTTCGGACTCTTTCCACCCGGATGATTCGCACAGAAAATAAATCCTTGAAGCATTGGGTGCCCATTCCCTGAAAACCCAGTATTTTTTTTTCTTGTGCAGGCCAAAATAATGATGCCCTTGTGCAAAGTCAACCAGACTTTTCGGACCGGTCAGTTCCTCTCTGACCAAATGGTATTTTTTTTGACGGCCCGCAATAACCTCAGCGTAGGGCTGTAACCAGGGATCCTTTTTCACATATTCGGGTAGGTTCATAAGGCAGACTTATCAGAAGTTATACGAAGTTAACAAAAAAAATGAGCTTATCCGGTTTCATCCTGATAAAACGCTTTTACAGGGAAGACAGGCATAACATACACATCTTTTTTTAACTTTGCAGCTAAAACAGTAATGCCGGCATGAACGTTTATTATTCTCTTGAGCAGTTGAAAATAAAAAATCCGGTGGTGAGCCTCGGGATCTTCGACGGGGTGCACCTGGGACACCGGCATCTCTTTGACAGGATGAAGAAAATAGCCGCCGGCAGCGGGGGAGAAACGGTGATCCTGACGTTCTGGCCTCATCCCAGGTTTGTACTGAATCATCAGACGGAAAAACTGAAATATCTTTCTACCCTGAAAGGAAAGCAGGAGCTATTGGAAGCCTGCGGGATAGATCATATGATTATTCTTCCTTTTTCCGAGGATATCCGGAACCTGTCTGCCTGTGAATTTGTGGAAAAGATCCTGGTAGAGACCTTGCATGTTCACACCCTGGTTATGGGATTTAATCATGTTTTCGGAAAAAACAGGGAAGGAAATTTTGAGAAAATCAAAGAATGTGCAGGGAAGCTGGGTTTTAAGGTTGTGAGGGTGGAAGCGATGAAGATAGAGGGCCGGGAAGTGAGCTCATCCTTGATACGGGAAGTTCTGTGGTCCGGGGATGTGCGTCATGCCGAGAAGTTGCTCGGTTATCCTTATTTTATCTTCGGACGGATTGTGGGAGGTAAAAGGATCGGCCGCAGTCTGGGTTTCCCTACGGCCAATATCCGTCCGGATGATGAGCACAAGCTGATTCCCGGCGACGGGGTCTATGCGGTGCAGGTCTTCCTTTCGGGGCGACCCTATGGCGGAATGCTGAATATAGGAATACGCCCTACCGTCAATCATGGCGTGCAGGATAAAACCATCGAAGTGCATATTTTCGATTTTCACGGAGATCTCTACGGCCAGGATGTAACCGTGACCTTCGTCGACCGTATCCGCGACGAACAAAAATTTGAAGGAGTGGAAGAACTGGCACGGCAACTGGAAAAGGATAAACAGATTGCCATGAAGTTGCTGCAGGACAAAAAATAATATTACTTTTGCACCACAAATAAAAACAGATAATCAAATGAACATTACAGATTCTATTGTATCAACGTTACCTTATAAGATAAAAGATATTTCCCTGGCTTCTTTTGGCCGGAAAGAAATTGAACTGGCAGAAAAGGAAATGCCCGGACTGATGGCCGTGCGTGAGAAATATGCTGCCGAAAAGCCCCTGAAAGGAGCCCGTATTACCGGATCTCTCCACATGACCATTCAAACGGCCGTGCTGATAGAGACCCTGGTGGAACTGGGGGCGGATGTACGATGGGCCAGTTGTAACATTTTCTCTACACAGGATCATGCTGCAGCAGCGATCGCTGAAAAGGGGATCCCTGTCTTTGCCTGGAAAGGAGAGTCTCTGGAGGAATACTGGTGGAGCACCACGCAGGCCCTTTCTTTCCCGGACGGTAAAGGTCCTAACCTGGTGGTGGACGATGGCGGAGATGCTACCCTGATCATACACAAAGGCTATAAAATCGAAGAAAATCCCGACTTGCTGAATGAAAAACCTTCCAACAGGGAAGAACAGATCATCCTGAATACCCTGCGGAGGATCTATGAAGAAGACCCTACCAAATGGCACCGCCTGGTAGCTGAATGGAAAGGGGTTTCCGAAGAGACAACTACCGGCGTGCACCGGCTGTATCAGATGCAGGAAAAAAATGAACTGCTGGTGCCGGCCATTAATGTGAATGATTCTGTGACCAAGTCGAAGTTTGACAATCTGTACGGTTGCCGGGAATCCCTGGCCGACGGGATCAAACGTGCTACCGATATCATGCTTGCCGGCAAGGTGGTGGTCGTATGCGGATATGGCGACGTGGGGAAAGGTTCGGCTCATTCGATGCGGAATTTCGGAGCCCGTGTGATCGTTACCGAGATTGACCCGATCTGTGCCCTACAGGCTGCCATGGAAGGATTTGAGGTGAGAACGGTCGAAGAAGCCCTGGAAATCGGAAACATCTATGTTACAGCTACCGGAAACAGGGACGTGATCACCATTGACCATATGGCCCAAATGAAAGACCAGGCTATTGTCTGTAATATTGGCCATTTTGACAACGAGATACAGGTGGATGAACTGGAGAATTTCCCGGGCATTAAAAAAGTCAATATCAAACCGCAGGTAGATCAATATATCTTTCCGGACGGACACTCCATTATCCTTTTGGCCGAAGGACGCCTGGTAAACCTGGGTTGTGCCACCGGTCATCCCTCTTTTGTGATGAGCAACTCTTTCTCTAATCAGACACTGGCACAGATAGAACTGTGGAAAAGAGATTATAAAACCGGCGTTTACCGCCTGCCCAAGCACCTGGATGAAGAGGTGGCAAGATTACACCTGCCTCAACTGGGGGTGCATCTTACCAAGATGACGAAAGAACAGGCCGATTATATCGGAGTTCCACAGGAAGGTCCCTACAAGCCCGAACATTACAGGTATTAAAAATTAAAGATTACAGGGAAACCACGCGTGGCTTTAAGGGTTTCGGAAATTTGCATTCCATTCCATATCCGAACCGGTCGTTACCTGGAGAAATGATAAAGCGAACAAGGCAGAAAATAAATATTTAAATAAATAATTAAATATTTATTTAAATACATATATTTTTAATCCGGGTATGTAAAATACCGCATATCCCGGTATTGAGTTCACCTGCCTGCAGGAACCATAGACCGGGAGCCAAGAACCATAAACGCGGAACTGATTTAGTTGTACACATGTACGAACCTTCCGTCGAAGGAGGTTTTGTATTGTTTCAGGGGGTAGCGGGCCGGCCCTTTATCGGTCGGGTAACCGTAACTTGGCAGGACATATTCGGAATGGCATGCGGGACATTCGGCAGTTACATCTCCCGTATTATCGATCACTACCGCCTGATCTTTGGCTTCTTCAAAGGTACAGGTGCGGTCAAAAGCATAAAACTCACTCTCGGAAGCCCGATACACCAGTATACCGTGGTTGTTGTATCCGGCTGACTGGCTCCCTGCATAACTGCTGGTAATGACCACGGTATTTCCAATGGCTTTCAGATCGTTGAACATCGGATCGTTAAGATCAAGAGTGAAATTGACAAACACATCCGGAATGATATTGTTATTCTTGTTTTTGCAACCCGAAAGGAAAAGAAAGGGAATAGCGGTTAAGAAAAAAATAATTACCTTTGAATGAAGGATACGGACTATTTTATGCATGAGGAGACCCCTTTAATTTAGAACGCAAAACTAATGAAATTTCGTGTAAATAAATGGATTTTGCTGGGATTGCTGATGCTGATCCCGGTGGCTGCACCGGCCCAGAAAACAAAACATAGTTTGTTTGGGAAAAAGAAAACGGTAGCTACTACCGGGCCTGTTGCCAAAAAGGGTAAAAAACAAAAAGATGGGGAAAAAGTAAAAGAGAAGCAGAAGAAGGCCTATGAGAAAGCCCGCAAGAAAGAAGTAAAACGCCGTTTTAATATGCAGACCAAAGAGACTCAGGCCCGTATGAAGCAGACAAAAAAGGAGGCGAATCAGTTTAATAAAGGAAAGCAAGATTCTTTTTTTGTAAAGCTCTTTTCGGGAAAAGGAAAAAAGAAAAAAAAACATAAGAAACCTAAAAAAAATAAGTCATGAATGATAAATGGGGTACCTTAATATATCTTATTATTCTGGCAGTTATCGGCGTGGCCGGGGCCTTAAAGAAGAAGCGGCAACAGCAGGGGGATAACGTATCTTCCGGGAAAAAAGAAACTGCATCTGTTTTTGAAAAACTCATTACGGGAACCGGTATTACGGATGTGTTGCCGGAGGAGGAGAAAAAACCGGACATGATGAATCCTCAGGTTCTGGCGAGAGAACCGGACATGACAGAAGAGATGGAGGAGGTCGAAAGGGAGATGAAGTACGGATCTGAACCTGCAAAAAAGGAAATACCTGTAAAAGAAGGAGAAAGTTTTAGCTGGAATACGGAGGGGTATTTTTTGTCCCCTGAACAAGAGGGGGTCACTGTCTTTAATCAAATGGATAAAAAAAATGATACGGCTTATGCCACGCAAAGGCCTAACGATAGCAATTATGAACAAGAGGAAAAGACATCCTTTCTGGATGAGATCATGGAAGATTTTGATCCTGTAAAAGCGATTATATATTCTGAGATATTGGATCGTAAATATTTCTGATACAAATTTTTAATAATCAAAAAAAAGTTTTTATCTTTGTGACGCAGGAAAAAATTTTATGGCTTTAGAAACATAAAGAGTTCCAGGAAACCGGAATTCTTTTTGTTTTTATTCGTAAAACACATATTTCAAAAGAGAAGAAGTATGAAATATGTAATGAGGAGAAATTCCGATAGCAAGGCTTCGGGATAAATAAGCAGAAAATAGCGCTGCGTGCAGCGATTTATAATGACTTTTTGAAAGCTATCCCGGCAGCTTGCTGCGAGGTAGCTCAATTTGTTGGTACGAACTAAAAAGTTAGCATATGGCAGAAGTTTCTTATATAACGGAGGAGGGGTTGCGAAAGCTTCGGGAGGAGTTGGAACATCTGAAGAAGGTGGAACGTCCGGCCATTTCCCGGCAGATCGCCGAAGCACGGGACAAAGGGGATTTGTCTGAGAATGCTGAGTATGCTGCAGCCAAAGAAGCACAGGGGATGCTGGAGCTGAAAATAGCCAAACTGGAGGAAACCATCATTAATTCCAGGGTGATCGATGAGTCGAAGATCGATACTTCGAGCGTGCAAATCATGAACCGGATCAAGATAAAAAACCTGGCCAGCGGCCAGTTGATGGAGTATATGCTGGTTTCCGAAAGTGAAGCGGATCTGAAAACAGGAAAACTGTCTGTGAAGACTCCTATTGCCAAAGCCCTGATCGGGAAAAAAGTGGGAGACCAGGTGGAGGTTACCGTTCCTTCGGGAAGGATATCTTTGGAGATCGTTGAAATATCCTTATAAAACACAAGGCCATGAGCTCTATATTTACTAAAATCGTTCAGGGGGAGATTCCTTCCTATAAGATCGCCGAGGATGATCGCTACTATGCTTTTCTGGATATTCATCCGCTGGCCGAAGGGCATACCCTGGTGATCCCTAAACAGGAAACAGATTATTTGTTCGATCTGGATGATGATCTGTTGGCAGGGATGATGGTCTTTTCCAAAAAAGTGGCCCGGGCCATTGAGAAGGTGGTTCCGTGCAAACGTATCGGGGTGGCTGTCCTGGGGCTTGAAGTCCCTCATGCACACATTCATCTGATCCCGATCAACTCGGAAGCCGACATCAGCTTCTCCCGCCCCAAGCTCCAGCTCACAGATGAGCAGTTCCGGGAAATAGCCCGGAAGATCAGGGAAGAGCTGTGACGATCAGTCGGAGATTCTGTCTTTATTCTGTCGTATAAAATCTTTCCAGCTTTTGGCATGTCCTTCCTGCCGGAGGCTCTGGTGTTGAAAATGGTGACAGACGGCTGCGGCCAGTGCATCGGTAGCATCCAGTTTGTCGGGCGCCTCGCTGAAATGGAGAATATGCATGAGCATGGCTGATACTTGCTCTTTCGAAGCATCTCCTTTGCCGGTGATAGCCATCTTGATTTTTCGCGGCGCATATTCAAAGACGGGCAGCTCCCGGTGTAAGCCGGCAGCAATGGCTGCTCCCTGGGCTCTCCCCAGTTTCAACATGGATTGTACATTTTTGCCGTAAAAAGGGGCTTCGATAGCTAACTCATCGGGATGGTAGGCATCAATGAGGGAAAGGACCCTGTCGAAAATCCTCTTGAGCTTCAGAAAATGTGAAGGGTCTTTGCGCAGATCGATCACTCCCAGGGCGACGACAGCCATCCGGTTGTCCCTGATCTCCAGGATACCGTATCCGGTGAAAGTGGTGCCCGGGTCCACTCCGAGAATGATTTTTTCTTTTACGGTCATAAAAAGTGTTTACAAGGCGCCGATCTCAGCCTGTATCCCTTTCCATTGCGGAATAATGGTCAGGGACTTTTTCTGTCCCGGATTCGGATATACCCCCGTTTCGATATATTCAATGGCATCGTGCAGACGCGGTTCGTTCCGGTCGGAAAAAGCATACTGTAAACCGTCGGGAGCGAAGTCATCCGCCGGCAGGCCGTCGAAATAATCTCCCTGACCGGATGCATTGACCAGCCGGAAACTGACGGGAACGAATACATAATCGGCATAGATCCATGAGTGCATGCCTACGGGTTTGCCATAGGTGTTATCCCCGATCAGAGATACATTCATGTAAGGACGAAGTCCGTTGATCACGGCTTCGCTGGCCGAGGCGCTCCCCCGGCTGGTGATGAAGACCGCACGGTCGAGGGAGAGGGCATACGTTTCGTTGGTAAAGTTCAGGTCTACATCCTGATCCTTTCGCTTGTCATTATGTTTCAGAGAGATAAAGTTTTTTCCGTTTTGGCTTGTTCCGGCAATCAGGCTCGCCAGCTTGACCGCCACATCCATGCTCCCCCCCCCGTTATAACGGAGATCCACGATCAGATCATTAACGCCCACCGACTGGAAATACCGGAAGACCGAATCCAGTTCGGCATTGGCGGTCTGCACAAAGGTTTGAAAGACCAGATGACCGACGATACGGCTTCCCAGATGCAGGGTGTCCTGCACCAGGACGGCATTGATCTTGATGGTATCTTTTGTGACCGTAAAAGAAGTGCTGGTCTGGTCTGGTTTCTGAAAGGTCAGGGTCTTGGTGACGCCCGCCTGGTTATCTCCCATCAGGGGCTGGATGTCTTCATAAGGAGTGATGGCATGCCCGTCTATGGCTGTGATCTTCCAACCGCGCCTGACCCCGTCAGGATACAGCGGAGAATCCTTGAAAACAAAGGTGATGAAAATGTCCCCGTTTTCATCATAGGAGTACCCGTACCCGAAACCCAGATATTCGCCTGCCTGAAAATAACTCTCAAAAAGCGACTTGTCCGCAATAAAGCTCCATTTGTCCAGAGGCTTATACATTAAGGTATCCAGAAGTTCCTGGGGGTTCTTAAAGTCTTTGGGATTGACTTCCGGCATTTTATCGTACCACAGATACCAGTCCTGCATGATTTTGTAAAGTTCGTCCCGTGCTTTTTCCTCAACGGAAGGTTCGGGGGGCAAAGGTTTTTCTTTTTTACAGGAGGTGATGAAAAAAGACCCTCCTGCAACCAGGAGGATAAGAAATAAACTGATTTTTCCGAAAAAATATCTCATTCGTTTCATGTGGTTTTTGCGTTGAATGTTTTTTTATTAAACGAATAGTTTTGAAAAATGATACCCAGTGTTATTAAAATCAAACCCGGCAGGGTCGTGACAAATATTTTTTCCCCGACAAGATAATGAATAAAAACAAGCGACAAAAAAGGTGCCAGATAAACCAGGTTGCTGACAGAGGCTGTGGTCCGGGACAGTTTCAGGGCTTTCAGCCAGAAAAAAAAGGTAAATCCCATTTCAAAGAGACCGGCGTATATCCCGGCCAGTATTGCTTCTTTGGGAGGGAATATTTCTTTTCCGCTGATAAGAACAAACAGAAGTATATAAAAGAAAGAAAACAGGAAATTGGTGAACAGTTTGATCTCTTCCCTGCGCGGATCTTTCATGTGAAAGATCCAGAAAAAGGCCCAGATCACGGAGCTGCCTGCAGCCAGGGATACGCCTGTGACGTCGGTATGCCTGAAACCGGTGAGGTCTCCCTGGGCGGAGACCAGTAATATGCCTAAAAAGCTGATAAATAAGGCAATGTAACTCTTTATCCGGATAGGTTGTTTGAGGATAAGGCCGGAGAGAAAAACCAGGACGATGGGCCAGATCATATTCAGCGGTTGCGCTACCTGCCCCGGCAGACGTGAGTAGGCTTCAAAAAGGATCAGGTAATATCCGAAGGGCATAAACAGCCCCAGCAAGGCCGATCTGAGATAATCTTTTCCGGACTGGGCTCTCACGGCGGACCATTCTTTCCTGTACAGGATAATTCCCAGAAAGACAAAGAAGGATACGGCATTGGCCCATAAAAGCAGGGAGGAAGGACGTGTGTAGCGGAGACCCAGCTTGAAGGCCGAGGCTATGGTCGCCCAGAAAAAGATAGCCGCAGAAGCATAGAGATACGCTTTTTTCTGGTTTTTTTCCATTCGGGGAATACCTTCAGGAGAGATTACGGTATGATCTCATAATGCGTATAGGGAACCAGTATCTCCGGGATCTTAATCCCTTCGGGCGTCTGATAGTTTTCCAGCAAAGCTGCGATAATCCTGGGCAGCGCCAGCGCGCTCCCGTTGAGGGTGTGAGCCAGATGTGTCTTCTTGCTTCCCGCTTCGCGATATCGCAATCGAAGACGGTTGGCCTGGTAGGATTCGAAATTGGAGACAGAACTTACCTCCAGCCATTTTTTCTGCGCCGCTGCATAAACCTCGAAATCGTACGTGAGTGCCGAGGTAAAGGAAAGATCTCCTCCGCAGAGTTGCAGGATACGATAAGGCAGACCCAGTTTCCGGACCAGTTGTTCCACATGACGGACCATTTCTTCCAGCGTAGCGTACGATCTGTCAGGATGCTGTATCTGCACGATCTCCACTTTATCAAACTGGTGAACCCGGTTCAGCCCTCTTACATCTTTTCCGTAAGAGCCTGCTTCGCGCCTGAAACAAGGGGTATAAGCCGTATTTTTTACAGGCAGCTGGCCGGCATCCAGAATAACGTCGCGGTAAATATTTGTGACGGGCACCTCGGCGGTGGGGATCAGATAATAAGGATCGGTAGATAGCTGGTACATCTGTCCTTCCTTGTCAGGCAGCTGTCCTGTTCCGTACGCCGAAGCTTCGTTGACCATCAAAGGAGGCAGTACTTCCCGGTAGCCTGCTTTTTCAGCTTCATCCAGGAAAAACCCGATCAGGGCGCGTACCAGCTTTGCCCCTTTTCCCGTAAAAACAGGAAATCCGGCGCCGGTAAGCTTGTTGCCCAGATCAAAGTCAATAAGCCCGTACTTTTTACCCAGCTCCCAGTGAGGCAATGCGTTAGGATGAAGTTCCGGGACGGTCCCTCCGTGCCTGACCTCTACATTGTCGGTGTCTCCTTTTCCGGGAGGTACCGAAGGATGAGGGATGTTGGGGATAAGCACGAGTAAATCATTCAGCTTGTTTTCCAACAGGTGGAGTTCCTGATTAAGTTGTTTGAGGTCTTCTTTCAGCACAGCAACCTCCTGCTTGGCCCGGTTGGCTTCTTCCACCTTCTGTTGCTTGAATAAGGCTCCGATTTCTTTGGATTTCAGATTCAGTTCGGCTTGTCTGGCATCCGTTTCCGTTTGTATACGCCTGCGTTCCGCGTCGGCTTCCAACACCTGACGAAGCAGGCCGGAGGCATCAAAATTTTTGATTTTCAATCTTTTTATAACCTCTTCCGGGTTTTCACGGATCTGTTTCAGGGTGAGCATGACAATGATATTTTTGGACGGCACAAAATAAAAAACTCCCGGAACATATACTATGATTCAGCAATGCCCCGGGAGAAAAAAAAGAAAAAAACTACTTCTTTATATCTTCCACCGGTAAAACGGAGACATAAGACCGGTCGTTTTTTCTTTTCCTGAATTCTACCACACCGTCAATAAGAGCGAACAGGGTATGGTCATTTCCGATCCCTACGTTCAGCCCGGGATGATGACGTGTTCCTCTCTGTCTTACGATAATATTTCCGGCTTTGGCAAATTGTCCTCCGTAGAGTTTAACGCCCAGCCGTTTGCTTTCTGATTCGCGGCCGTTTCTGGAACTACCGGCTCCTTTTTTATGTGCCATAGCAGTATGTTTTTAATTTTATTATTTCTCTTCTTTGGGGGTGTCACCACTGCTTTTTTTAGGAGCAGTTTTTTTCTTTGTTTCCGTTTTTTTAGCGGTTGCTTTGGGTTTTGCTGCAGCCTTGGCCCCGGAAGCTCCTGCCTTTTTGGTGGCGGTGGCTTTTTCAACTTTGGGTTTTGTCGTTTTGGCGGTTGTACTCCCGGCTTTGGTTTCTTTTTTTACCGGGGCGGTCTTTTTTGCGGCGGGTTTGGCGGTGGCTTTGGCCTTGGCTTCCGTCTTTTTTGCCGGAGCAGCAGCTTTCTCTGTTTTTACGCTCTTTGCTGCGGCGGTCTCTCCCTTGTCAGCAGCTTTTTTCGCCGGGGTTTTGCCTTTTTCGATGCCATCAATATGAATTTCCGTGAAATACTGACGGTGACCGTTCATCACCTGATACCCTTTCCTTCGTTTTTTCTTGAAGACTTTGACCTTGTCCCCTTTCACATGGGTAAGAACCGTAGCTTTGATGATATATCCTTCTACTGTCGGTGTTCCGACAAGGGCGGTGCCTTTCTCTTCTACCAGCAACACTTTGTCCAAAACGATCTTATCCCCTTCTTTTTCATCCAGGCGGTGAACAAAAATATTTTGATCTTTCTCAACCTTAAACTGTTGCCCTGCAACCTCAACAATTGCAAACATATTTTTTTGCTTTATATAAATGTAACTTATTTTGGGACTGCAAAAATATAAAAAATCAGTTAGATTCAAATATTTTCAAATAAATATTTCCGGTTTGTTGGCAGGATTCGTGTTTTTTGGAATAAAAAAATTAATGCCCGGGGCAAAGGATGCATGGTTTTCGTTGAATTCCGGGTACCCATTCCCCCTCTTGAAGGTACCCGCAAGGTAGCGTAATGCCCTCCGCATGATTATCTTTGGTATTAATTTTAATGATTGTCATATAGATATCCCTAAAACCAGAAGGACCATCCGGGCCGGGTGACACCGTTCTTCTTCTTTTTGCTTTGGCGTTTTGCCACAAAGCGGCTAAATTTAAATAATTGTCCGGTGACGGATGGTATAAAACGACTCTCAAGCCGGTCCCCGAGGGGGGGGACAACCAGTAATAATGGCAGCTATTATCAGATTCTCTAACCTCTTAATATCCGGGCCAATAACAGCATAAAAACAATACCGCTACAAACGTCAGATAAACTTTATGCTCTTGATACAGGTGTTTTTTTAAGGCGATATAGGGTTTATTATTAAAAAACACTGGTGTCCGGGATAAATATCACTACCATGTATATAACAGTGTATAACATTGTGCTAGATGGATGTAATACAAAGAGGCGCTATATATTCAAATATTGATATTCAGTTATTAAAGAATACCGGTCCCTGTCCACTGATTTTTGTTTAACCCCCTCCCCAACCCTCCTCCGCCAGCTGGCGGAGAGGGAGTCTTCCCCGGTGCTATTTTTCTACTGATGGCAGGAGGGGGTAATACATAAAAAATGCTTTATTCCCTAAATTATTCAATCATTTATCTTTTTTACCGGACACTACTGATTATAAAAACTATTCATTTACGGAAGAACCAAAAATTATATTTCATACGTTTATTGAACATTTTCAATGAGAAAATTTTATGTACATTTGTACTTCACGCAAAGGGGATACCCCTTTATATATATATGTAAGGTATGGCGAAGATTAAGTTAAACGTACTTGGAATTTCCTACAGTCAGACGCAATCGGGAGCGTATGCTTTGGTGTTGACGGAGGAGAATGGAGAACGGCGGATCCCTATCATCATAGGGGCTTTTGAGGCACAGGCTATTGCGATTCAATTGGAAGGCCTGCAACCGCCTCGGCCGTTGACGCACGATCTCTTTCATAACTTTGCCAGAGCTTTTCACATAGACCTCCGGGAAGTGGAGATTTATAAGCTGGAAGAGGGGGTGTTTTACAGCAAGCTGGTGTGTACTGACGGAGAAAAGGAGATTATTGTGGATGCCAGAACCTCTGACGCGATTGCCCTGGCTCTCCGGTTCAAATGCCCTGTCTATACCACGGAAGAGATTCTTGCACAAGCGGGGATTGTGCTGGATATTAAAGAGTCCGGCGAAGAGGATATTGATCTGGGGGTCGAAGAAAATGTATCCCAACCGTCCGAAACAGACCAGTTCAGGGAAATGACCATTCGTGAACTGAAAGATTTGCTCGATCAGGCCGTGCGTTCGGAGAATTATGAAAAAGCTTCCATGATCCGTGACGAAATCAAACGCCGTGAGCAACAAAATCAGTAACCGGATATTGACCATGCCACGATGGGTCTGTGGTTCCCCGTATGTTATTTTTTACCTGATAAACTTCTGATACATGAAGGTATTGATATTGCTTTTTTCCCTGACGATGGTTTCTTTTTCTTTTCCTGCTGTGAGCATGGCCCAGCAGAAAACAACCCCGGACACTATGGTACGGCAGGATACCCCGCCAGCCTCTCCTTCCCCGGCACAAAATGCCAAAGGGCTGCTGTCAGGGTCATCACAGGTGGTCTCTACCGATATGGGCGGAGGCTTTACCGTGATCTCCTTTTTACGGGGGATCCTGGGCATGACGGTGCTGATATTGATCACCTGGCTTTTCAGTGCAAACCGAAAAGCCATTTCATGGAAAGTGGTGTTTACCGGCTTGATTATCCAGATCCTGCTGGCGGTCAGCATCCTTTATATTCCGGTTGTCCGTATGGCGTTTGAATATACGGGAAAGATTTTTGTCAAGATCCTGGACTTTACCAATGAAGGCAGTGCTTTTCTGTTCGGGAGTTTACTGGACACTTCACGTTTCGGGTCTATCTTTGCCTTTCAGATACTGCCCACGATCATTTTCTTTTCGGCGCTCACGTCCCTTTTGTTTTACTGGGGTATTATTCAGATTATTGTCTACGGACTGGCCTGGGCGATGACCAAGGCGCTGAAGCTCTCCGGCGCCGAGAGCCTGTCGGTGGCCGGAAATATTTTTCTCGGGCAAACCGAATCGCCGTTGATGATCAAGGAATATATACCCTTCATGAACAAATCGGAGATATTGCTGGTGATGATCGGAGGCATGGCTACGCTGGCCGGAGGCGTACTGGCTGCTTATATTGGCTTTCTGGGGGGGAGCGACCCGGCACAACGGCTTATTTTTGCCAAACACCTGCTGGCAGCCTCTGTGATGGCAGCACCGGGGGCTGTTGTCGTATCCAAGATCCTGGTTCCCCAAACCGAGGAGATCAGTTCCAACATCAGCATTACAAAAGAAAAAGTCGGCAATAACGTTCTTGATGCCATTTCAAACGGTACCATACAGGGACTGAAACTGGCGGCCAATGTCGCTGCGATGCTGCTGGTCTTTCTCGCCTTTATTGCATTTATCAATTACATTCTTATCAAACTGGGACAGTGGACCGACCTGAATGCCGTGATAGATCATATTACCCGGCATCGGTATCACGAATTGTCCCTGCAGTTTATTCTAGGATACTTACTCGCTCCCTTAATGTGGTTGATCGGTGTGGCTAAACAGGATATTGCCCTGGTGGGGCAGTTGCTGGGTGAAAAGATTATTATGACCGAGTTTGTCGGTTATATCAGCCTGGCAAAAATGAAAGCGGATGCTGTCTTTCAGGATCCCAAATCGGTGATCATGGCTACGTATATGTTGTGCGGCTTTGCTAATTTTGCTTCCATCGGCATTCAGATCGGCGGGATAGGATCCCTGGCTCCCAACAAACGCTCTTTGTTGGCACGTTACGGGATGAAAGCCCTGCTGGGGGGTACCGTAGCTTCCCTGCTGTCTGCCACCATTATTGGTATGATTTTGGGATAATGCCCTGATAACTATGTAAAACCCCGCTGTTATGAAAAGAAAAAACATTGTGGTTCTGGGAGCCGGGATGGTGGGTAGCGCCATTGCCAAAGACCTGGCAACAAATCATGAGGTGACCTCCGTGGACGTCAATGAAGAAGCCCTCCGGGAACTTGAAAAAGAAGATGGGATCCGCACACGTTCTGCCGATCTGTCCGAACCGGGCGTGGTTGAGAAGATCGTGAAAAACTCCGATCTCGTAGTGGGGGCCGTTCCGGGATTTATGGGATACCGGATCGTACAGCAGGTAATACGCTCAGGGAAAAATATGGTGGATATCTCTTTTTTCCCGCAGGATCCTTTCAGTCTGGACGAAGAAGCAAGGAAAAACAATGTTTCCATCGTGGTGGACGCAGGCGTAGCACCCGGCATGAGCAATATCTTTCTGGGGTATTATGCTGCGTACATGGAGGTGGAAAAATATACCTGTTACGTGGGAGGTTTGCCGGTGATCAGGGAATGGCCGTTTGAGTATAAGGCGGTCTTTTCTCCCATTGATGTGATTGAAGAATACATCCGGCCTGCCAGGTATGTGGAGAACGGGAAACCTGTTGTGAAACCCGCATTATCGGACACCGAACTCCTGGATTTTCAGGGACTCGGTACCCTGGAGGCCTGGAATTCTGACGGACTGCGTACCTTGCTGAAAACCATGAAGGTGCCGGATATGATCGAGAAGACATTGAGGTACCCCGGCACGGTGGAATACCTTAAAGTATTGCGTGAAAGCGGCTTTTTTTCCTATGATGAAATCGACGTGAACGGTAAAAAGATACGTCCTGTGGATGTTACGGCCCGCTTGTTGTTCCCGAAATGGAAACTCAAACCCGGCGAGGAAGATTTTACGGTGATGCGGGTGGAGATATCCGGGAAACAAAACGGCCGGAAGAAAAAATTTGTATACACGCTGCTGGATCGCTATGACCGGGAGAAAAAAATCACCTCTATGGCGCGTACAACAGGATATACCTGTACAGCGCTTGTCAACCTTATGCTGAATGGAAAGGTGGAAGGGACCGGAATAATACCGCCTGAAACGGTGGCGGAAAAAGAAGAAAATTTCACGTTTATTCTTCAATATCTGAAAGAGAGAAACGTTGATTATGTGCCTGGCAATTAATTAAAACAGTATATTAAAAATGAAACGATTGAAAAAGATAATCCTTCTTCCCGGATTGTTCCTTCTGGTGAGCTGGCTGGCTCCAGCAAAAGAATATACCCTGCTTTCACCGGATCACCGGATCACTGTGAAAATTCAGGTGAACAACAGGGTAACCTTCGGGGTTTTCAGAAACGGGAAACAAGTGGTTTCTTCCCCCGGCATATCCATGACGGTGGACGGGGTGGTGATTCCGGTGGAACATGCCCGCGTGAAAAAAGTGTTGCATGCCCAAAGGGATGAGATCCTGCATCCGGCAGTGCCTGTGAAAAATGCGGCAATACGGAATCAATATAATGAGATCACCTTCAAATTCAGAGGGATTTACGATATTATCTTCCGGGTATATAATGACGGGGTTGCCTACCGGTTTGCCATCCATCAACCCGGGTCGGTGGAGGTGGACGATGAGACAGCCCGCCTGGTCTTTCCCGAAGGAACATCTGCTTTTTATCCGCGCGAGGAGAGTTTTTTCTCACACAATGAACGCAGCTATATCCATTTGGATCTGAAGGATATCCAGTCCGGCGATCTGGCCAGCCTGCCTGCCTTGTTCGAAGTGCCGGACGGGCCTGATGTCCTGCTGACAGAATCGGACCTGAACGATTACCCGGGTATGTGGATCATGGGTACCGGGAAGAATGAGATCACGGCAACTTTTCCGAAATATCCGGAGAAAACCCAACAGACCTCTGACCGCAATGTGAAACCGGTGGAACGGGCTGATTATCTGGCTAAAACAATGGGTGAAAGGACTTTTCCCTGGAGGGTGATGATTATTGCGCCCGAAGCCAAAGATCTGCTTGAAAACGAAATGGTATATAAGCTGGCGGCCCCTCTGAAACTTAAAGATCCTTCCTGGATAAAGCCCGGCCTGGTGGCCTGGGACTGGTGGAACGCCCTGAATGTTTACGGGGTGGACTTCAAATCGGGGGTGAATACGGAAACCTATAAATATTTTATCGATTTTGCTTCGGCGAATGGCATTCCTTATATCATCTTGGATGAGGGCTGGTACAAACAGGGCAATCTTCTGGATATTAACCCGGATGTGAACATGGAAGAATTGGTGCGTTATGCCAAAGAAAAACAGGTGGGGATCATTCTGTGGGTGGTGTGGAAGACCCTGGATGATCAGATGGAAAAGGCGCTGGATCAGTTTGAGAAATGGGGGATAAAAGGAATCAAGGTGGATTTTATGCAACGGGATGATCAGTGGATGGTGAACTTTTATCGCAAAGTAGCGCGTGAAACGGCCAAACGTCATATGCTGGTGGATTTTCACGGGGCCTATAAACCCAGTGGCCTGCGGCGCGAATATCCCAATGTGATCAGCCGTGAAGGGGTGAAAGGCATGGAATGGAACAAATGGAGCGAGGAAATCACCCCGGCACATAATGTGACGATCCCCTTTATCCGGATGACGGCAGGCCCCATGGATTATACCCCGGGTGCCATGGTGAATGCCCATAAAAAAAACTTCTTTGTCTCCTTTGACCGTCCCATGAGCATGACTACCCGGGTTCACCAACTGGCTATGTATGTTGTGTATGAAAGCCCTTTGCAGATGCTGGCGGATAATCCTTCCAACTATCTGCGTGAACCGGTGTGCCTGGAGGTTCTGTCACACATGCCTGTTACCTGGGATGAAACGCATGCCCTGGCAGGAGAAGTCGGTAAATTTGTCGTGGTGGCCCGCAGAAAAGGAGATACCTGGTATATCGGTGCGATGAACGGCGACGGCAACCGAACCGTGGAGCTCGATCTCTCTTTCCTGCCGCAAGGAACGTATCAGGCGGAGATATTCAGGGACGGAGTGAATGCAGACCGCTATGCCCAGGATTATAAGAAAATAGTGACGACGATTCAAAGCGACCGGAAACTGGCGATTCATATGGCAGACGGTGGCGGTTGGGTAAGCATATTGAAAAAGAAGTAGAATAACTAAAGTTTTGCACTGGATTAAAAAAATTATTTGTCTGGAATATATTATGTTAGTAGAATATAATACTTTGCGGTTCTTTGCGACATCTTTGCGAATCTTGGCGGAATAGCTGTTACGCGAAGTTACGCAGAGAAAACGCAAAGTTGCGCCAAGTTGCTGTTAATAAAAAAAGGAATCTGCAAAACATAGATAATCAATAAAATATAAAGTTGACAAGTTGTTTAGTAAAGTCATTATTAATCAAAAAGCAGAATGTGCGAAACTTTAATAAAATAAAATTTCAGGTATGAAACGACATGGGTTATGGAGCGGGTTGTTACCGCTCGTGTTTCTGATCTCATGGGCGGAGGCATGGGGTCAGATCCCGGATCCCCGGGTGCGACTGGCTGAGGATTTTCTGCATCAACTGGCGACGGAGCAATATGACTCGGCGGTGCAACAGTTCGATTCCGTATTAACAGCCAGACTCCCGGCACCCACCCTCCGGGTGGTGTGGGAAGCCTTGCAGAAACAAGTGGGTTCGTTTCAGCAATATGAGAAATATTTTACCGAGACGCGTGCTCCCTGGTTCACGGTTTTTCTGACCTGTCGTTTTGAGAAGGCCCTGCTGGACATGAAGCTGGTGTACAACAAGGATCAGAAAATAGCGGGATTGTTTTTTCTTCCTGCAAGGCACCTGGCCTGGCATACTCCTCCCTATGCGGATACGGCAAAATTTCATGTCGAACCGGTAGAAATAAGGACAGACAGTGTCGTTTTGCAGGGGGAGCTGACCACCCCGGCAGATAAACAGATCTACCCGGTGGTGGTGCTGGTGCATGGTTCCGGGCCCAATGACCGCGATGAGACCGTCGGGCGAGACAAAGTGTTCCGGGATATTGCTTACGGGCTTTCATCCAACGGTATTGCTGTGTTGCGTTATGATAAACGTACCCTTGTTTACGGACAGAAAATGGACCCGGAACATGTGACGGTATGGGAAGAGACCATTGAGGATGCCGTGTCTGCCGTGCGACTGGCTGAAAAAATCCCGGGGGCTTCCGCCGTCTTCCTGCTGGGACATTCACTGGGGGCTTACCTGGCGCCCCGGATCGCGGAAAAAATCCCGGACCTGACCGGGATGATCCTCCTGGCCGGAAATACACGGCCCCTGGAAGATCTTCTCCTTGAACAAACGACCTATATCCTGTCGCTGGATGGCTTGTCGGCAGAAGACAGCGCCCGGCTTCAAACATTGAAAGAAAAGATTAACAGGGTGAAAAGCAAATCGCTGAAACCGGATACCCCCCGTTCCGGACTGCCGTTACAGCTAAATGCCTCCTATTGGCTTGACCTGCGGAATTATGACCCGGTAGCTACGGCTCAGAAATTGAATAAACCCATGCTGATCATGCAGGGTGGAAGGGATTATCAGGTGACAAAGAAAGATTTTGAGGGATGGAAAAAAGGCCTGGAAAACCGGGAAAATGTTACTTTCAGATTTTACCCCGGTCTGAATCACTTGTTTGTAACCGGTGAAGGTAAAAGTACCCCTGATGAATATATGCAGGAAGGCCATGTGTCCGGAAAAGTGATCATGGATATAACCGGATGGATAACAAAGTACGATAATGCGATGAAGTGATGAAGCGATGATGCGGTTCCGAAAGACAGTACATGGAAGATTTGCAGATTCACTGTCTGAGGTGTGGTTTCAGCCTCCATCGGACATCTTGATTTTTTGTTAATAACTATCTTTTTCCGCGAGGGTTGATTTTTTTACCTTTGTTCCCGGATGATTTTATCCTGTAATGCAAACCTTAAGGATAAAAAGATGAAGCAATACCTTGCCTTGTGTGATCATGTGCTGAAAAACGGAGTCCGGAAACAGGACCGTACCGGTACCGGGACCATCAGCGTGTTCGGGTACCAGATGCGTTTTGATCTGGCAGACGGCTTTCCCCTGCTGACCACCAAAAAACTGCATTATAAATCGATACTGTATGAACTGCTGTGGTTCCTCCGGGGAGATACCAACATTAAATACCTGAATGAACACGGGGTGAGGATTTGGAATGAATGGGCGGATGAGAATGGTGATCTGGGACATATTTACGGATATCAGTGGCGGTCATGGCCTGCTGCCGGCGGGAAGCATATCGATCAGATTTCACAGGTGGTTGAATCCCTGAAAAACAACCAGGACTCGCGCAGGCATATTGTCAGCGCCTGGAATGTGAGTGAGCTGGACAACATGGCCCTGCCGCCCTGTCATATTCTTTTTCAGTTTTATGTGGCTGGCGGAAAACTCTCCTGCCAGCTATACCAGCGTAGTGCGGATATCTTTTTAGGGGTGCCTTTCAACATTGCTTCTTATTCCCTGTTGCTCCTGATGATGGCACAGGTGACCGGATTGAAACCGGGAGAATTTGTCCATACCCTCGGGGATGCACACATTTACCTGAATCATATAGAACAGGTGAAACTGCAGTTGACGCGCAAGCCTTATCCGTTGCCATCCATGAAGATCAACCCGGAAAGAAAAAGCATCTTCGATTTTGAATACGAAGACTTTGTGCTGGAAAACTATACCGCCCACCCCCATATTAAAGGAGAGATATCGGTTTAGGAACGATGAACGACGAACGATGAACGACGAACCAAGGAATACCATATCCATTATTGTGGCGGTGGCTGAAAATCATGCCATAGGAAAAGACAATAAATTGCTGTGGCATATCTCCAATGATCTTAAACGCTTTAAGAAAATCACTTCCGGTCATCCGGTGATCATGGGGAAGAAAACGTACGAGTCGCTGCCCGTACGGCCTTTGCCCGGCAGGATGAATATCGTGCTCACCGACGTCCCGGGCGAAAAGATCGAGGGTTGCGAGATGGCTTATTCTCTTCCCGAAGCAATCGAAAAATGCCCGGAGGGGGAGGAGTGCTTTGTCATGGGGGGAGGGTCTGTGTACCGGCAGTTCCTGCCCATGGCCGATAAGCTTTACATTACAAAAGTTCATCAGACGTTTGAGGCGGATACCTTTTTCCCGGAGATAGATAAAAAACAATGGGAGCTGATTTCCCGAGAAGCGGTACCTGACGATGACACGGTACCCTTCGACTATGAATACCTGGTGTACCGGAAAAGAGGCTAATCCTGTTCACGACGGGAAAACGGGATCAGGTACCGGCCGTCCCGGGAAAAACAGTGCCGGATAATCCCCCTGAATCAGGGAAGAACTTTTATCAGGAGCCAATATTGACAATCCTAAAACCCATCCGGAAACTGGCAAAAAAAGTTGGTGAAGTACCGATATGAGTTTTTTTATACTTCTTCTCTGTAAGCCTCACGCTGATTTCGCTGATCATCGCAGATATTTTCTGCGGAGATCTTCGTAATCTACGTGAAATTCTTGTGCACCGTTGGTGCTTTTGGGAAATATTTCCGGAATGAATGACACAATTTAGATCGGTTTATCCAATAGAAATCACCGATGAGAGGTAAAATAAATCACTTTTGCATCCTGGCTTCAACTCCAAAAGAATTTTCTTTTTTTAAACCTTTTGCAGAATATGAAATCTAACCAATGAAGTTGAGAAAACTTTTTTAGATTCGTATGAACAAACAAATTAAAACCGAAAAATTATGAAAACGAGAAAATGGATTTTTATTTTATCAGCGATGGTGGCAGGAGCATTTATATTCTCTTCCTGTCAGAAAAACAGCACCGCTCCCGGTGTGATAACGCCGGATGATGAGGCTACCGTTTCGGATAATGCCTTGATGGAGAACTTGCTGGATGACGCCATGGATGCGGCCGATCAGGCTACCCTGTTGGTGGATGCTTTTATCTTTGATAACGGGGGCAGTACGCTGAAGTCGGCTTCGGGCGTGGTGGTGTCCGATTCGTGCCCTACCATAACGGTAGATCATCCCGACTCAACACGCTGGCCCAAAGTTATCACCATCGATTATGGGGATCTGTGTACCGGTTTTTGGGGACATACCCGCAGCGGGAAGATTGTGATTACGATCACGGACCGTTATATGAAACCCGGCTCGGAAAGAACGGTTGAACTGGTGAACTATTATTGTAACGGGATTCATATCGAAGGAACCCGGACGGTTAAAAATGAAGGAAGAAATGAAAATAACAACCTTGTTTTCCGGGTGGAGCTGTCCGGCGGAAAGATCAGCAAGAATGATACGGTTTTCATGACCAGGGATTTTGTAAGATACCGTGAATGGGCTGCCGGCGAAGATACCCGGAACCGTTGGGACGACGTATTCTTTATCACCGGAGAAGCCAATGGGGTTAATTTCAGAGGCCATAGTTATCACAAGGTGATCACTTCCCCGCTGGAATGGGCAAGAAGCTGCCGTTTTGTAAAGAGCGGCACGGTATCCATCACCATTGATGACCGTCCTCCGGTGATCCTGGATTACGGCGATGGCACCTGTGACAACCTTGCCACCCTGACCCGGGGAGATAACACCAAGGAAATAGAACTGGGATATCACCGCAAAACGTGCAGTAAATGCAGTAATTAGTACTTAACCAGGTTTGAAGAAACCCGCCCGGAATTCAGGGCGGGTTTTTTTATCCGGTAATATTTTCCCCTTTCATGTTGTGGATAAACTCCCGTGTTACCCGGGCAGGATCATCCTCTTTTTCGAGGGCCTTAATGTAGGCGCTGCCTGTTATGGCTCCGTTGAGATAACGGCAGGCCTGATCAAATGTTTTCCGGTTGGATATGCCGAAGCCCGCCAGCAGTTTGTTGGAAAGGTTCATTTCCCGCAGACGCATGAAGTAGCCGGTTTGTTTTTCTGAAAAAGAATTTTTCATCCCGGTGGTGGAGCGGGAAGATACCACATACAGAAAGCCTTCCCCTTCCCGGTCGAGAAAGCGGATGCGCTCCTCCGTAGTCTGGGGCGTAATGAGAAAAATATTTTTCAGATTATGAGCCGTAAAAAGCGTTTTGTACTCTTTAATATATTCTTCCGGCGGCAGATCAGGTATGATAACCCCGTCGATCCCCTGCGTGGCAAAATCCCGGCAGAAAGCTTCCATCCCATATCTAAGTACAGGGTTCAGATAGCTCATCAGCAAAAGGGGAGTCCCGGTGTTTTGCCGGATACCTTTGAGTTGTTCCATCAGCTTTTTAAGGGTCATGCCGTTTTTCAGGGCCACTGCGTCGCTGTGTTGTATCACCGGGCCGTCGGCCACCGGATCGGAAAAAGGCACCCCGATCTCGATCATGTCGGCTCCCTGCTCCGAAAGGGCTTTGATGACCGGTACCGTATCGGCAAGACGGGGATAACCGGCGGTGAAATATACCGAGAGGACGCTGTGTGGTTTGTTTTTGAAAAGATAATCTATGCGGTTCATAAGAGCGTATGTGTTTTGCGTGTGAGATTTTTTAAATATGTATTTAAATAAGCATTTAAATATTTATTTAAATAAATATATCTGTTCAACGGTCGTCATTCATTCTTCCAATTTAGAATGGTTTCCAGGTCTTTGTCTCCTCTGCCCGACAGGTTAATGACGATATGCCGGTCGGGAGGGAAAGTCATCTTATCGAGAAGGGCGAGGGCGTGAGCTGATTCCAGGGCGGGGATGATCCCTTCGTGCCGGGCAAGAAAACGGGTGGCACGGAGTGCTTCCTCATCATTGACGGCATAAAATTCAACCCGTTTTTCCCGGAAAAGATGACTCAGCAGGGGGCCTATGCCCGGATAATCCAGTCCGGCCGAGACAGAGTAGGGCTCTGTGATCTGGCCGTCTTCATCCTGGATGACATAAGTCTTGCTGCCGTGCAGGATGCCTGTAAGTCCCAGGGCAATGGTAGCGGCCGTCTTGCCCGTGTCCACCCCTTTTCCGCCGGCTTCCACGGCGATCAGGCGTACGGCAGGTTTGTCAAGATAGTGGTAAAAAATGCCGGCAGCGTTACTGCCTCCGCCCACGCAGGCAATAATCGTATCGGGTTCTTCGCGTCCTGTTTTTTCTTTCATTTGCCACATCAGTTCTTCACTGATGACCGACTGCAGGCGGGCCACCAGATCGGGGTAGGGATGCGGTCCCACCACCGAACCGATGAGGTAATAGGTCTCTGCAGGGTGTGAGATCCAGTCGCGCAGGGCTTCGTTTACCGCATCTTTCAGGGTGCGGTTTCCCTGTTCTACCGGGACAACTTCTGCGCCCAGCAGTTTCATCCGCTCTACGTTGGGCCGTTGCCGGACCACGTCCAGCGCTCCCATATATACGGTGCACTGCATACCCATGCGGGCACATACCGTAGCGGTGGCCACACCGTGCTGGCCGGCTCCTGTCTCGGCAATGATACGTTTTTTCCCCAGTTTACGGGCCAGCAGGATCTGACCGAGGGCGTTGTTTATTTTATGCGCTCCGGTATGGGTCAGATCTTCTCGTTTCAGATAAATGTGCGTATGGTAGTGCTCCGAGAGCCGTGCGGCATAATACAGCGGGGTGGGACGCCCCGCATAATCCTTCAGCAGGGAAGAAAGCTCTTTCCTGAAACCGGCGCTCTCAAGGATGGCGAGGTAGCGTTCCTGTAATTCCCGGGTATTGGGATACAGCATTTCCGGGATGTAGGCGCCTCCGAATTCTCCGTAATATCCTTCGCGGGGTGCTTTCAGCGATGTAGTGTTCATGATCTTATTTTTTTTATAAAGTGTTGAATGCGAGGGATGTCTTTGATGCCCGGGGTGCGCTCAAAACGGCTGTTGATGTCCAGCGCATACAAACGGGGCAGCTTCAGGGACCCCGGTTCGTCAAGGATGCTTTCATTTATTCCCCCGCTCAGGAAAAACGGTACTTTAAGGTCGTATCCGGTGAGGACTTCCCTGTTGAAGGTTTTGCCGCTGCCTCCGTGCAGAGGGGTGTACGTGTCAAACAGAAAGAAATCGGCCTCTTCCGCATACGCTTCCAGAAAGCTATTGTCCGGCGGATCCTTGATCCCGAAAGCCTTAATGATTTTTATCCCGGGGACCTCTTCCCTGATGCGCCTGCAGTATTCCGGGGTTTCATCCCCGTGCAACTGAACATAATCCAGACGGAACTTTTTGGAGAGACTTTCCACAAGACAGGGGTTTTCATCGACAAATACACCGACTTTCCGGATATTTTCCGGAATGGTTTCTGTGATATTGCGGGGCAGTTTCCCGGCATAGCGGGGGGATTCCCTGTAAAAGATAAACCCGATAAAGTCGATATCCAGGGTGGTCAGCGCCCTGATGTTGTCCGGGTCTTTCATTCCGCATACTTTGATTTTAATGTTTTTCATGTTCCTGACATTAGATCTTTTTTATTTTATCAATGAATTGTCTGCATGTTTTTCCGGGATCGGAGGTCTTCATGAATGTTTCGCCGATCAGGAAGCCCTGATAGCCTGCTTCTTTCAGCACAGCTACGTCTCCCGGCTCGCTGAGGCCGCTTTCCGATATTTTCACTGCATTCGGCGGGAGCAAAGGCGCTATTTCCAATGCCTGCCGGATGTCCACCGCAAAAGTGGTCAGGTTCCGGTTGTTGACGCCGATCAGATCCGCTTCTTCCGGTATTTTACGGATTTCATCCCTGTGGTGGATTTCAAAAAGGACCTCCATCTCCAGCTCTTTGGCCAGAGAGGCAAGCGCTTTGATCTGTTCAGGCTCCAGTACGGTTGCGATCAGGAGAATCGCATCGGCGCCGAGGGCACGTGCTTCGATCACCTGATACGCATCAAGGGTAAAGTCTTTGCGGAGAACAGGCAGAGAGGTGACACTTCGAACTTTTTGCAGGTCTTCATTGCTGCCCCCGAAGAACGTTTCATCGGTGAGTACCGAGAGACCTGCGGCTTCACAGCTTTCATATCCTTTTGCGATGTCTTCGGGAGAAGCCCCGGGATGAATAGTCCCTCTTGAAGGAGAGGATCTTTTGAATTCGGCGATGATCCCGGAACTGCCCGACACCGTAAGCGCTTGTGATAGCGAAATTGTCCGGCGGGAAAACCAGCGACTGTTTTCGAGAACAGAAACCGGCACCGCTGTTTTGCGGTGATCTGTTTCTTTTTGTTTGTGGGCAATGATTTTTTCCAGGATACTCATGACTGCATATTCATCAGGGTGTGAAAAACTTCTTTGGCCCTGCCTGACAGCAGAGACGCTTCAGCCATGGCCGTAGTTTCTTCCAGTGATTTTTCCGGAAAATAACACAGCAAAGCGTAAGCAGCATTGGCCACGACAACTTTGTTTTGCCCGGCAGTCCCCTGTCCTTCGAGGATATTCCCGAACAATACGGCATTCTCCCGAAGGGTTTGTCCTCCCCTGAGGGCAGCGGGAGGTACATATCCGAAAGAAAGCACACCGGGGGAAACGGTTTGCTGTGTGTCATTGGTTACCAGCCGGAAGTCGGAGGTCAGACTTACCTCGTCGTATCCATCCAGTGAATGAACGATAAAATAACGGACGGGTGTCGAAGCATATACGCCGGCATACAGATCCTGGACATCCCGGTTAAAGACGCCGATCAATTGCCGGGAGGGACGGGCAGGGTTGACCATCGGACCGAGGATATTAAAAAATGTTTTCAGCCGGAGTGTTTTTCTCACCGGGGCCACATTTTTTAAGGCCGGGTGAAACAAAGGGGCATGCAGATAGCAGATACCTGTTTGCTCCAGTTCTTTTTTCAACTTGTCATTGCTGTTGGAAAAAGAATAGCCGAAATACTGCATAATATCCGAAGAGCCGGAGGCTGAGGAGGCGGCTGCATTGCCATGTTTCACCACTTTTGCTCCGGCGCCGGCGGCGACGAAAGCCGTCAGGGTGGAAATGTTGAAGGTGTTTTTCCCGTCGCCGCCGGTACCGCAGACATCCAGGGTCTCATAACCGTTCAGATCTACCGGTACGGCCAGTTCCAGCAAAGCTTCCCTGAAACCGGCCAGTTCGCCGGCAGTGACCGGCCGCATCATATAAGCGGTGAGAAAAGAAGATATCTCGATATCCGAATACATGCCGCTGGCAACGTTTTTCAGTACTTCCCTGGCTTCATTACGATTGAGAATTACTTTCTGAGTCAGTTTTTCCAGAATTTCTTTCATGAGGATCGGTTTTTTAAGAGACAAGGCATGCCTTGTCGTTACAATTTCAATATCAGTAAGTATGTAACCAGTTTTCAATCATCTGGTATCCGTATTGTGTCATGATGGATTCGGGATGGAATTGTACCCCTCTGACATCATATGTTCTATGGGTTACTCCCATGATCTGTCCTGCTTCGTCCACACTGTTGACCACCAGGTCGCCGGGTAGCGATTCGGGGTCGATCACCCAGGAATGATACCGGCCGGCCAGAATGGTTTCAGGCAGATTGCGGAACAGAGGATCGGCGGTTACCAGGTGAATATGGGTCTTGACACCGTGAAAGGGCTGTTCCAGGTTGATCAGGGATCCTCCGAAAATTTCGGCGATAGCCTGGTGTCCGAGACATACCCCCAGGATGCTTTTTGTTGACGCATATTCCCGGATGACTTCCAACGACCGCCCTGCCTCGGAGGGGATGCCGGGACCGGGCGAGATTACGATCTTGTCATATTCCCAGAGCTTTTCCGGAGAAAACGCATCGTTGCGAAACACATCCACCGGAGCCCCGCTGATGGTGCCGAGGTAGTTTACCAGATTATAGGTAAACGAGTCATAATTGTCGATCACTGCAATTTTCATTTTCCGGATATTGAGCATTGGCTTCATACTATGGGCAGGTTTTTACTTATTCGTCATTCATCTCTCATCGATTCTCTTTTCATTAAATTTCCTGTGCCATCAGGATGGCTTTTTTCAGGGCGGCCAGCTTGTTGTTCACTTCCTGCAGTTCGTTTTCTTCCACCGATCTGGATACGATGCCTGCTCCGGCCTGGTAAAAGAGGGTATTCTTCTTGCTGAGGAATGAGCGGATCATAATGGCATGGTTGAGGTTTCCGTCCGGATGAATATATCCGATGGCGCCGCCGTAGAACCCACGTGCCTGGTTTTCAATCCGGTCTATCAGCTCCATGGCTTTGTATTTTGGAGCGCCGGTGAGGGTTCCTGCGGGAAAAGTGGCGCCCAGCATGCTGACAGAGTCTTCCGCGTGGTTGAGTCTGGCAGACACGGTAGAGACCATGTGGATAACATGGGAATAAAACTGTATCTCCTGAAACTTTTCTACCCGGATGTCACTGCCATAGCGGCTCAGGTCGTTGCGTGCCAGGTCCACCAGCATGACATGCTCTGCATTTTCTTTTTCGTCTTTGGTCAGTTCGGAAGCCTTTTTTTTATCCTCTTCGTCATTTCCTGTTCGTTTGAAGGTTCCTGCAATAGGGTTGATGTATGCACGGCGGTTTATAATTTTCAGATGCGTCTCCGGGGACGAACCGAAAATCCGGTAATCGCCATAATCAAAATAAAAAAGATAGGGAGAAGGGTTTATAGACCGCAGAGAGCGGTAGAGGTTGAAGTCGTCCCCCTGAAAATCCTGTTCGAACTGACGGGACAGGACGATCTGGAAGACATCGCCGCGAAAACAATGCTTTTTCCCGGTTCTGACCATCCCGAGATAGTCTTCATCGGTGATATTGGACCGTTCCTCACCGGTAACTGAAAAACGGCCGGTGGCAACGGCCATCTTCCGGATGAACATCTCTATCTTCCCGATTTCCGGCGATTCTCCGTCGAAAAGATTCTCGGTGATGAACATGGTATTGTTAAAATGGTTAATGGCGATGATATACTTGTAAAGGCTGTACCGGATATCGGGGATGGCATACGATTCCTGTTGTTTAGCTGTCAGGGAAATGGTTTCAAAATAACGGATGGCGTCGTAGCCCAGATACCCGAAGAAACCGTTCGGGGCCTCCGGGTTTTTCTGCGTGAATGAAAAGCGGTTCATAAACTCCGTGAGAACGGGGGCAAAAGAGCCTTCCAGGGGGTATTCTTTTGTAATTTGTTCTTTGATGTTTTCTTCCACCTGGTGATCCCTGACGGAAATGGTGGCGACAGGTTGCAGGCAAATGATCGAAAGACTGTCTTCGCTGCTGTGGTAATCGGAGCTCTCCAGCAGAACGGACCGGGGGAAAATCTCCCGCATTTTCAGGTATATGGCTACCGGGGTGAAGGTGTCGGAGAGTATCTTTTGGGTTGTGGAACGGATTCTGATCTTTTTCATTTCATCGTGTTTTATCATAAAAAAAGGGCTTACCGTAAACGATAAGCCCTTGATGAGGTTATAGCGATCGCCTTACGATAACATTCTGTTTTCGTTAAGCCACCACCAACATGTATGGGTTCTGTTCATTTTCTTTTCAGTTACGGAGCAAAAATAGAAAAAAAATATTAAAAGCAAATCAATCAGGCTACTTTTAATTTTTGCAGGTTAACGCCTTCCAGTTTTTCTTTTGCGTATTTCAGGGTTATGGTCAGTTTTTTGCGTTTGCTGCCCGGGGTATGAAACATAGCGTCGGTCATGATTGTTTCGCAGATTGATCTGAGCCCGCGGGCTCCCAATTTAAACTCAACCGCTTTATCAACAATATAATCCAGCACTTCTTTCTGGAACGTCAGCTCTATGCCATCCATTTCGAACAGTTTGGTATATTGTTTTATAATGGCATTTTTAGGTTCGGTAAGGATCCGGCGCAGGGCGGTTCTGTCGAGAGGGTGCAGATAGGTAAGCACCGGGAGCCGTCCGATAATCTCAGGGATCAGTCCGTATGATTTCAGGTCCTGGGGAGCGATATATTGCAGCAGGTTGTTTTTGTCGATCTTATCCCGGTTTTTGGAAGCGCCGAAGCCTACAACCTGGGTGTTCAGGCGGTTGGCGATTTTCTTTTCAATACCGTCAAATGCTCCGCCACAGATAAAAAGAATATTTTTTGTATCTACGGGGATCATTTTTTGTTCGGGATGCTTTCTCCCACCCTGCGGAGGCACGTTTACAATGGATCCTTCCAGCAGTTTCAGCAGTCCCTGCTGGACTCCTTCGCCCGAAACGTCACGTGTTATGGAGGGATTGTCTCCCTTACGGGCGATCTTATCTATCTCGTCGACAAAAACAATTCCTTTTTCTGCCGCTGCCACATCGTAGTCGGCTGCCTGCAACAGGCGTGTCAGGAGGCTTTCAATATCTTCCCCCACATAACCTGCTTCCGTCAGGACGGTAGCATCCACAATGGTGAAAGGAACATGGAGCATTTTGGCAATGGTACGCGCCAGCAGGGTTTTGCCCGTGCCTGTTTCCCCAACCATAATGATGTTTGATTTCTCTATCTCCACATCATCTTGTGTGGAAGGTTGCATAAGCCGTTTGTAATGATTGTAAACGGCTACGGAGATATATTTTTTGGCCTCTTCCTGGCCGATGACATACTGATCAAGAAATTTCTTGATCTCGGTGGGTTTCATCAACTGGATATCGTTCACGTTGAGGCTGCTCTTGCCCTTCAGCTCTTCCTTCATGATCCCGTAGGCCTGCTCTATACAATGATCGCAGATATATCCGCTGATGCCCGAGATGAGCAGGTTGGTATCCTTTTTTTCACGTCCGCAAAACGAACAACGTTCCATATGTTCGGTATTTTTCATCACTGCAAAGTTAACGAAAAAAAACAAAAGGGGCTTTTTATGCCCCCTTTCAGTTTTTTCAGGGATTACAATCTTTATTTTTTGGGTGTGTGATTTCTTTCCAGGATTTCATCGATCATCCCGTAGGCTTTGGCTTCTTCTGCCGTCATCCAGAAATCACGGTCCGAGTCTTTGGAAACTTTCTTTAGCGGGTTTCCGGAGTGTTCAGCGACAATGGAGTAAAGTTCGTGTCTGAGTTTGACAATTTCACGGGTCGTGATCTCAATATCGGAAGCGGGTCCCTGTACGCCGCCCATGGGCTGGTGAATCATCACCCTGGAGTGCTTGAGGGCCGATCTTTTTCCTTTGGTTCCGGCACAGAGCAGGACGGCTCCCATCGAAGCGGCAATGCCTGTGCAGATGGTGGCGACATCACAGCCAATGTATTGCATGGTGTCATAGATCCCAAGTCCGGCATATACGGAACCTCCCGGGGTGTTGAGGTAGATCTGGATGTCTTTGCCCGGTTCGGAAGATTCAAGATACAACAGCTGGGCTTCTACAATGTTGGCGACATAGTCGTCAATCGCCAGACCGATAAAAATGATGCGGTCCATCATCAGCCGCGAAAAAACATCCATCGAGGCAACATTCAACTGCCGTTCTTCAATGATCGTAGGTGAGATGTAGTTGTTATAAACCGACATATACTGGTCCAGCCCCAGCGGGTTTATTCCGATATGCTTTGTGGCAAATTTTTTAAAATCGTCCTGTGTTTTCATGATATAAATATTTTAATTTAGGACCTAAAAGTACTAACTATTTTTTTTCTTCTTTGGCTTTTTCTTCTTTCTCGATCATGTCGAAGAAATCTTTTCGTGCGATTTCTTTTTCATCCAGTTTAATCATGGTCTTCAGGTAATCAAAGACCTTGTTGTTGAGTACGCCCGATACAAAACGGTTGTAATCTTCTTCTTTTTTAAGTCTTTCTTCGGCATATTGTGCGATCTGTTCATCGGGAAGATAACCCAGTCCGTATTGTCTGAACTGTTCCCGGGTCACGGCCATGGCATATTCACGCAATTCTTCCTCGGCAACTTTTATCTCGGCCATTTCTGCGATCTTATCCCGTATCAATTGCCATTTCAAATCGTCCAGGAAGAGATCGAATTCTTTTTCTATCTGTTCGGGGGTGAATTTCTCTTTATTGGTAGCGATCAGCCATCGCTTCAGAAAGGCCTCGGGCAGCGGCGGGTTGATCAGGGATATCAGTTTCCGGCGTACGTCAGTCTGGTAACGCACGTTGCTTTCACTATCCAGCTGATGACGAAGCAGGTCGTCGATCTTTTCTATAAATTCTTCGTGTGTTTTCACAACGTCTTTTCCGAAGAGCTTGTCGTAAAACTCCTGATTTTCTTCCGCATCCTGAAAACGCCTGATATCTTTTATCTCAAACAGGAAATGCGGTTTAACTTCTTCCAGGTTTTCCTGTTTTATCTTCAGGGCTGCGGCTCTTTCTTCCTCGCCGGGATAAATATGTTTGATCTCAAGAATGACCTGGTCTCCTTTGTGTTTGCCAAGCAGTGATTTTTTGGTCTCTTCATCCTTGATATCCGGCATGTTGATTACGGCTTCTTCGATATGAATGCCGTTTTCCACGGGGTTTCCGTCGGGATCTGTTTCGGTCAGTTTCCCGTCCAGCATGTCCTTTTCCCCAACTTCATCGACACTCTTCATCTCTCCGAGCTGAGCCAGATAGCTGTTTATGGTTTCTTCCCTGAGCTCATCGTCAATTTTTATCTTGTAGTAAGGAACTTTGATTTTCTTTGTAAGGTTGATCTCCGGTTCAGGGGACAGTCCCAGATCAACATAAAAGCGGAAAGTGTCCTGTTTTTCCCAGTCAAATTCTTCTTTTTTCTCCTCATTGGGGAGCGGTTCGCCAAGAATGTCCAGCTTGTTTTCCTGTACATAGCCTGTAATAGCCTCGTTCAGAATTTTGTTGACCTCATCCACCAAAACGGGGACCCGGTGGAGTTTTTTAATCAGGCCGAAAGGTACTTTTCCCGGGCGGAAGCCGTCCATAACGGCTTTTTTTCTGTAGTCTCTCAATATTTTATCCACCCTTTCTTCATAATCCTCCGGGGTGATCTCCACTGCCAGCGTGATATTCAGATCATCTACTTGTTCCTGCGTAATGTTCATCTTATAATCGTTAAATTGTTAAAAAAACCGCTTTTAAGCGGCTGTATTGTTTTTGTGCGGATGAAGGGACTCGAACCCCCACGCCCGAAGGCACCAGATCCTAAGTCTGACGCGTCTACCAATTCCGCCACATCCGCAAAATTTTCCGCAAAGATAGGAATTTTTTCCCACCTGAAAATTAAAAGAAAAATATACCCGGGTTATTCGTATAATAATCTCCGAACAACTATTTTTTTTAACTTTAGCAGGTAAACGAAAAAACCAGGAAAGATGAAAAGAGGAAAATGTTTTTTTATTCTGGCCGGTCTGATTGTTTTATATACAACAGGTTGTCAGAACCCGGCGGCCAAAAAGGAAAGGGAAGCGGGGAAAAAGGTGTATATCAACGGCGACAAACTTGAAAAAATATGGGTAACGCAACCTGCATTGCTTACCCCCGAGAGCGTATTGTACGATGCGCAGCGTAACATGATCTATGTTTCCAATATCAACGGAAAGCCTTCTGAAAAAGACGGGAACGGTTTTATCTCTTTGATAAATTCCGAAGGGAAGGTGGTTGAGAAGAAGTGGGTGGCCGGTCTGGATGCTCCCAAGGGGCTTGGCATCCGGGGGGATACGTTGTATGTGTCGGATATACAGTCGTTGGTTGAGATCAGTATTCCGGAGCGAAAAATCCTGAATCGTTATACGGATTCACTCGCTGTCTTCCTGAATGATGTAGCCGTAGATCCTGCAGGAAACGTTTATGTATCGGATATGGGCGGATCGGCTGTTTATCGCCTGCATAACGGGGTTTTTGAAAAATGGGTCCGGGACAAGCGATTAAAAGGGCCGAACGGCTTATATATTGAAGGCGGCCGGTTGCTGGCAGGATTGAAGGACCGGATTGTGAGCATCGACCTGCAAAGCGGGAAAATAAGTGATTACATCCTCCATACCGGGAGCATTGACGGATTGGAAAGCGACGGTCACGGAATTTATGTGATCAGCGACTGGGCAGGACATGTTTACCTGGCTGCTCCGGGAAAAAAGAAGATCCTTTTACTGGATACCACACCCATCAGGATGCAGGCGGCCGATATTGATTTCGTCAAGACGTCCGGTATGCTCCTGGTGCCCACTTTTGGGAACAACCGTGTGGTAGCTTACAGATATAAATATTAATGATTAAAGTTTCGCACATTCTGCTATTTGATTAAGAGTGATTTTATCAAACAAAGTGCCAATTTAATATTTCATTGATTATCTTTGTTTTGCAGATTCCTTTTGTTATTAACACCAACTTGGCGCAACTTTGCGTTTTCTCTGCGTAACTTCGCGTAACAGCTATTCCGCCAAGATTCGCAAAGAAGTCGCGAAGAACCGCAAAGCTTTATATTGTACTAACATAATATATTCCAAACAAATAAATTTTTTAATCCAGTACGAAGCTTTAGTTAATGATCGTTTTTGTCTTAAGGACAGGGATTATTTTATGAAGGGGAGTGTCAGAGGATACGTCCACAGCTCTCCATTAGCGGCCTTAATGGCTCCGATAACGGGAAAGATTATCATCAGCAAACCCAGGGCAATCAGCAGGGGTATGCCAATAAGAACCAACGTAAACAGACCCGCTATCATTCCATAGATCAGGGCGCTGATCAGCCAATTGATGATCATTTTTCCGTGCCGGTCCACCTCCGGAAATTTTTCATTGTTTGTCAGCCACATGATCAAAGGCATCACCAGCCCTGCAAAGGGAACAATGACTCCGGCAAATTGGCTTAGGTGCATTAGCATAAGATAATTGTTCATTTCCATGCCCCAGGGTTTTTCCGCGGGGTTTGTGGGTGTGTCGTCAAGTATTTCCATAAAAATAAATCTTATCTTCTCAGTTCAAAGTTTTTTCCTAAATACACCCTCCGCACATGTTCGTCTTCGGCCAGTTCTTCACTGGTGCCCGATTTCATGATCTTTCCCTCATACAGCAGGTAGGCCCTGTTGGTGATCGAGAGGGTTTCATGTACGTTGTGGTCGGTGATAAGAATGCCGATGTTTTTATCTTTCAGGTGGGCTACGATCTCCTGGATATCTTCCACGGCAATGGGGTCCACACCGGCAAAGGGTTCATCCAGCAGGATAAAACGGGGTTTGAGGGCCAGGGCACGGGCAATCTCCGTACGTCTGCGTTCGCCACCAGAAAGCTGATTCCCTTTGTTTTTACGTATTTTTTCCAGGCCAAATTCGGCAATCAGCGATTCCAGCCTCTCGTATTGTTCGGGACGGGGAATGTCTGACATCTCCAGTACCGCAAGGATATTGTCCTCGACACTCAGTCCGCGGAAGACAGAAGCTTCCTGGGCCAGATAGCCGATGCCACGGCGGGCTCTTTTGTACACCGGCAGGTTCGTAATGTCTTCCTCATCCAGATAGATCTTTCCCATCAGTGGCCTGATTAATCCCACGATCATATAAAAGGTGGTCGTCTTCCCGGCACCGTTGGGTCCGAGCAATCCTACAATCTCGCCTTGTTCAACTTCTATGGAAACATGGTCGACAACCGTACGCTTCCGGTATTTTTTGACAAGATTGTGGGTTCTGAGCTTCATGCTAATTATGCCTTTGTTTTAGAAACGAATATACGAAGAATTCATTGTGAGAGGTCTATTCGGGTTTTTCCGGTTGATCATCCCCTTCATCCGCTTCAGGCTTGTCAGGAGTTTTTCCTTCACCGGTTTGTTCGGCACCGCCGGTGGATTCTTCTTCCGGGGTAGATTCTTCTCCGGTTTGTTCGGTTTCCGGAGGTGTTTCCCCGGCGGCATCTTCCTGATCCTGAACCGATGCTTCAGACTCCTCTTGTGTGCTTTCGGATTTGCCGTAGCCCTTTTCTTCAAAAGCGGCATCTTGTTGCCGTTTTATCTTTTTGGAGATTAAAATACTTGCTTCATAGAGGATTACCAACGGAATAAAAACCAAAATCTGGCTGAAGATATCGGGCGGAGTAATGATGGCGGCAAGGATAAGAATAATGACATAAGCATGCCTGCGATACCTTTTCAGGAAAGCAGGGGTCACCAGACCTGCTTTGGTAAGGAAATAAACCAGTACAGGCAACTCAAAAGTAATGCCACCGGCCAGGGCTACCGTAGTCACGGTGGAAATATAGGAACGCAGGTTGATACGGTTGATGATCTGACCACTAACCGAGTAAGAACCCAGAAAATTTATGGACAGGGGTGCAATGATGTAATATCCGAAAAGAATACCCAGAAAAAATAACAGCGAACTGTAAAATACCGATCCGCGTGCATATTTTCTTTCATTCTCATACAAAGCCGGCTTCATAAATTTCCAGAATTCAAAGAAAACATAGGGAAAGCCTACGATCAGTCCTGCGATGAGAGAGACCATAATGTGCGTGGTAAACTGTCCGGCCATGTTGATGTTTATGATCTCCAGCGGTTTGGAGTTGATACACAGTTTTGCCACATGAACAAGGTCTCCCAGACGGCATAACAACCGGTTGGTTAAGAAGTCCGGGCTTTTAGGGGCCAGAATGATATTGTCGAAAATGAAGTTGTGAAAGACAAAAGCAACAATGGCCATAAGGAAAACCACCACTGTCGAGCGGATCAGATGCCACCGCAATTCTTCCAGATGCTCCAGGAAAGACATCTCATCCGCTTTTTTTCTTCTTCTTTTCTTCTTCGCCATGATCTGTTATGAATTCAATAATAACGTGTGTTCGCAAAAAATTTTGTGCCGGTTGGTCCGAAAAGTTTCAGGATACAAATAAAATAAACTTATCAGAGAAAAGTTTTATTTATGAAAAAATAATTGTATATTAGTAAACATTGAAAAATGCTGTCAATGATAAATTTATTATTTTTGCAGACTTTTTAAAAAATTGGAGAATTTTTGTCAGAGATGAGTGTAAGTACGGATATTTCGTTAGCGGGGTACCTTAAGAAGTATTTTGGTTTTGATACCTTTAAGGGGAACCAGGAAGTAATCATCAGGAATTTACTGGATGGGGAAGATACTTTTGTTTTAATGCCCACGGGGGGTGGAAAATCGTTGTGTTACCAATTGCCGTCCCTTATCCTGCCGGGCACGGCCATCGTGATATCTCCCTTGATTGCGTTAATGAAAAACCAGGTAGATGCCATGCGCAACTTTGTGAGTACGGATGACGGCATTGCGCATTTTTTGAATTCCTCCCTTTCCAAAGCGGCCATTCAGCAGGTGAAAAAAGATGTGACAGAGCAAAGGACCAAGTTGTTGTATGTAGCTCCCGAATCCCTGACCAAAGAGGAAAATATTGAGTTTTTAAAACAGATCAATATTTCGTTCTTCGCCATTGACGAAGCGCACTGTATCTCCGAATGGGGCCATGATTTCAGACCTGAATACAGGCGCATCCGGCCGATTGTCGACAAAATCGGGCGGGCGCCGATCATTGCACTGACGGCGACAGCCACTCCCAAGGTTCAGCATGATATCCTTAAAAATCTGGGGATGCCGGATGCCAGTGTTTTCAAGTCTTCTTTTAACAGGCCCAATCTCTACTATGAGGTACGGCCCAAAGTGAATGCCACCAGAGAAATCATTAAATATATCAAAGCAAACCCCGGGAAATCGGGGATTATTTATTGTCTTAGCCGCAAGAAAGTGGAAGAGCTGGCAGAGACCCTGCAGGTTAACGGGATCAAGGCATTGGCTTATCATGCCGGCATGGATTCGGCAACGCGATCGGAGAATCAGGATAAGTTCCTGATGGAAGATGTGGATGTCATTGTTGCCACCATAGCCTTCGGGATGGGGATTGATAAACCCGATGTGCGGTTTGTTATCCATTACGATATCCCCAAAAGCCTGGAAGGATATTATCAGGAAACCGGCAGGGCGGGTCGTGACGGTGGCGAAGGACGGTGTATCGCTTTTTACAGCTACAAGGACATCCAGAAACTGGAAAAGTTTATGCAGGGCAAACCGGTAGCGGAGCAGGAGATAGGAAAACAACTGCTGCTGGAAACCACCGCCTACGCCGAGTCGGCTGTGTGCCGCCGGAAAATGCTGTTGCATTACTTTGGGGAGGATTATGCGGAGGAGAACTGTGGCACCTGTGACAACTGTACCCACCCGAAGAAACAATTTGAAGGGAAAGACTATGTGGTAAAAGCGCTGAAAGTGATCCTGGCCGTGCACGAAAAGTTCAAGGCCGAGCATGTGGCCCAGGTACTCAGCGGTCATGCTACCTCCGGAGTGAAATCCTATAAACATCACCTGCTTGAGGTCTTTGGCCTGGGGAAAGAAAAAGATGAGAAATTCTGGGCCGCCGTGCTGAGACAGATGCTGGTGCATTATCTTATCGAAAAAGAAATAGAAAACTATGGGCTGCTGAAGGTGACCCCCAAAGGGCATGCCTTTATTGAAAAACCCTATTCGTTCATGATGGTGGAGAATCATGATTACGAATCTTTGGATGAGGATAATGCTGCCGCCTCAGGGAGGACGGCTGCTGTGGATGAAGAACTTCTCAGTATCCTGAAAGATCTGCGCAGAGAGATTGCCCGGAAGAAAAACCTGCCCCCTTTTGTTATCTTCCAGGATCCTTCGCTTGAAGATATGGCCATACAATATCCGGTATCTCTTGAAGAGCTTAATAATATCACCGGTGTCGGACAGGGGAAGGCCTTACGCTACGGCAAAGAGTTCGTGGAGGTGATTAAAAAATATGTGGAAGAAAAAGAGATCATCAGACCGGCTGAGATGGTGGTGAAATCGGTGGTCAATAAATCGGGGCTGAAAGTTTATATTATCCAGAGCATCGACCGTAAGATATCCCTTGAAGACATCGCTAATTCCAAGAATATCGGGATGAATGAGTTACTGGATGAGATCGAGTCTATCGTTCACTCGGGAACCCGGTTGAATCTGGATTATTACATCGATCAGGTGATGGACGAAGATCATCAGCAGGAAGTTTTTGACTATTTCAGGGAAGATGCTGAGGATGAGTCTGTCCAGGCTGCGCTGGAGGAGCTGGGAGAAGATGAATACAGCGAAGAAGATATCCGGCTGATGCGGATCAAGTTCTTCTCCGAGATGGGAAATTGATTTTTTTTTCGTCCTTGCCTGCAATGTTTTTCCTGTTTTATCGTCTGTTTAATACACACACCTTAATATCATCGTATGTCTGTAATTTTATCGGTACGGGATCTGACCCGCTATTATGGCAGGATCAGGGCCGTTGACGGGATTTCCTTTGAGGTGCCTTCAGGGTCGGTGTACGGTCTGCTGGGGCCTAACGGCAGCGGTAAGACAACCTCCCTCTCCATGATCATGGGTTCGGTGATCCCCCAATCCGGCACGTTTCAATGGTTTGGCAATGATAAGTACACCCCTCATGATAATATGAGAATAGGAGCGCTGGTGGAAGCCCCGCGTTTTTATCCGTATCTCACGCTGGAGCAGAATCTGTTGATTCTGGCCAGGATCAAAGGCGTTGCTCCGGAAGATATTCGGCGGGTGCTGGAGATAACGCAATTATGGCCGCGGCGTTTATCCCGTTATTTCACCCTCTCGCTGGGCATGAAACAACGTCTGGGCATTGCCGCAGCGTTGCTCGGAGACCCGGAGGTGCTGGTGCTGGACGAACCGGCCAACGCCCTCGACCCGGAAGGGATCGCCGATATACGGCATATCATACAGGAAGAAGCCTCAAAAGGGAAAACCATCCTTATGGCCAGCCATATTCTGGATGAGGTCGAGAAAGTATGTTCCCACGCAGCCATACTCAAAAAAGGCAAGATCATTGCCGACGGCCCGGTAGGGGAGCTGCTTTCGGAAGGCGATTCCCTGGTGGTGGAAGCTTTTGAAACGGAAAAACTTTTTAAAGTGCTTGAAGAAAGCCCGATGGTCACTTCCGTACGCCGGGAAAATAACACGCTGGTGCTTGTCCTGAAAAAAGATGTATCCCCGGCAGACATTAACCAACTTGCTTACAGCCGGGGCATCGTGCTGACACGGCTGGAAAAAAGAAAAAAATCTCTCGAGACACAATTCCTGGAACTGGTGAAAGAGGAAAAAGGGTAAGGAGCCGCCAGGAAATTTAACGGGAAAATGCATCCCTATACATAGAATAAAGAAATCATACGGAACTTAAATAGCAGGAAATGAAAAAATTGTTACAGATCGAATGGATCAAGGCGAAGGACTATTCCTCCTTCCGGTTGTTTGTGTTGATGCATTTTATTTTGTTTCTCCTCGTCCTTTTTATTGGCAGTCGCATTGATATCTCCATTCCCGGTTTCAGTGTTCGCAAAGTGTATCAGTTTCCCTATGTATGGGAATCCTTCTCATGGCTGGCGGGAACGGGCTTTTTCAATCTTTTGCTGGCGATCCCCGTGCTTGTGCTCACGGGAAACGAATATGCCTTTCAGACCAACCGGACACAATTGTATGCCGGTCTGGGGCGGAATGAATTGTTTTCCGGTAAGCTGATCCTGATAGGGGTGCTGGCGTTATATGGTTTTCTGCTGGTGTTGGTTTCCTCGTTGGTATCGGGTTTTATATTTACGGGCGATCTTTCTTTTCCGGTCGTCTTTGACGGCGTCTGGAGAGATCTTCTCTATTTTCTGAAGGCAGTGGCGGTTATGCTGTTTGCTTATCTTATCTCTGTCACCTTCCGTAACAATGCCTTGTCCATTGTAATGTTTTTGTTGTACTTTATTATGATAGAACCCATCATCCGGCGATTTTTTCCGGCGGATGCCCGTTTATGGTTTCCGGCGCGTGTGATCGGTCATTTGACCCCGTTGCCTGAATTTCTTTCTATTACGTCGGCGAAGGCCGGCAGCAGCCCGGGAGACCAAAACCTCACCTTTGAGGCCATGGGCCTGGCGGGTAAGAACCTGTCGTTATGGGTGAATACGCTGATGGCCACGCTCTATGCGCTGGTTTTCGGGTTCCTCACATGGTGGCAGATTAGGAAAAAAGACCTGTAAAGGCAGGAAGGAGATCTTGAGGTTTTAAAATGTATGATATTTTACGCAGAAAAGTGAAAAACAAACATGTGCGCAGTTTGCTGAAGCTTGCAGGCGTTACGGGCTACGGCGGCAGTCTTCCCATGGAAGAGATTGCCGAACCGGGTTGGAAGGATGAGAAGAGGTAGGGGGCAGGGCTATCTATAGATCATAAGTGTCTGATAATCAAATTGAAAATGTCAGCAATAACAACATGTATTTTAAGTAAGAGTCAACAAGGTATTGATGGGAATAAAAAATAAATCATTAAATATTTTATAAAATTAGTAGTATAACTACCTATATAACAAAATATTTAAAGAAAAATAGTGGCGTAAATTTTGTAATTCATTAAATATGTTCTATTTTTGGTAGTATGACTACTAATTCAAATAAAAAATTAATGAAACTGCTGACCAATCATGTGCCGGGAACAGTACTTCTAGCATCATGGCTGGAAAAGAATGGTATCTCACGGGATTTGCAGCAATATTACCTGAAAAGCGGCTGGCTTGAATCATACGGATTCGGAGCATTCAAACGTCCAAATGAAAATATTCAATGGACAGGAGCTTTGAACTCGTTACAAAGACAAACCGATTTGCCCGTACATGCAGGTGGGTTGACATCTATATCCCTTCAGGGATTATCCCATTACGTCCGAATGGAGAGGGAGCCTCTGTTTTTGTTCTCACCCCATTATGTAAAACTACCTAAATGGTTTATTAACCAGGAATGGAGCGACCAAATAGTGCATGTGAGAACTAGGTTTTTGCCTGCAAAATCCGCTTTATTTGATTATTCCCGGGATGGTATAAAAGTTCAATTGTCATCTCCTGAACGTGCAATACTCGAATGTTTGTATCTGACTCCCAATAGATTTGATATGGTGGAATGTTATCAGATATTTGAAGGTCTTGTGAATCTTCGTCCCAAAGTTCTGCAGGAATTACTTGAGAGCTGTAACTCCATAAAAGTAAAACGTCTGTTTCTGTTTATGGCATCAAAAGCTGAGCATCGATGGTTGCACTTTCTTGACCAATCCAGAATAGAATTGGGATCCGGTGACAGGGCTATTGTAAAAGGAGGGGTTTATATATCAAAGTACAGAATATCGGTACCGAAGGAATTAACTACATGATGATCAATCAGACATATATAAATCAGGCCGACCTCTTGCTGCAGGTAATACCCCATATAGCAACTGAGAAGACCCTGGCATTGAAGGGTGGGACAGCTATAAATCTTTTCTTACGGAATATGCCCCGGTTGTCAGTGGATATTGACCTTACATACCTGCTGTTTGATAACAGGGAAAAAGCACTGGCCAATATTTCTGATTCAATTGGAAGGATAAAGGAACAGATAATAAAATTTGTTCCAGGAACTAAGGTTAACAGCCATACCATTGAAGGGAATGATGTAAAATTGCTGGTGCAATCGCAAAAAGCACAAATAAAAATAGAGATCAATACGATAACACGTGGTCGCCTACATCCTGTGAGATTGCTTCAGATAAATGAAACCGTGCAGGAGAGATTCAAGAAATTTGCTACTATCCAGGTAGTCTCCGATGCAGAGTTATATGGGGGGAAAATATGTGCAGCACTTGACCGGCAACATCCCAGGGATTTGTTTGATATACATTTGTTATTTCAGGAATCAGGTTACACAGAAGAAATAAAATATGGTTTCATTCAGGCACTTGTAAGTCATATGCGTACCATGCATGAAGTTTTACAGCCACACCTGCTGGATCAGCGGTCAGCATTTGAAAGACAATTTCAGGGAATGGCTGACATACCATTTACTTATGAAGCATTTGAATTTACCCGGAACAAACTTATTGAAACTGTAAATTCAAGTATGACCGATCCTGATCGTGCCTTTTTGTTGAGCTTTGAAAGAGGGAATCCGGATTGGAATCTCTTTCCCGTTTCGGAACTAAAAGATATACCAGCCGTCAAATGGAAGCTGCTGAATATTCAAAAATTGATAAAATCTAATCCTGAAAAACATAAAGAGTTACTAATAAAACTGGAATCGTTATTTAATAAATCAAGATGAAGTGGGAGAACAATAAGACAATCTTACTTTCATCAACGAGGGATACGATATGGATGCCTCCGGAGGACTTGCCGGGATCTGTTACGGATAGGAAGGGATACGGGAAGAATGGCTGGCTTCGCTGGCCGGACAGAATGAGATTATCGAATTGGGAAATAAATAATTCGAGGCCAATTTGAAATAAAAAGATCACTAAAGTATTTCATCCAATTCTTTTTCACTCAGATCATTAACAATCTCTACCGGTTGTGTGGTGAAAATGTTTTTTCGATCGGTCCTGGCAATATTGATCATCCGTTGGACTTCATCATCAATATTCAAAAAAATTAGCAGGGCCGGAGAATGATATATTATGGTGATATCTGTAAAATTACACAGTCGGAAAAAAATGGATGAAAGATAAATACCTGAACAAATACCGCATAGCATCCACCCGGTTGAAAAATTGGGATTACGGGGGGAACGGCGCCTATTTTATCACCATTGGTACCAAAAACAGGGTGCATTATTTTGGGGAAATTGCGGATGGGGAAATGGGATTATCGGAAATCGGTAATCGGTAATTTGGGGGTTATTATTAATCAATACAAACGTATTTGTACCATTCATGCCCGGAAAATAAATCCGGATTTTGCCTGGCAATCACGATTTTATGACCATATCATCCGCAATGATGAATCATTTCATAAAATTGCGGAATACATACGAAACAACCCCATGAAATGGAAGGATGGTACCTATAACAGATAAATTCCCTAACAGGCCTCCCAAACTATAGAACGGTTTAAAATTATTTTGTACCTTCAACCTATTTAACAACCTATCATAATAGGTAGAAAAATATAATGATATGTCACGTAGAAAGGTGAAAGACAAGCATGTGCGTAGTCTGCTGAAGCTGGCAGGAGGTACGAGCTATGGGGTCAGTCTTCCCATGGAAGATATTGCCGAATTGGGCTGGAGGGCCAAACAGAAGCTGGTGGTGAAACGCTACGGCAAGGGTTTTCTTATCCGGGACTGGGAGCCGGGGGGGAGGTAAAGGGGGGGTGAAGGTACTCCGGAGCAAAAAGGCATAAAGATATTCCGGTTCATCCTTCATCGATCAACGATCGCCGGTTTTCTTTTGGCAGGATTTTTCGGCCCGATGCCGGTCCTCACGAGCTCGGTCGGTAAACAGTCCTCGGTTGCCCTGATGACCTACGGTGTCAGGGCGGACCTGATCGGGAGTGCTTTACAAAGAAAAAGCCCGCCTTGCTGCGCAAGGCCACGATCTTATTTTCATTTCACAGCCTTTCAAGCAAGCTTGAGGCTGTTCCATGAAAAAAGCCTGTTTTCGCTGCGCTCAAACCCGGACTTTTTTGCTCCCATCCTCTTACAGGAGCGAGCTCCTGACGAGTCTGAATGCAAAAAAGCCCGGCACTTCGTGCCAGGCTTTTCTTTGTAGCGGGGGCAGGACTCGAACCTGCGACCTTTGGGTTATGAGCCCAACGAGCTGCCACTGCTCCACCCCGCAATATATTTT
>JANTHB010000006.1 GCA_024762655.1 Bacteroidales bacterium
ATGCGCATCGCCGACTGGTTCGGCATCAGAGACATCTTTTGCTCGGAAGGCAGTGTAGATGCTTACAACCCGAAAGTCGTACAGGCAAGCATGGGATCTGTCATCCATACGCGGGTGCATTATACCTCCCTCGATGAACTGATCAGAAAAAGCAGGGATCAGGGCATTCCTGTTTACGGAACGTTCCTGGAAGGAGTCCCGGTTTATGAAAAGACCCTGACGGATCACGGGCTGGTCGTTTTCGGCAATGAGTCGAAAGGAATATCCCAATCCCTTGCCGGTTTGATCGATGAAAAAATCACCATCCCCCCGTTTCCCCCGGGCGGTACTTCCCTGAATTCATTAAACCTCTCAGCAGCCACCGCCATCGTTTGTGCGGAGTTCAGGAGGCCCTCGCAAAAAGAATAGAAATTTCTTAATACGAAATTTCTTTATTATAATTCACCCAAAACTTTCCTTGAAGGTTTTGACCTCACCTCAAGAAGAAGTACAAGAGGAACACCGAGGCGACCCGTCCGACTGACGTCAGTCGGGCGGTCAATAGGTTTCTCATTTTGAAACAGCCACGAAGTGGCGAAACATGAATAACCACCCCGGTACGGGGTGGTATAAAACGCAACAGGCTCCGATCCCCGAAGGGGGTCAACCGTTCCTCCCGGGCCCGGTTATCACCCCACCCCCAAGCCCCCTCCCCCAGTGTGGGAGGGGGAAACCCATCCATCACTTTCCGAATTTAATTTATTAAAGAACTATCTTTTATTACAGCCTCCCCCAAAACTTTCCTTGAAAGTTTTGACCTCACCTCAAGAAGAGGTATAACGGAACCCTCGGGGAATTCTTTGATTATGGGAGCGGGGACGTAACCATGCAGGGTGAAGAGTAGATCAAGCGATTTGCGGGCCGGGGACCTCTGCTCAGCGAAAATCTGCGGGAGATCCTGCCGGGTTTTACTCGAAGTGAAACGACAGTATCCATATCTGTGAGCGCAGACGCTCCAGGGCCGTAACATACTCCGGATGCTCCAGGGAGGGGTCTGTTACCAGGATATTCCGGAATCCGGTGGAAACCTTCAACTCGGCGGTAAACTTAAAATAGGGAAGATAAAAATCTATCCCGAAGCCTTCTTCATGATACAGGTCGGATTGCTGCAGCCGCACGAACTTTCCTTTATCGGGATTGTACTTACGCCGGGAAGCCATATCCAGCCTGTAATTCAAACCACCCACCACAAAAGGCCTGAAATTGTTGATTCGTTTGGCCTTGTACTTGAAAATAAGCGGAAACTCCAGAAATGCCGATTCGATCTTCTGCCTGGCGTAGATCGTTCCCTGGTTGTAATCGTAATAATTAAGATCCCGCTGCCCGAAACTGAGCCCGGGAAGAAACCGCATATCCAGATATTTTGCCAGCCTGAAGCTGGAAACAATTCCCACATTGAATCCGGGAAGGAGATGGTTCACATTTGCATACAGAGAATCGGTGTTCCTGGGCGGGTTGGCGTGAAAAGTCAGGAAATCCATAGTATTCACACCTATGGTAAACCCAAAGTGGATCAGTTTTTTATCCACATCCTGATAGTATCTCACCTTCTCTTTCTGGGCCCATCCCTGTAAAGAAAATCCGGAAAGTATCAGAATATATATCAAAAATCTTTTCAAGCTGCCGGTTGTTTGGTACTAGATATAACTGCAATTTAACAAAAATATTATTTCGCGGATTTCTTTCCGTAATAAGCCGCTACGATCCCTCCGGTATAAGTTTGATAGTGAGTTTCCACAAAGCCGCACCCCTGCAGGATGTTCAGAAAAGCCTCCCGTTGCGGAAAGGCTTTGATAGACGCCGGCAGGTAGGAGTAGGCTTGTTTATCACCCGAAAATATCCGGCCGGCCAGGGGCAGAACATGAAAAAGATAGAAGGAATAAAGACCTTTCATAGGTTGCCGTACCGGTTTGGAAAATTCGAGCACAGCCAATTGTCCACCGGGTTTCAGCACCCTGAGCATTTCTTTCAGCCCCTGCTCCAGGCTGGTAAAATTACGGACACCAAAAGCAACCACAGCCGCATCAAAGGTCTCTGTTTCAAAAGGAATATATTCGGCTGCCCCGGTATGAAAACTGATTTTTCCCTGCAATCCTTTTTTCGCGGTTTTCTTTTCTGCTATCTCCATCATTTTTTCCGACACGTCCAGGCCGGTCACACGGCACCCCGTGCTTCCCACAAGGGTAATAGCCAGATCACCCGTACCGGTAGCCACATCCAACACATGATCGCCGGGCAGGATATTCAGGCGCCTGATCATTTTTTTTCGCCACCGCCGGTCAATCCCCAGCGACAGGAAATGGTTCAGGAAATCATACCATACGGAAATCCTGTCAAACATGTTTTTGACATATCTGCCTTTTTTTTCAAGAATTTCCCGGGTGTTATCGTCCACGTAACTACAGATCAGTCTTGTTCGAGATATCTTTCAAGCACTGAATCATACTCCCTTTTCATATCGCAGATAAAGCCGTAGGAGATATCATCTATTCGTATTTCTCCTTTCGTCACATGCCCCAACGCAAAAAAGGGAATATCCTGCTTGACCATAAAGTCAATAAACTCGGTTTCGCGGGTTTCCGAAACAGACACCACCACTCTTCCCTGAGCCTCCCCAAACAGAAAAGCGTCTGTTCTGATTTCGGCGTCGGTAGTGATATCAAATCCCAGTCCCCGGTACATTCCTGATTCCACCAGGGCAACGAACAGGCCTCCTTCCGAAACATCATGGGCTGAGCGTACCAGGCTGTAACGGATAAGATCACGGACCACCTGCTGAACCTTAAGCTCTTCATCCATATTAAAATAAGGGGGTGGTGATTTTTCTATGCCGTGATAAGAAACCAGATATTCAGACGAGGCAATATCATTCACTGATTTCCCTACCAGGTAGATCATGTTCCCTTTGTTTTTGAAAGGGATAGTCATCTGGGCATTTTTTTCACGCAGCACACCCAACATACCTATCACCGGGGTAGGAAACACCGGTTCAACCTTATGATTGATGGATGCCTGGTTATAGAAACTCACGTTTCCGCCGGTGACCGGGGTGTTAAAGCGTCTGCAAGCTTCACCCATACCCTGCACTGCATTTTTGAACTGCCAGTAAACTTCGGGATTGTAAGGGTTGCCAAAGTTCAGACAGTTGGTAATGGCCAGGGGTTCCCCTCCCGAACACACAATGTTCCTGGCTGCCTCGGCCACCGCTATCTGTGCTCCTGTTTCCGGGTCGGCCTGCACATAACGTGAATTACAATCTACCGTCAGGGCGAGAGCGCTGCGTGTTCCGCGCAAATCCACAAGGCCGGCATCCGAAGGCATATTGGTACTCATGTTCCGTACGCCCACCATGGTATCGTACTGCTCATAAACCCAGTGTTTGCTCGCAATATCAGGATTGCGGATCAGGGTAAGCATCACCTCTTTCAGATCTTCCGGTTCCGGCACCTCCCCGATGGAAAACTGCTGATACTCCTTATAATAAACCGGTTCACGCGATTCCCGGTCATATTGAGGAGCCCCTCCTCCCAGTACCAGCACCGACGCCGGCACATCAGCCACCAGTTCCCCGTGCCGGTAAAAATAGAGGCGGTCTTCATCAATGACTTCTCCTATAATTTCACAGTTTAGATCCCACTTTTCAAAAACGGCTTCTACCTCTTTTTCCCGGCCTCTTTCCACAACTACCAGCATTCTCTCCTGTGACTCACTGAGAAGGATCTCCCATCCTTCCATATTTTCCTGCCGCAAGGGCACTTTATCCAGGTCGATGCGCATCCCGCTGTTTCCTTTGGCAGACATTTCCGAAGTGGAGCAGATAATGCCGGCAGCGCCCATATCCTGCATCCCCACTACCGCTCCGGTCTTATGAACCTCCAGAGAAGCTTCCAGCAAGAGCTTTTCCATAAACGGATCCCCTACCTGTATTGAAGGAATATCATTGGCTGAGTCCTCCGTAATATCCGCCGAGGCAAACGTTGCCCCGTGTATCCCGTCCTTCCCTGTGGAGGAGCCCACGATATAAACCGGATTGCCTGCCCCTTTGGCTATGGCCGAGATTACATCTTCGTGTTTCATGATCCCCACCGACATGGCATTGACCAGCGGATTGGTATTGTAACTTTTATCAAAATAAACTTCTCCGCCGACTACTGGCACCCCAAATGAGTTTCCGTAATCACCGATCCCTTTTACCACGCCTTTCATAAGCCATTGGGTCCGGTCGTGTTCGATATTTCCGAAACGGAGCGAGTTCAGTTGAGCGATGGGACGGGCACCCATGGTAAAGATATCCCTGTTTATCCCTCCCACCCCGGTGGCTGCTCCCTGATAAGGTTCTATGGCACAAGGGTGATTGTGGGACTCTATCTTGAAAGCACATGCCAGCCCGTTGCCGACATCTACCAGGCCGGCGTTTTCCTCGCCGGCACCTACCAGGATATGCTCTCCGTCACGGGGAAGGGTCTTCAATAATTTTATGGAATTCTTATAGGAGGCATGCTCCGACCACATTACGGAAAAAATACTCAACTCCGTAAAATTCGGCGTGCGTCCCAGAATTTCCAGAATCATCTCATATTCCCGGTCTTCCAAGCCCAACCCCCTGGCTGTCTCTAACGTTACTTTAGGTAATGCCATATCAATAAGGATAATGTTAACTGCAACAAAGATAAACAAAAACCATTTTGTAAGCACGGGACAGAAAGGAATATGTGAAAACATAATTGCATAGCACCACCCCCGGACTTTCTCTGATTTTTTTTATCACCTCTCCAGGATAAGGTATCCGAGATATTCCGGGGTAGCCGGTCCCGGGGAATTCTTCTCAATAAAATACCCCCTGATGAATCTAACGGTTTATTTTTTCTAAATTTGTCCCCAAACAACATATCATGACAAAAAAAGCACTTATCACTGGAGCCACGGCGGGGATAGGTCAGGCAACAGCCCGGCTGCTGGCAAAAAACGGTTATGACCTCATTATCACCGGCCGCCGGAAAGAACGGTTAGATGCCCTTAAAAAAGAATTGGAAGAGAATTCCCCTGCGAAAGTTCTTACACTTCATTTTGATGTGCGTCACCGTAACGAAGTGGATAAAGCCCTGTCGGCCCTGCCGGAGGAGTGGAAAGAAATTGACGTGCTGGTGAACAATGCCGGTCTGGCAGCCGGTCTGGGGCCTTTGCATGAAGGCGACGTCGACGACTGGGAACAGATGATCGACACCAATGTGAAAGGGTTGCTCTATGTCTCCCGTAAAATCCTCCCCGGCATGGTGGAACGCAGAAAAGGCCATGTCATCAATATCTCTTCTACCGCCGGAAAAGAAGTGTATATGAACGGAAACGTATATTGTGCCACCAAGTTTGCCGTCGATGCCCTCAACAAAGCCATGCGCCTGGAACTGGTGGATCACGGTGTTAAAGTCACCTCGGTCAACCCCGGATTTGTCGAAACCGAATTCTCGCTCGTCCGTTTTAAGGGAGACCGGGAAAAGGCCAAAACGCCCTATGCCGGAATGGAACCGCTCCGTGCCGAAGACATCGCCGAAGTGATCCTCTTTGTCCTGAACCGTCCCGATCATGTAAACATCAATGAGATCATTGTTACTCCCAAGGCTCAGGCCAATGCCTTTTATATCCACCGGGAGAAGAAATGAGTAAATGAGTGAATGAGTAAATAAATAACATTATATGAAAGAAAATACCTATTCTCCGGGATACATACGGGATTTTGTCACCCGGATTTTTGAAAAGCTGGGTTGTCCTTCAGAAGATTCCCGGGCCATTGCAGATGCTTTTGTACGGGCCGAGCTACGGAACCTCTCTTCCCACGGCATGATCCGTCTGAAAGATCATTATCAGTTATGGGAAGCCGGTCGGCTTAATGTACATCCTGAAATAAAAGTAGTACATGAAACGCCGGGAACCGCGGTTGTGGATGGGGACAATGGTGTGGGCATGCTGGTAGCCACACGGGCTATGCAGACAGCCATGGAGAAAGCAAAAAACACAGGCAGCGGCTGGGTGGCCACCCGTAACTCCAACCACTTCGGGATAGGCAGTTACTACGCTCTGATGGCTGTGGAACAGGACATGATCGGACTGGCCATGACCAACGGCAATCCGCTGGTAGCGCCGGCCAACTCCACCGAACGTCTGCTGGGCACCAACCCCATTGCTGTTGCGGTACCTGCCGGCAAGTATCCTCCTTTCGTCGGAGATTTCAGCACCACCCCTATTGCCCGCGGCAAACTGGCCGTAGCCGCAAAAAAAGGAGAGAAAGTGCCTTACGGATATGTTATCGACAAAGACGGGAATCCTTCTGACGACCCGGACATTTTAAAAGAAGGCGGTGCTATGGTCCCGCTGGGCGGCGACCTTTCGCACGGCAGCCACAAAGGGTATGCCCTGGGAGCGATCGTGGATATCCTCAGCGGCGTGTTGTCCGGCGCCAACTTCGGCCCCTTCGTTCCTCCCAACCTGGCTTATCTGCCTCTGCCCGAGGAACAGGTGGGAAAAGGCATGGGACATTTCTTCGGCGCCTGGCGTATCGACGCTTTTATGGAAGCTTCCGAATTTAAATCACGTATGGACCGCTGGATAGAAATATTCCGCAACGCCAAGCCTGTCCCAGGGAAGAAAGTGCTTATCCCCGGCGAAATCGAACGGGAAGCTGAAGAACGTATTGCCCGCGAAGGGATCTATGTTCTGCCGGCTATACAGAAAGACGTAAAAGAACTGGCTGATAAACTGGGAATCGCGTTTGAGATGAAAGGATAAGAAATAAAACTTTATTCTTTATTTATTCGTCCTTCCGGAATCCCTGCTTCTCAATCACTTTTAGAAACGCCTTGGAAAAAAAGACATTGTCTTTTTTCGTATATCGATTGTCGGTAAAGATCTGTGCCAGGGTCTCCTTGTTGTTGATCTTCAATAACTCCCTGGTTTCTTCCAGCGCTTCCTTCTCCGCATAGATCCGGTCAATGTCTTTCCTTGTATAATCATGATAACGATCCTGATGGACCACGCCTTCCAGAGGCAACCGGTCGGTCAGTCCCGGAGACTCATCCGGGTAGCCCGTCACCAGCGTGGTCACCGGGACTACCAGCTCCGGCAGTTTCAGAATATCAACGATCTTTTCAGCCATATAGGTAGTAGTCCCCAGATAACAGATTCCTAGGCCGTGGTCTTCGGCTGCCAGTGCCACATTCTGGGCGGCCAGCAGGGCATCTATGGCCGCCGTAAAAAAAGAAAGGAAATTCCGGTACCCGGGATGCGCCCTGCGCCATTCACACCATTTGGTGAAACGATTGAAATCGGCGCAGAAAGTCAGGACGACCGGCGCCTGCAAAACCATATCCTGCTTGAAATGAGCCTCCCACAACTGTTTCTTCAAAGCCTGATCTTTGGTCACCACAATGCTATAGACCTGCATATTGCCGGTGGTGGAAGCACGGGTGCCGGCAGTCAGCACCTGTTCCAATACGTTTTCCGGGACCGGATCTGTTTTGTATTTCCGTATAGAACGGTGATTGAATATTGTTTGAATCATATCTTTTCAATTATTTTCAGGCACAATATTAATGAACTTCTCTATTCTGCGGAATGATTCCTGTCATTTTTAAGGATCATCCACCATCATTTGTCAACAAAATCCATTCTTTTGCAAAAATAAATACACATTGTGGATAAGTATTCTCTCTTAACCGATACATCTTACAAAAGAAATTATTATTTTTAAGGTCCTTTAATATCGGAATTCATTTTACTAACCATTAAAACTGTATGACTATGAAAAAAAGTTTACTATTTTTCTTTCTTATCTCCGTGTTGTTTCCCTTTGTTGTTTCTGCACAACCGGATAACTGGACTCCCGACGGAGGAGCTGTCACGGCCGTTCAGAACACTGTGAATGTCTACTCCGGCACTTCCAGCTGTGAAGTAACATGGACTTCTACCTCAAACCAGTATCTGAACAGTACGGATATTGCCGTTACGGAAGGAGCAACTATCAACGCTTCTTTTTGGGTATATGACAATGACCCTGCCGGCAGGGCAAGGTTATGCATTATTTACGATGCAGGAAGTAATGTTTACGGAGACTATAGCTCTGACAATACATCATGGCAATCCTTATCTTATTCAGGGACGGTCCCTGCAGGCGCTACCACGGCTCACCTTCAGATAAGGTTTTATGATGTCTCCGGCGGCTGGAACGGCCAGGCAAGCGTCATCGTTGATAACGCGCTCCTCTCCCTGAACGGAGGTCCGAACCTTCTGCCGAATCCTGATTTCGAAAGCTGGCCTCCTTCCACAGATACACAACCTCCGGTCTGGACCACCGGCTATCCCCAAGCCATTCCCAGGGATGACAGAGGAACCGTGATCGTCAACATGGACGAGCCCGGTACCGTTTATGCGGTTGTGTTATTCAATGATGCGACCCCTCCCACTTCAACACAGGTAAAAGCAGGGGCAGACTATGATACCGTTCATGTCCTCGTATACGACTCTGTGGTGGTTACCGAAGCCAACAAGGATTATGCCATGTTACTCCCGGGAGCCACTCCTGAAACAGACTATGACATTTGGGTGGTAGCACAGGATAACGCGACCCCGCCGAATATTCAAACAGACCCCGTTAAGCTGGACGTCACTACGACTGCCCCACGATCCCTGGTCATGAGCCTGCCGGACGATAAAGACACGGTATATGTGGGCGGAAACCTTCACTTTGAATGGACCTCCCAGAATATTGACAGTCTTTATGTAGGGGTTTATGTTTATGAAGCCCACAGTTTATTCTTTCCCACCGACGATAATGATCGCCCCATTACCCTGGATGCTTCTGCAGGCACCTACGACTTCCCTATTCCACAAAGCGCTGAGCCCGGTATTTATGAAATCCGTTTACTGGATGCTGCAGACACTTCCTATTATGACAAGGCTGATTCGGTGCGCCTGATGGATAAAAGGGTCCTGGAATGGATATCCCCCCAGGATCACGAAACGTACTATGTCGGCGACACCGTGTATTTCAAATGGCATGCCGAATACCTCGACAGCATCTACATCGGAGGATATGATTACTCGGATTCTTCCTGGTTTATGATCCCGGATGACAATAACCCTATGGCTTTCCCGGCCAACTTGGATTCTCTGGCATTCCCGATCCCGCTGGATGCTTCCACCGATTCCGTCCGGCTGATCATCTTTAACGCGGGCGACACTTCTCTGAATGATGCAGCCGATCCGATATATCTGCTGGATACGATCACTCCTGCGATAGCCATGATGATGCCCGACAACGGAAAAACGGATGTTCCTTATACCTTTACAGCCATGCTGGCATTCTCTGAAAACATTACCCCTCTCACAGGTAATATTTATCTGCACAAGGAAGACGGTTCCGTGATTGCTACCTTTGATGTTACTTCCGTACAACATGAAGACAATGTCCTTGCTTTTGGTTTGCCTATGATCCTGGATGCAGGGGCGACCTATTACTTTAGCATGGATGCCGGCGCTGTGGAGGATCATCAGCACAATGCTTTCGGAGGGATCTCCGATCCTGGTACCTGGCGTTTCACTACGGCTGCCAAACAGTTGTATTTCTCCGAATATGTGGAAGGATCGGGCAATAACAAAGCCCTGGAAATTTATAATCCTACCGACCATGACGTGGATCTGTCCGAATACGGGATTATGAATACCACCAACGGCAGTGACTGGTACTTCCCCGCACCCCTGCATGGCATGCTGGCCCCCGGAGATGTTTATACGATTGTTAACCCGGGCTTTGATTTCAGCCTCCTGGCGGATTCTGCCGCCGTCGTTGACACACTATGGGGTGCATACGCTACTTACTTCAACGGAGACGATGCCCGAGGACTGGTTCAGCTGGTAGGCAGTTCCTGGGAAGAATATCCTAATTTCACCCTGATCGACGCCATCGGAGAAGAAGGAGCCGATCCGGGCGCAGGCTGGGATGTGGCAGGTGTGGCCGCCGCCACCAAAGACCATACCCTGATACGTAAAAGCAATGTGGAAACAGGAAATATCCGCAACGGATGGTATGCTTCTGCCGGCACGGATGCCGGGAACTCGGAATGGGTGGTTATGCCCTTGAATTACTTAGACAATCTGGGTTATCCGACCCCTCAGGGGAGTGACCGCACCGATATCATCAGTATGGAGTTGAAAGACGTGTCAGGAAACCTGGTAAGCAAGACCGTAACGATCGACTCGGCCAACGCTTCCATCGATATTGAGATTATCTATGGAGCCTCTTCTCATGTAGACTCCCTGGTACCTGTAATCACGGCTGCTCCCGGGGCCTCAACCGTTCCCGCCGACGGCGATACGCTTGATTTCACCAATCCGGTTGTATTTACTGTAACCGCTGAAGACCGCCTGGCAACACGCGACTGGACCGTCACGGTCACCGTCGCTAATGCCCCAAGTACAGATGCAGCGATACAGACGTTCTCTGTCCCCAACCAGATGAGTGATGCTGTGATTGATGCAGTCAACCATACGGTAGCTGTTGTGATGCCTTACGGCTCCGATGTAACGGCCCTTGTACCTGCAATTGAAGTGTCAGCAGGTGCTAACGTTGATCCGGCTTCCGGCATAGCACAAGACTTTACCAATCCGGTAGTCTATACCGTTACTGCCGAAGACGGAACTACAACCGCCGACTGGACGGTAACCGTAACTGTCTTCGAACCACCGGTAGTAGGCATTTATGATGTCCAGTACACCACAGACGCTTCCGGGGACTCACCCTACATGGGACAGATGGTCAGAACTTCCGGAATCGTGACAGCCCTGAACATCTACCAGAATGCATTCAAGGGTTATTTCCTGCAGGATACGGCTGCTGCCTGGAACGGCGTCTATGTTTACGATCCGGATCATGATACCATCCAGGTTGGAGACAGTGTCACTATCGTAGGCACGGTGGACGAATATTACAACTTCACTGAGATCAAGAATATTCAGGATCTGATGGTTGTCAGCCAGGGAAACACCCTGCCCGGCCCGGTGGAACTTACTACCGGAGATGCTGCCCAGGAAAAATGGGAAGGGGTTTTCGTAACCTTCCACAATGCGACCTGCCTGGATAATAACCTGGGACATGGAGAAGTCTCTGTGGATGATGGCTCAGGCGCCCTGGTCGTGGATGACTTCCTCTATCAGTATGACCCGGCCGGTGACTTTACCGTAGATAATATTTATAATCTCACCGGGGTTATGAATTATACATACGGTGCGTTTAAGCTGAACCCGAGAAGCGCCGATGACATCTCCGATGTTACAGGCATTGATAATGCCATACTGGAAAACAGTGTGCATATCTATCCGAATCCTTCCTCCGGTATCTTCTACCTGACCACCGAAGGAATGGACGGGTCGGTGCTGCATATCTCGGTGATGAATACCCTTGGTAAGGTGGTTTACACGAAAGAATTTACCAACTCTAATCTTTCACGTGAACTAATTAATCTTACCGGACAAGCCAAAGGATTGTACTTCATCCGCATTAAAAGCGGAAATAATGCCGTTGTGAAACGCATTATTGTTCAATAACACAAATCTTTGTTAAAAAAAAGGCTGACACTTGTCAGCCTTTTTTTATCTCTTTTTGTAACTTGCTGCCGCTTTTTGAATATTTATTCATGAGTCGAGTCTAAAAAGGTAGATTTTTGTCAAAATCAAGGCGGAAAGAATTTTTTAACCGCAGTTAACTTATTGTTAATGAGGATTGAAAAATTCTTGACAACGCAGAGGTTGGCAACAAAGAACCTTTTTAGACCGAACTCATTCATTTTTAATACAATTACCGGATAAAACCAAAAATTACATCCCCATGAAAAAACAATCATTTTTACCATTGCTGCTTGCTGCGTTTTTTTTCTTCTCTTTTCAATCCCTGTCAGCCAAAAAGGATAAAAAGAAAGAGGGCCCTGCAAAAGATACATTATCCGCTGTTTTTTCCGGGCTCAAATGGCGCAGTATAGGACCTGCTTTTGCTTCGGGACGCATTGCTGATTTTGCCGTTAATCCGGAGAACAAAGCAGTTTGGTATGTTGCTGCGGCATCTGGTCACATCTGGAAAACCGTTAACAACGGAACCACTTTCACTCCTGTTTTTGACCATTACGGAGCCTATGCCATCGGATGTCTGGCCATGGATCCTCATAACCCGAATGTAGTTTGGGCCGGAACGGGAGAAAATCACTTTCAAAGGGTGCTGGGATACGGAAACGGCATTTATAAAACCATGGACGGGGGAAAGTCCTGGAAAAATCTGGGGCTGAAAGACTCCCGTCAAATCGGGATGATCGCCATCAACCCTCAAAATACTGATATTGTATATGTAGCTGCCGAAGGTTCGGTGTGGGGCCCGGGGGGTGACCGCGGATTATACAAAACCGAAGACGGGGGAAAAACATGGAAAAAAATACTGAATATCAGTGAGAATACCGGCGTGAGCAATGTGGTTCTGGATCCCAGAAACCCGGATGTCGTTTACGCTGTCAGTGAACAGAGACGCCGGCATGTATATACGGCCATTGCCGGAGGGCCCGAGACCGCTTTCTATAAATCCACCGACGGAGGGGCTACCTGGCGTAAGCTCACCAAAGGGCTGCCTTCTGCCGATATGGGAGGCATCGGTCTGGCGGTCTCACCGGCCAACCCCGACGTGCTCTACGCCAAAATCGAAGCCGCTGAAAAAGCCGGAGGGTTTTTCCGTTCTGCCGACCGCGGGGAGTCCTGGACAAAAATGAGTGACCACTATTCCAGCGGACAGTATTTCAATGAGATCGCCTGTGACCCGAAAGATGTAAATACGGTCTATAGCCTGGAAACGGTCACCCAGGTGACACACGATGGGGGAAGAACATGGAAAGCCCTGGGCAACAACCACCGCCATGTGGATGACCATGCCATGTGGATCGATCCCGGAAAAACCACCCATTTTCTGATCGGAGGTGACGGGGGGGTCTATGAATCTTTTGACGGAGGTAAAAACTTTATCTTTAAAACCAACCTGCCCGTGACCCAGTTTTACCGGGTAGCCGTGGATAACTCCAAACCTTTTTACTACGTCTATGGCGGCACACAGGACAACAACTCCTTCGGAGGCCCTTCCAGGAACACCTGCCGCCAGGGAGTCACCAGCGACGAATGGTTCATTACGGTCGGAGGAGATGGGTTCTGGTGCGCTGTGGACCCCGTGAACCCCGACATTGTTTATTCGGAATGGCAATACGGTAACAGCATCCGTTACGACCGCAAAAGCGGAGAATCCATAGATATCAAACCGCAACCCAAAAAAGACGAACTCACTTTCCGCTGGAACTGGAATTCTCCTTTGATCATAAGCCCTCATTCCCATACCCGCCTATATGTGGCTGCCAACAAAGTCTTCCGCAGCGACGACAGAGGGAACAGCTGGCAGGAAATCTCCGGCGACCTGACCCGTAAACTCGACCGGAACAGGTTTAAGGTTATGGGAAAATACTGGAGTGTCGATGCCGTGGGTAAAGATGTCTCAACCTCCCTGTGGGGAACCATTATATCCCTGGCAGAATCTGACGTCAAAGAAGGCCTGATCTATGCCGGTACCGACGACGGTCTGATCCAGATGACCGACGACGGAGGAAAACACTGGACCAAAACGGAATCCTTCCCCGGGGTACCCGAATATACTTACGTCAGCGATATCTGCCCTTCCCGCTTTGACGAAAATGTGGTCTTCGCCTCTTTTGACAACCGGAAAAGAGACGATTTCAAGCCTTATCTACTGAAAAGCACGGACAAAGGAAAAACCTGGAGCTCCATCGCAGGGAATCTGCCCGGAAATGAAACCGTCTATACGGTGGATCAGGACTTTGTCAATCCGGACCTTCTCTTTGCCGGAACGGAATTTGGTTTTTATTTCTCTGTGGACGGAGGGAAAAAATGGATAAAATTCACCGCCGGTCTGCCGGATGTCGCCGTAAGGGATATCGCCATGCAGCGCCGTGAGAACGACCTCGCTATAGCCACCTTCGGCAGAGGCTTTTATATCCTCGATGATTATACTCCCCTGAGAAATTTCAAGCCCCGGTTGCTTAATGACAAAGCCTATATCTTTCCGGTAAAGGATGCGTTACTCTACATCCAAACGGATGCCAAAGATGCACAGGGATCCACTTATTTCATGGCTAAGAATCCTCCTTTCGGCGCTGTCTTCACTTACTATCTGAAAGAATCCCTGAAAACCGACAAAGAGAAACGGCATGAAAAAGAGAAAAAAGAATTTGAAAAGGGAGAAAAGATCAAAGTACTTACCTGGGATGAAGTCAGACAGGAAAATAAGGAAGAACCTCCACATCTCATTTTCACAATTACCGATGAGCAGGGCAATGTTGTCAGGAAGATCAACAGCTCCGGGTCTAAAGGAATACATCGTATTGCCTGGGATGTCCGGTATTCTTCTCCTTTCCCCCTGCATCTGAAAAACAACAGGTACGACCCGCTGGCCAAAGACAATGACGGCATGCTGGCTATGCCGGGAAAATATTTTGTCTCTCTGTCATTGTCCGACCACGGAAATATTTCCGTACTGACGGATCCCGTACCTTTTCATGTCGAGGCATTAAACAACACGACCCTGCCGGCCAAAGACCGCAAAGCCGTCTTTGACTTCCAGAGAAAAACCGCTTTGCTGGCCGGAAAAATTCAGGGAACCATGAATTATACGGAAGAACTGGTCAAAGAAATGGAAAGTATCCTTCAGACACTGGATCATGCGGCTGGTGCCACGCCTGAGATGCTGCAACAAGCCCGTAAGATCCGGGATGAACTGGATCAGGTTCAGTTTGCTTTCAACGGCTTTACCCCCAAAGCCAGCTGGGAAGAAATACCTCCTCACAAAATGCCGGTAGCCGTGCGTATGAACAACCTTATTTATACACAGTGGGCCTCTACAGGTGATGTAACCCAAACGATGAAAGATGATTATCAGATCCTGACGGAAGAATTCCCGCCCCTGCGAAATAAGGTTAAAACCATCTATGAGAAAGAGATCAAACCTCTTGAAAAACAACTCGGGCAGATCAATGCTCCCTGGACGTCGGGGCGCCTGCCGGAAATAAATAATCTGTAATAAAAATACCATGAAAAAGAAAGTTTTCTATCTACTGATCCTGGCAGCCGTGTTGTCCGGGTTTTCCGCCAACACTGTTTACGGGAAGAAAAAAACAAAAGCGCCCGCAAAAAAGCCGGTGTCTGCCCTCAATGCTTCGCTGGTGAGCGGACTGCGTTTCCGCAGTGTAGGCCCGGCCGTCTCTTCGGGCCGGATTGCAGATATTGCCGTTAACCCGAAAAACCATAAAGAATATTTCGTAGGCACAGCCTCCGGCGGACTCTGGAAAACGACCAATAACGGGACTACCTTCACCCCCGTTTTCGATCACGAGAAGGTGTATTCCATCGGGGCCCTCGCGATCGACCCGGAAAATCCTTTTGTTATCTGGGCCGGCACCGGTGAGAATAACTCACAACGGAACCTTGCCTACGGAAACGGAGTATATAAGTCCACCGACGGGGGAAAAACCTGGAAAAATATGGGATTGAAAAAGTCCCTCCACATCGGGAAGATCATGATAGATCCCCGTACTACGAAGGTAGTGTATGTATGTGCCCAGGGACCTGTCTGGGGACCCGGAGGAGAAAGAGGCCTTTACAAGACCACCGACGGGGGGAAAACGTGGAAGGCTATTCTCACAGTCAGTGAAAACACCGGTATCACCGACATGGAAATGGATCCGCGGAATCCGGACATTCTCTATGCTGCAGCACATCAACGGAGACGGCGTGTATATACCAAAATCGACGGAGGACCGGAATCCGCATTATATAAATCGGAAGATGCCGGGAAGAGCTGGCGCAAACTGACACACGGTCTGCCCGGAGGAGATGTGGGACGTATCGGCCTGGCACTCTCCACGGCCAACCCCGATGTTTTATATGCCACCATTGAGTTGCCGAACAACAAAGGAGGTTTCTACCGCAGTAACGACAGGGGCGAAAGCTGGCAAAAACAAAGCAGCTATATCGCTACCAGCCCCCAGTATTATCAGGAAATATATGCCGACCTCACCGATGTCAACCGTATTTATGCCATGGACACCCGGGCAATGGTATCCGTGGACGGAGGGAAAACCTGGAGACCCCTAGGAGAAAGAAACAAACATGTGGATAATCACGCGCTGTGGATAGATCCTTCCGATCCGGTACACCTGATCGAAGGGTGTGACGGAGGCATCTACGAAAGCTGGGACCGGGGGGTTACCTGGATTTTCCGAAACAATCTTCCCATCACGCAGTTTTATCATGTGCGTGTAGATGATGCAGAGCCTTTCTACAACCTCTACGGAGGAGCCCAGGACAACGGTTGCTGGGCCGGCCCCTCTCGCACCCTGCACACGTATACGGTTAACGCCGACTGGATCCCCACAAACGGCGGGGACGGTTATGTCAGCATGGCCGAACCTGGAAATCCCGACATTATCTATGCCGAATCGCAGTATGGCGGGATGGTCCGCTACGACCGGAAAAGCGGTCAGCGACTCTTCATCCAGCCCCAGCCCGAAAAAGACGAAGCTTACAAATGGAACTGGAACACTCCTTTTCTTATCAGCCCCCACAACAAGACAACCCTCTATTGTGCCGCCAACAAGGTCTTTAAAAGTACGGACCGCGGCAACAGCTGGAAAGAGATCAGCCCCGATCTGACCCGCCGTATCGACGTCAACAAACTTCCGGTAATGGGCAGGATCTGGGGACCGGATGCCATCGCCAAGAGCGTATCCACTTCTCCTTTCGGAAACATCTTCTCCCTGGCCGAATCGCCCCTGCAACCGGGACTTATCTATGCCGGAACCGATGACGGACTAATCCAGGTTACGGAAGACGACGGAAAAAACTGGACCAGGTATGATCATTTTCCGGGCGTGCCGGATACCACTTTTGTAACCTATCTCCTGCCCTCCATTCACGACGTACATACCGTCTTTGCTGCGTTCGACGGAAGGAAAAACAATGATTTCAACCCTTATCTCCTGAAATCCACCGACAAAGGAAAAACCTGGAAATCCATCTCTTCTGATCTGCCCGGGAACGGTACGGTTTATGTGATTCAGGAAGACCATATCAACCCGGCCCTGCTGTTTGCCGGTACGGAATTTGGCGTCTTCTTCAGCAACGATGCAGGAAAACATTGGGTACAGCTAAAATCAGGCATCCCGACCATTCCTATGAAAGACATGACCCTCCAGCGCCGGGAAAATGACCTGGTGATATCCACCTTCGGCAGAGGATTTTACATCCTGGACGACTACACTCCGTTACGACACCTCACGCCGGATGTCCTGGACAAGGAAGCTTACCTCTTTCCCGTGAAGGATGCTCTCTCCTACATTCCCGCCGGCAGTATTTACGGACAGGGAGAACTCTATTTCCGTGCCCGTAATCCTAAACCCGAAGCGGTTTTTACCTATTATCTGAAAAAAAACTACCCCACTTTGCGTCAGATCAGGAAGAAAGCCGAGGCCCAGGCCCGCAAAAGCGGGAAACCCATACGATATCCCACCCGGGCAGAGCTGCTTGAGGAAGACCACGAGGTGCCACCTTATTTATTATTCACCATACGCGACGCAAAAGGACAAGTCGTCCGAAGACTGAAAAACAATCCTTCCCAGGGCATTAACCGTGTTAGCTGGGATCTGCGTTTTGCTCCTGACGAACCCGTTAGCGGAGAGAACAGTTATTATGCCCCGGCAGGACCCAGGGTCGCTCCCGGAACCTACAGCGTCTCTCTTGAAAAAGTAGTCAGAGGGAAGAAAACGCAGCTTGCAGGACCCGTAAACTTCAAAGTCGTCCTGCTGGAAAACACCTCTCTGCCTCCTGCCGCCCCGCAGGTGCGGGCAGACTTCAACCGTCAGATTTCTCTGCTTTCCTCCACCCTGGACGCTACCCTGACCAGCGCCAATGACCTTCTGTCACAAATAAAAGCCATACGGAAGGCCTTGCTCAACACAAAAGCCGAAACAGACGACGTCACCGGAAAAGTGGACCATCTGGAGCAGGAAGTAACGGAGGTAATCACAGCCATCAACGGACCGCGTGTGAAAACTCCGCGAGCCTGGGTAACCCCGCCTACACTCAGACGCAGAATGGGCTTTATCTCCCGCGTATCCTACGGCTCACTGAATACCCCTACCGAAGCCCAGAAAATCCAGTACCGGATCGTATCTGAACGAATAAAACCGTTGATCCGTAAACTGGAAGAACTAAAACAAACAGAACTGAAAGAGATCAACAAGGATCTGGATCAACTGGGTACCCCCCCGACACCGGGAAGATTGCCTAAAACAATTATCTGAATCTGAAAAGATGAAAAAGATGAGAGGGAATTCCTTCTCATCTTTTTTCCTAAAATCAAAACAAAATACTTTTTATACCGTATAGATAAACAATTTTCATGAGCCACAAAACGTATATAATTTGATTATTCATAAAAATTCATGTAAATTTGTATTGAAGTATTACGCGTTTAAATTTTTGACAGTATGAAGAAACTGATTGTTATAGCTGTTGTTACGTTGTTCCTGGCCGGGCTGTTTTCCGCTTGCAACAACCAAACCTGTCCCGCCTATGGCAGCGTTGACACGCAGCAGGTTGATTCCAACGGTTAGGCCCTGACTGGGGCTCCGTCGGGGTATGTTTTTAATGCGATAGTGTTATGAAGAAAGTAATAGTTTTATTCACTTTCTTCCTTTTTTTTATTTTGAATGCCTCAGGGCAGGGAGAAATTGACGAACAGCAGAAGATTTTTTACCGGAACGAATCCACTTTTAACATTGCGTTGAATTCCACCGGCTTCGGGGGGGGATATCGTTACGGGAAACGGCTGAACTTTTTAAATAAGAGGCTCTACGAAATAGACTTCAACTATTTCAGACATCCCAAGGAAATAAAACTTTCCAATCCTTATTTCACCAACTCGCGTAGTTTTGTTTTCGGAAAAACCAACCTTTTTTTCAATTTCAGGGGAGGGTACGGGTTTCAGAGGGATATATTTAAAAAGATGGACCGGGGCGGGGTGGCCGTTCGTTATTTTTATTCTTTCGGACCGGTTCTGGGGTTTTACAAACCGGTCTATTATCTGGTACTGGATCCGGTATCCATGGATACATACATTCTGAAAGAGGCCAAGTTCGATCCCACCCAGCTTCATTCACCCAACGACATTTACGGACGTGCTTCTTTTTTCAAAGGATGGAATGAGATTCATTTTGTCCCCGGTCTTTTTGCCAAATTCGGATTTAATTTTGAATTCAGTAAGCTCGAGCCGGTAGTGCAAGCGCTCGAAGGAGGGATTGTTATTGATGCTTATCCCAAAAAGATACCGATCATGGCTACTGAAGATAACAAAAGCGTCTTTATTTCACTATATGCCAGTTACCGGTTCGGAAAAATCATTGACCGTTATTACAAAAAAGCGTACGAAAAAAATCAGAAAACCGGTCCGTCCTTCCAATATATCCCGTAAAACGCTGTTTATCTGCACTGTATCCAAATCATCCAATCTTTATATTTATCCCAAGTTCCGTAACAGAAAAGCCAAAGGGCTTTCTATTGCAGAACGACAAAGGATTTCATCTGTTTTGGCTTTTCACCAAAACAGTGAATTCCTAAGCCGGGATTTACCCGGTACCCGACCGCAGGCGGGTACTAATAGAAGATTTTTTCGAAATCTCTATTGCGCAATCCGGGTTTATTTTGCCAGATAAAGATTATTCCCTATTTTTGTGTGATTTTTTTAACATCAAATTTTTTAAAAGTAAAGACTTATGGCTAAAATAAAAGTAGCAATCAACGGATTCGGTCGTATCGGCCGCAATGTTTTCAAAATTGCATTGGAAAGAGATAATATTGAGATTGTCGGGATCAATGACCTGACAGATACCAAGACGCTGGCCCATCTATTAAAATACGATTCCACACAGGGGAAATTTAACGGGACCGTAACCCATGACGAGTCCTCCATCATTGTCAACGGCAAAGCCATTAAGATCTCAGCCGAAAGAAATCCGGCCAACATACCCTGGCCGGAAACCCCGGATCTGGTTGTGGAAGGTACCGGTGTTTTCAGAACAAAAGAAAGCCCCAAAGGCGGTTATGGCGACCACCTTAAGAACGGAGCTAAGAAAGTGATCCTTACCGTTCCGGCAAAAGATGAAATCGACAATACCATTGTGCTGGGGGTAAATGACGACATGCTTAAACCGGAAGATCAATGTATCTCCAACGCATCCTGTACGACCAACTGTCTGGCGCCTATCACCAAGGTTCTTAATGATTCTTTCGGTATCGTCAATGCCCTGATGACGACCGTTCACTCTTACACCAATGACCAGCGTATACTGGATTTCCCTCACGCTGACCTGAGACGCGCCCGCTCAGCCGCTGTTTCGCAGATACCCACATCTACCGGCGCTGCCAGTGCCATCGGCAAAGTAATTCCCGAGCTGGACGGTAAAATGAATGGGATGTCCATACGTGTTCCCACCCCCACTGGATCTCTTGTGGATATGGTGGCTTATCTGAAAAACCCCGTAACCGTAGAAGAAGTTAATGCAGCCATGAAAGCCGCTGCCGAAGGGCCCATGAAAGGAATCCTGGAATATTGTGAAGACCCCATCGTATCGGTCGATATCATTCACAATCCCCATTCCTCTGTCTATGATTCCCTAACCACTATGGTAAAAGGAAACATGGTCAAGGTCCTTTCCTGGTACGACAACGAATGGGGCTACTCTTCACGTGTCGTGGATCTGATCGAAAAACTTTTCTAAGATATTTTTTCTAAGATATTTCATTTGTTTACCAAAAAACGTCCACCTGAAAGTGGACGTTTTTTTTATCCTGTTGACGGGATGTTTCATGATTATCCCGTTTTTTACAGCGTCAGGAAATCCAACTATTCATAAACCGGGATTACTTCAAAAGGGAGGTGCAGGGAGTCTCTGAAATGCTCTCCCAGCTCCATAATCGACTCGTCTCCTTCTTCGTAATACCATCTCAGGGTTACATGCTTCCCTTCTTCGATATATTTTTTAATGATCCTCAAGAGTTCCAGCAGATATTTTGACGACCCGCTGTTTACGTACTCCAACCTGAACTCGAATACGGGATTCTCTCCGTCATGGTCAAGATATTCCCTCACCCATGAAATTACGGGAAGAAAAATATCCTGTGCACTCTCCGGAATAGAACGCCCGGTGATCAAAAACGGTTTCCCCGCTTCCAGATGTATTTCCGGCGTCATAGCTGTCGGTTCTATGATCAAAGGCTCCATGACATAAAGATATTAATTTTTATTCATAACGCAATGCAACTATCGGGTCGAGACGCGCAGCCCTGGAAGCCGGATAATATCCGGAAACGATACTTACCAGAAAACATAATGCCACCCCCAGAAGAATCCACAACCAAGGGATTATAAAAGAGGTGTGTGTCAGCATAGATACTACGTTCCCGATAATGATCCCCAGGATAATACCCAGAATACCCCCCAGTTGTCCGATGAGTATTGCCTCGAACAGAAATTGCATACGCACGGTGATACCCTTGGCACCCAGCGCCTTCCGTATCCCGATCTCGCGGGTGCGCTCCGTAACGGTCACCAGCATAATGTTCATCAGTCCTATGGCGGCCCCGAAAAGGGTGATGATCCCTATGATCGTAGCAGCCAGAGTCACTTTTTTAATATTATCCAGCAGGATGGATACCAGATTGTCACTTTTGGTAATGTTAAAATCCGTCTCATCCCGGACATCCAGTCCGCGAATAACCCTGAAATATCCCTCCGCCTCGCTTGCCATCACATCCAGCAATTTGGGATCGGGAGGCATCACCCCCACCTGAAAGGTCATATTAGGGCGGGAGAAATAATGCCTGACCGTGGTCACCGGCATGATGGTAATTCTGTCAAAGCCGCCGAAACTGGATCCTTTCTTCTTCAGAACACCGATAACCCTGAATTTCCCTCCGCCAATGGATACGATCTTGTCAACCGGATCGGTGCGCGGAAACAACTCTTCTTTCAGTTCAGCCCCGATAATTACGACATTACGGTTCATCTGCACATCCTGGACAGACAGATTCCGTCCGTAATCAAGCTCGGAACCCGAAGTAAATAAATAATTCTCGTCTCCTCCGATCACCCGGATATTGGGATTGGTCTTTTTGTCTTTGTATTTTACCGTTGCCGTTCCCGATGCAGTCACCGACACCGAGGAGAGACAGGGTAGCTTAAATTCCTTTTTAAACCTGGAAGCCTGCTGATACGTGATGCGGGCATGGTTTTTCTGACGGTATCGTTTATTTCCCACAACCACTGTCATCCCGCGGCTCTCGATCACGAAAGCATTGGCTCCCATAAAAGTGAACTGCTGCGTGATGGAGTGCTTGACCGACTCAATGGCGGTGAGGATACCGACCAGGGCCATGATCCCGAAAGAAATGATAAAAATGGTCAGGACAGCACGTACTTTATTGGTCCGTATCGAATCGAATGAAATCTTCAGATTATCTTCTAACAACCCGGTCTTTATCTTCATTCCTTCACGATTTATTCAGATGCATTACAGAACCCCTAAAAATACACTTTTTTTTCACGGCACAAAATGACTTATCTTTGATTCCAGTCGGATTCTTAGTACTTTTGTCTTTCCAAACGTTTAACCATAAAAAATAATTGTCATGGCTTTTGATATTGATATGATTCGTAAGGTTTATTCCACCTACGGAGACAAGATTGCCGCTGTTAGAAAGATTCTCAACAGGCCTTTAACGCTCACGGAAAAAATACTATACACACACCTTGCGGGGGATAAGATCACCGCACCTTATACCCGGGGAAAAGATTATGTGGATTTTCATCCCGACCGGGTAGCCATGCAGGACGCCACGGCCCAGATGGCCTTACTGCAGTTTATGATGGCCGGAAAAGACAAGGTAGCCGTACCCTCCTCCGTACACTGTGACCACCTGATCACTGCAAAAAAAGGAGCAGAAGAAGATCTTACCAATGCCAAATACACCAACCAGGAAGTATATGATTTTCTGGCTTCCGTATCCAATAAATACGGCATCGGCTTCTGGAAACCGGGGGCCGGGATCATCCATCAGGTTGTCCTGGAGAATTATGCTTTCCCCGGCGGGATGATGATCGGCACCGACTCGCACACGCCCAATGCAGGCGGGTTGGGAATGATCGCCATAGGCGTTGGCGGCGCCGACGCGGTGGATGTGATGGCAGACATGCCGTGGGAGCTGAAGTTCCCCAAAATTATTGGGATCAAACTGACCGGAAAACTTTCCGGATGGACCGCCCCCAAAGATGTAATTCTGAAAGTGGCCGATATTCTCACCGTAAAGGGAGGTACCGGTTATATCCTGGAGTATTTCGGAGAAGGCGCTCAGGCGCTCTCCGCCACCGGCCGGGCTACAATCTGTAACATGGGCGCCGAAGTAGGTGCTACGACTTCCACATTCGGCTTTGACGAAAACACCGCCGAATATCTCCGGCAGACCCACCGGGCAGACGTGGCAGCACTGGCTGAATCGGTCAAAGCACATCTCACGGGCGATCCGGAAGTATATGCCGACCCTGAAAAATACTTCGATCAGGTCATCGAGATCAATCTTTCGGAACTGGAGCCGGCCCTAAACGGTCCCTTCACTCCCGACCTGCGCACACCGGTATCGAAGATGGCCGAAACCGCCAAAAAGCATGACTGGCCCCTCAACCTCGAAGCCGGCCTCATCGGGTCGTGCACCAACTCTTCCTACGAAGATATCACCCGGGCTGCCTCTATCGCCCGCCAGGCACTGGAAAAAGGCCTCACCCCCAAGGGAGAGATATACATAACCCCCGGGTCGGAACAGGTGCGTTACACAATGGAACGTGACGGACTGATCGAAGTATTTGAAAAAATCGGCGGGATCATCCTGGCCAATGCCTGCGGCCCCTGTATAGGCCAGTGGGACCGTGAGGAGGTCCAAGACGGTCACCGCAACTCCATCGTCACCTCTTTTAACCGTAACTTTGCCAAACGCAACGATGGCAACCCCAACACCCATGCTTTTGTTGCATCTCCCGAAATGGTAATGACATACGCCATTGCCGGACGGCTTGACTTTGACCCGCTGCACGATACGCTCACCAACGACAAAGGCGAAGAAGTCCGTTTTGATGAACCCACAGGCATCGTCTTTCCCCCCAAAGGCTTTGAGGTAGATGACCCGGGCTATCTGGCGCCCGCCGAGGACGGCAGCAAAGTGGAAATCAAGGTTAAGCCCGACTCCGAGCGGTTGCAACTGCTTACGCCTTTCCCCGCCTGGGACGGAAAAGATTTCCAAGGACTGCATCTGCTGATCAAAGCCAAAGGCAAATGCACCACCGACCATATCTCCATGGCCGGACCGTGGTTGCGCTACCGCGGACACCTTGAGAATATCTCGCAGAACCTGCTGATCGGAGCGGTCAATTATTTCAATGAAAAAACCAACTCGGTAAAAAACCAGCTTACCGGAGAATACGTGCCGGTGCCTGAAGCCGCCAAAGCATACCGCGAAGCAGGCAAAGGCTCTATTATTATCGGGGATGAAAACTATGGCGAAGGCTCGTCACGTGAACATGCAGCCATGGAACCCCGCTTTATGGGGGTGAAAGCAGTGCTGGTACGCTCCTTTGCCCGTATCCATGAGACCAACCTGAAAAAACAGGGCGTTCTGGCCATTACCTTTGCCGATCCGGCCGACTATGACAAGGTGCTGGAAGATGATACTTTTGACGTAACAGGTCTGAACGGCTTTGCTCCCGGCAAACCGCTTACCGTGGTGATACATCACGCAGACGGTTCATCCGATAGCATCCAGGTCAATCATACCTATAACGAAAACCAGATCGAATGGTTCAAAGCCGGATCAGCCCTGAACCTGATCCGCAGGATGAATGCAAAATGAAGGTATACGTACCGGAATGACCTTCGCTGTGCTCCGGTGCAACCCAATGCCTTTCAGGAACTGAAGAAGATATTCCGTAAAAACAAGTAAAAATATCTACGTAGGCGCCTACGTAGATTTTTTTTTGCTTACTCTTCCCGGTCCAGCAGGCGCTGCTCTCCCCGGAGGCCTCTGATACGGGTGGCGTCATACGTGATCTCCGGCATCCTGCTGCCGGCTCAAACGAATGATGATCGCTTTCAATAATTCCCGGTTTTTTCTGTATCCGTTATAACTCTTTATTTTTCAACAATATACAGGAGTTCGTCCTGTCAGATAATACCCACAAGTTGGCATCTTGTAAAAAAAACCTAAAGATTTAGTTGTATAACTAAAATATTAGTTGTATATTTGCGTTAGTAAGTTGATCACACCTTTAATTTTTAAACACAACATTATGAAACTAACCCGGGCAGAAGAACAGATCATGCAGGTTTTATGGGAGCTGAAGGAGGCATTCGTGAAGGAGATCCTGGAGCAACTGGACGATCCCAGGCCTGCCTATAACACCGTTTCCACCATTGTGCGGATCCTTGAGAAAAAAGGATTCGTCTCGCATCATGCCTATGGCAAATCGCACAAGTATTATCCGCTGGTCAGCAAAGAGGAATATACGCGTGCCCATATGAAGAATTTTGTAAAAAATTATTTCAGCAACTCTTTCGAGCAGATGGTCTCTTTCTTCGCCCGTGAAAAAGACATTGATCTGCGGGAGATGGAAGACATTATGAAGATCATGCAGGAAGAGATTAAAAAACAGAAAAAAGATGAATAGCTTCAGCACTTTCTTATATCAGTCGGGCATCAGTATCGCGGTTTTTTACCTCTTTTACCGGGCCCTGTTACGCCGGGAGACCTGGTTTTCCCTCAATCGTATTCTGCTGGGGGCATCCCTGCTGCTGGCTATGCTAATCCCTTTTGTCCGGATTACCCTTCATTCCGCCCCGGCGCCGGGCACAGTCTATTACGCGCTCGACCGCTACCTCCTGAACGGGGTAGTAGTACACCCGGACCACCTGGTCGAAAATACCGGACTGCATATTACCGCCGGCAAAGCTTTGTTATCGGTTTATCTGCTGGGGGTCCTGTTTTTTACAGTCAAGTTCCTGACCCAGATCCTGCAGGTGTTGCACCTGATCAAAAAACACGGGATCCGGGAATTTGAAGGATACCGCATCGTTCCCATCACCGAAGAGATATCCCCTTTTTCCTTCTTCACCCTGATCTTCATCAATACGGAAAACCTTGGGAAGCAGGAATTGAGGAGCATTCTCCTGCATGAGTGGGAACATGTTCGCCGCCTGCACACCCTGGATATCCTGGTGCTGGAGATCGTCTGCATCATCCAATGGTTCAATCCTTTCGTCTGGCTGTATAAATATTCCCTGCACGAGTTGCATGAATACGAGGCCGACCAGGCCGTCATCCGTCAGGGGGAAAACCGTCTCAATTATCAGAAACTGATTCTCAACCAGGCGTTCGGTCACCAGTTCTTCCAGGTGGCGCATAACCTCATTAACCGTTCTTTCATCAAAAATCGTATACTCATGATCACCAAAAGAAAATCCGGAAGTATCACTTTGCTGAAATCGCTTTTCATCCTGCCGGTGGCTGCCCTTCTGGTGGCCAGTTTTTCCTTCACCCGCGAGCCGGAGAACATACAACAGGTGAAACAAATGCTCTCAGGCAATAAAAAATCTTCAACCCTCCTCCAGACCCCCCGGGAGAAAAAGGTGTATACCCTGAAAGAGGTGGATAAACAACCCAAATTCCAGGGGAAACCGATCCCGTATATTGTCTTATGGGTGAAGGATCAGATCAGGGACACCATACCCTTTACCGACAAACCCCTCCGGATAAGTTTTAACGTTGCCCCGACCGGAAAGATTACCGATATAGATATCACTCCGGACCATACGCAGATCGATCCCAAATATCTTCAGGAGTTACGGAAGATCTTCCAATCCGCGCCCAAATGTTCGCCGGGGGAAAAGGACGGAAAAAAGGTGGCGGTCAGGTTCAGTGACGCTTTGATGAAATTTTTCAGTAGCCATAGAGAACCGGCGACGGAAGAAGAGTTGTTCTTCATCGTCGAGGAGATGCCTAAATTCCAGGGCGGGGATATCGGAACTTTCAGGCAATGGGTGGCCGAACACCTCAGATACCCGAAAAAAGCTGCAGAGAAAAGGATCAGTGGAAAAGTGTATGTACAATTCGTCGTGGAGCCCGATGGCAGTGTGGACCGGGTCAAGGTGGTACGTTCCGCTAATTACCAGTCAAACCGGAAAGTAATGAGCAGTAATGATTCTTTGTTAGACCGGGAGGCCGTGCGGGTCATCAAATCCAGTCCTGAATGGACCCCCGGAAAACAGAGAGGTAAAAATGTGGCCGTAGCCTATACCATCCCCATTACCTTCCTCCCCGGGGTGAATATGTCTTCCCCACAAACGACTACGACACCGGCCTCCATCGGTGGAGAGGTATTCTTCATCGTTGAGCAGATGCCCAAATTCCAGGGCGGGGATATCTCCAGGTTTAGAGAATGGGTCGCGCAGCAGTTGAGATACCCTGATATAGCTGCCGAAGCAGGGGCCACCGGCCGGGTGTTCGTCAGCTTCATCGTCGAGACCGACGGATCGGTAAGCCATATACAAATAGCGAAAAGCCCCTATACCTTCCTGCGGGACCATCCGGACAAGAGCGCCGGCATCAACCTCCGGGCCTTTGCCGCCCTCGACGCCGAGGCAGTGCGCGTGGTCAGGTCCTCCCCCAAATGGGAACCCGGCGTACAACGGGGCCATCGCGTGCGGGTGAAAATGACAATCCCCATCGTCTTCGTCCTTGATCATACCATACCGGCCCGGGACAGCCTGAAAATATCAGCATCAGGACAACCTCTCTATATCATAGACGGAAAGATTGCCAACGCGAATGAATTGGACAACCTGGATCATGACAAAGTAGCCCGTGTTATGGTCCAAAAAGACGTAAACGGGGACCTGGTTAAAAAATACGGTCCGGCCGCCAAAAACGGGGTGATATTCATCAATACCAAAAAGCAGGTTACCGGACCGGTGCCCCAAAAACCCAAAGACCCCTTCGACAAATCTGCCGGATACCACTACCTGATCAACGGGAAACCGGCCTCGTGGAAAGAAGCTGTAAAATATAAGGATAGAAAGGATCTTCAACTTATCTCCATTGCAAAAATATCCGATAAGGATGCGATAAAACTTTTTGGGGAGACAGCCCCGAACGGCATGGTGGTGATTAAGGCAAAAGAAAAGTAAATTGTAAATCAGGGAGTGCTTCACTCAACGGGATGCCCTCCCTAACCTGCCATCGCAAAAAGACCCTCAGCGAAGAGAAATATTTTGAAGGAAGACTAAAAGATCGATAAAGCGATGAAGTGATAAAGAGATAAAGCGATGAGTAGATCGCATAAAAAGACTCCATTGCAATCTTTTCGAGCCATATACCCTTTGACTTTTTGACTTTCAGACTCTTTGACTCTTTTAATCTTCGACTCTTTGACTTTTTGACACTTTGACTTTTTGATCCGCAAAAAACCCAGCCGTAGGTTTCCGGGGGAGGTAGCCGGTAACCGGACTCCTCCCCTTTTCTCCGGGCCCTTGGCATAATCTCTTTAGCATCACCGTATGATTCCAAAATCATCCCCATGAAGAAAACACTTAAGAAAATCATCCTTCTGGCGTTTTCTGTGCCGGTCATGTCCGTTTTTTCTCTCCACAGCCAGTCTTCCGCCGTTTTCAACGCTTTGATGAACGGCCGGTACCAGGATGCCATTCATCAGGCAGATCGTATTCTGGTCACAGACACCTCGATGGCCGGAGTATGGTTTCTGAAAGGGCAGGCTCACATGGGGCTGCTGCAGTTCGACCGTGCCGAGAAAGCCTTCCTTCAGGTCCTGCGGCAGGCCCCCGACACACTGCCTGTCCTGCTGGCGCTGGGACAGACCACTTACCTGCAAGGTCACGACGCCGACGCTATCCGCTGGTATGAAAAAGCGCTGCAAAAGGATCCTTCCGGCACCACCGCCCGCCTCGGACTGGCCCGCGCTTGCTACCGCCACAAACAATACGATCAAGCCATTCGACAGTATCGTATCCTGGTTAAGAAAGCATCGTGGAACTATGCTTACAACAAAGAACTGGGCCAGACTTATCTGGCTGTCGACTCGATAAAACAGGCCCAGTGGTACTTCCATGATGCCGTCAACCTCAACAACGGAGATCTCTCCCTCGCCACCCAACTGGCCCGTCTCTACATAAAAACCAAAGACTACAAACTGGCGGCCGACATCGCCCTGCTGGGGTTACGCAGCGACACTGCCTGGATCCCCCTCCTCGAAACCCTTGGCTTTGCCCGTTACCGCAGCAAAGACTACAAAAAGGCAGTCGCAGCCTTTGAGCGTTGTCTGAGCCTGGCCGACAGCTCCCTCTTCGTCCTGAAGCACCTGGGATACATTTACCTCAGTCAGGATCGTCTGAAGGAAGCGGAACAGATGCTGCTGCAAGCCTGGAAGAAAAACAATACCCTTCCCGAAATCGCTTATTATCTGGGGCTCACGTACGAAAACATGAAGAAATACGATACGGCAACGGTGTGGCTGAAGAAAGCCATCGTGTTATACCATCCTCCTGCCAAACTGATGGCTGCCATTTACCGCGAACTGGCTTCCGATTACTATCATCTGAAAAACTGGATAAATGCCTTTGACAATTACGGCAAAGCGCTCTCTCTCGATCCTGGCAATGAAGAGGTACTGTTCCGCATGGGAGAGATCTGTGATTATCATCTGAACGAAAAGGGAAAAGCCATGAAATACTACCAGCGTGTGGTGGACAGAAGCGACATCAATCCCGCCGTCTGGGATCCGGAGAAGACGACCACCATCCCCCTGGCCGTGGCCGCCTGGCACCGCATCAAAGCCATCCGCGAAGAGATGCATTTTGAGGGAAGACTAAAAGATCGATAACGTGATGAAGTGATGAAGTGATGAAGCGATGAGGAGATAAAGCAATGAGGAGAAAGGGAGGTAAAGAAAAAGAGAGTAATGCCACCTGCTTACCTCTATAGATTGTGTGGTCGGTGGTCCATAAAATTTTAACATAATTTATTATATTTATCACATAATCTTTTATTTATACTTATCAATCCATAAAATCACTATGAAATCAGTAATCCACTCCATCATCATTCTTTTGCTGTTATCCGGATGTACCGGGTCCGTCGACAAGGTTTATGAGAAAACACGCGGGCATAACGGAGGGGTGCAGGAGGTATTTCTTGACCGGATTCAGCCTGACACCCTTGTACTTCGTGCCTCTGATATTTTTTCCGCCTTCCAGGCCATCCCCCTGGAGACGAAAGAGGAATGTCTGGTAACAAATGTCATGCTGACGGTTTCGGATAAAGACCTCTTCGTCGGCACACAAAACTTTCCGGGACCGGCGCGTTTGTACCGGTTTGACAAAAAGGGACGGTTCCTGAATGAGATCGGCCGGGGCGGCAAAGGGCCTGGCGAACATAGCGGATATATGCAAAGCTTTTGTCATTATTACGACGGGGATAAAACCGTGCTGGTCAATTGGATCGGGGATGATCCGCAACTCTTCACCCTGGATGGCACACTGCTGAAAACGATCAAAATGCCATACTGGGGCTTGGAAAATATGTTTAAATGGAACGAAAAAGAATGGTTCAGCACGGGGACGGCAGGCGGCATTCCTCACGATGCAAGAGATTCATTCCTGCTATGCTTTTTTACGGATAACGGAAAGATCACACAGAGCATCCCCAGGACACAATACCCCCCAAAGACAAAAGAATACGTACCTATCACCTGGGGAAATTCTGTCTTTACCTACAACGGGCAATGGAACATATATTTCCCGGGGATAGATACGGTTTTTACCATTCAGGATAAAGAGCTAATCCCTTCCTGCATCCTCCATTCCGGTCCGAAGATCCAGCAATACAATAAGAGTATTTCCCCCCAATATCTGAAAGGCCGTTTTTCCCTGTTCATACAGGGAGAGACAAAAAACAATCTTTTCATACAGAAAAGTGTCATCACAAAAGCGGATGTAAAACAATACCGGCCGGGCCGATGGGGCGGAGCCTTCGACACGAAGGAAGCGCTGATCATCATAGACAAAAAAAGTGGTAAAGGAGCCGTCTGTAAGATCAAAGATGACCTTTTCGGTTTTATTCCGGAAAAAATATTTCAACGACTTACATGGCATCCTGACGGATATGTGTCATTTTACCTGAGCATTCCCCGGTTGCAGGAGATGATCAAAAATTATGAAAACGGTCACCCCGACATCCCCCCGGAAAATGCAGCCCGTCTGAAACCGCTGAAAGCTTTGCATGAGGACGATAATCCGGTAATCTTCCTCTTCAGGCTAAAAGATTACACACGAATAGAATAGGAAGGATCAAGACATAAACCACAAACGCTTGCGCAGCAAGCATCAAACTTTAAACTCCTTCTGCCTTTTATCCGCAGCGAGGGTCTCGCTTTGAGCGAGGCCTTCGCCTGAAAAAATACATTGTTTTTTTCCGTATCTTCACACTGTCATGACAACTATCCCTTTGGAGCGACGCATCGGGGCCTTTGTCCGGCTGGGACGGGTGATGCTGCGGGCAGCGGGTGAGGAACCCCCTCTGCCCCCCGGGGAAGAAATGCCGGCACAGAAAATGGCCGGAAATATTTCTCAGGCCCAAAAAAGTAATCCCTGGTTCGACGAAGAAAATGTCCGGCGGGCCCTACGGGGCCTGGGCAGCGTCCTCACGGAGGCGAAGCTGCAGCAGTGGACCGTCCGCTACCCGGAGCTGCGGAAGAACCCCGGCGGCCGTGAGGTGCTGGTGATTATGGCCGGCAACATCCCGCTGGTAGGGTTTCATGATATGCTGGGGGTGCTGATCACAGGCCATCGTTTTCTGGGCCGCACCTCCCGGCGCGATGCCGGACTGCACCGGGCAGTAGCCGATGTTCTCATTTCCCTGGAGCCGGCCTTTGCCCCGTTCATACGCTTCACCCGTGAACGGCCGGATCATGCCGATGCGGTCATCGCCACAGGCTCCGACAATACCTCCCGCTATTTCGAATATTATTACCGGGACATCCCGTCCGTCATCCGGCGCAACCGTAACAGTCTGGCTGTCCTGGACGGACAGGAAACAGAAGAGGATCTGGCAGGCCTGACGGATGATATCTTCTGGTATTACGGCCTGGGCTGCCGCAGTGTATCCGCATTGTTTGTGCCCGAAGGATACGACCTTAAGCAACTCTTCCCCCGTTTCCGGCGGCACAACCAGGTCACCAACCTGCCGGCTTACCGGCACAACCTGGAGTACCAGCGGGCTGTTTTCCGGATGTCCGGCACCTTCTTCCTGGATGCCGGAAACCTGCTGCTTACCGAGGATACGGCACTCGCCTCCCCCATCGCGGTACTGCACTATCAGACTTACAAAAACTTGGACTCTATCTCCACCTACGTAGGCGCCTACGTAGATAAAATTCAATGTGTCGCTGCACGGGAAGGGCTCTTGCCCGGTACGGTTGCCCTGGGAAAAACACAGTTTCCGGAGGTGTGGGAGTATGAGGACGGGGTGGATACCCTGGCGTTTCTGTCGGAATTATAATTATTATCAGATCCCGCCATTCCACCATTCCCTGCCTACCCTGCCTACCCTGCCTACCGGTAGGCAGGCGGCAGGCAGATATCATATCATATTTTTCCTTACATTTGTTTATCATGTCAAAAGTTTTGACCATACGCATGCTGTCGGGCGAAGACGATGATTTTGTCCGGGATTTTGCGGTGATGGCTTCGCAGACCCTCCTGGACCTGCATCATGCCATCCAGGAAAATCTGCATTTTGATCCGGGGCTGATGTCCTCTTTTTTCACTACCGGCGAAGGCTGGAACAAAGAGGAGGAATTTCCTCTGATCAACATGACCGGCGAGCCTGGCGCCCGGACCATGGAAAACACGCAGGTGGGAGATCTGGTTTCCGGAGAAGGGGACAGGTTGCTGTATGTTTACGATTATCTGTCAAACAGGGGGTTTTTTATGGAGGTGGTGGAGGTGGCCGGAGCCGAAGAAGGGAGATCCTATCCTGTCTGTCTCCGTGCTGCCGGAGAGCCCCCGCAGCAACTGCAGACAGAAAACCTGACAGACCTGCCGGGAGAGGATATTTTTCCGGAGGATGATGATCTGTTGTCGGACGGGTTTGAAGATATTGATGATATCCCTGAGATATAACGAACGCCGAATAAAGAAGGGGAATATCGAATATCGAACAAGGATTAACGATTTTTGATTTTTGAAGTTTTTTTTAATGGCAAATGAAACCCGTGAATATTGAATAAAGAAGGGGAATATCGAATATCGAACAAGGATTAACGATTTTTGATTTTAGAAAAAATAATATAAGCAATGGATAGATATAATTTAGAAGAAAGACTTATAGCATTTTCCGTATTGATTATCGAAATTGTTAAAAAAATGCCACAAACACTGGCAGGGAAGCATCTTGCAGGGCAATTGGTACGATCAGGAACTTCAGTTTCGTTAAATTATGGTGAAGCACAGGGAGGCGAATCAAGGAAAGACTTCATTCACAAAATGAAAATCGTGTTAAAAGAATTAAGAGAGACTTATGTATGTTTAAAAATAATTTTGCAATCAAAATTATATAGTTCGGAAAATAATATTAATAAAGCCTTAGAGGAAAACAATGAATTGATATCTATTTTTGTCAAAAGTATCGAAACAGCAAGATATAACCTGAAAAATAAAAATAAATGATACATATAACTTCTTAAATCTCAACTCCTTGTTCAATATTCTTAGATCTTAAATCCTTGTTCAACATTCTTAAATCTTAAATCCTTGTTCAATATTCTTAAATCATAAATCCTTGTTCCTTGTTCTTAAATCTTTAATTCTTCTTCCTTGTTCTTAAATCAATCTTTTCTGGTAATCATTTGCGGACCTACAGCCAGTGGAAAGACCTCTCTGGCCATTGAGCTGGCACAATATTTCGGCAGTGAGATCATCTCGGCCGACTCACGGCAGATCTACCGGGAAATGAGCATCGGCACGGCTGTTCCCTTCCCGGAAGAGAGGAAAGGGGTCAGGCACCACTTCATACAAAACAAGTCGGTATTTGATTATTACAATGCCTTCATGTACGAAACGGAAGTGATACATCTGCTGGAGGATCTTTTCAGGCGTATGAACCCGGTGATCATGGCCGGAGGATCAGGCCTGTATATTGATGCCGTCTGTCGCGGGATTGACGATATCCCCACCGTCGAACCGGCCGTACGGCAGGAGATGAAAGAGCTGTACGTCCGGGAAGGGCTCGAAGGGTTGCGGTCGTTGCTGAAGAAAATGGATCCGGATTATTACAAGAAAGCGGACCTGCGTAACCCCAAGCGTCTGCTCAAGGCCCTGGAGATCTCGGTGCAAACGGGCCGTCCCTATTCTTCTTTCCTGACACAGCCTCATAAACAAAGATCTTTCCGCATTCTGAAAGCAGGGCTCGACCTGCCCCGCGAAGATCTCTACGACCGTATCAACAGGCGGGTGGACCGGATGATCGAAGCCGGCCTGACGGAGGAGGCCCGGAGGCTCTACCCTCACAGGGACACCAATGCCCTGAACACCGTAGGCTACAAGGAACTGTTCGATTATTTCGATAAGAAAATATCCCTCGACGAAGCCATCACCCGCATCAAAGCCAACACCCGGAAATATGCCCGGAAACAACTGACCTGGTTCCGGAAGGATCCGGAGATACGGTGGTTCCGCCCGGAAGAGACGGAAGAGATCCTCCGGTGGATCGAAAGTAAAATAACCCTCTCCCCACCCCTCCCCCCCGAGCCGGGAAGGGAGTAAACAAAAGCATTTTCTATGACAGAGACCATCAACACCCGTTTCACCATCCGTGTCTATGGCATCCTCCTGAATGACCGGCAGGAAGTACTGCTGAGTGACGAAAGTTATATGGGACACCGTTTTACCAAGTTCCCCGGCGGCGGGCTGGAGTACGGCGAAGGCACCCTCGACTGTCTCCGGCGCGAGATCCGCGAAGAGACCGGTTGCGGCATTGAGATCCTCAGTCACCTTTACACCACCGATTTCTTCCAGGAGTCGAAATTTCATCCGGGCATGCAGGTGATCAGTATTTATTACCGGGCCCGTTTCACGGAGCCGCCCTGTTTCCCGGTGTCGGAAAAGCCTTTCGACTTCCCGGCCGATGCCGAACGGGGCCAGTCGTTCCGGTGGATACCCCTCGAGAGATTAACCCCAGAGGACCTCACCCTGCCGATCGATAAAAAAGTGGCAGGAATTTTGTTATCTGAAAGATGATATTTGATACAAAAGGGGAAAGTCGAAACCTGCTTTCTTCCGGATCCACTCATCAATATTATTAACGTAAAATTATTGAATCATGAAAAAGTATAGTATTTTTTTGCTGATTGTTTTTTCTGCATCCTTTCACGTTAATGCACAGGATTCTCTTAACCTGGGCGACAAGAAAACCTTTTGCCAGCAAGCAGGGGAAAGCTCGCTGGAGATGAACTTTAATCCCGGGAACATTTTTGGTTCCGGAACGGGAAACCCTTTCGGGCTAATAAACGGAACGATCAGATACCGTTATTTCCTGGATCAGAATCTGGCATTGCGGGCTGCGGTCAGCGCGGAATTGTCAAATAGCACACTAATAACTCAACAAGCCGATCCTGAAAACAATCGCCTTGAACTCAAAAGCAGATCTTTATTATATGGTATCACTCTGAAACCGGGCATTGAAAAGCATTTCTCCAACTTCCAAAGATTCTCGCCTTATCTGGGCGGACAGGTTCTGGCCGGGTTCAGCACAAATTCAGATATATATGAGCATCAAAACCTCGATGATATTTATCTTGTAAAATATAAAAATTTTCCCGGCAAGTTGGATCTGGGAGTGGAGATTTTTGGGGGATTTGATTTTTATTTTGCCAAAAAGCTGTACCTCGGGCTGGAACTCGGTTACGGTATCCGGTACACCAAGTTTTTAAAAGAAATATATACCAATGAACTGTATCCTGATCAGAATATGGAACGCAAAAACGGCCATACGATAAATTTTTCTCCCTCTCAGGAAACAGGACTGATCAGGTTGGGCTGGGTCTTCTGACATACTCCCACTCTTCCTCTCCGGAACGGGATAAACGGGATCAGGAAATTTTCCGGTACAGTTCCAGCACATTCTTCACAAAGATCTCCCAGGAATATTTCTTTTTTTCCTCCCGGATATGGGGTTCGAACTCCGGTCCGCGGCTATTGTTGAAGAAGTCGGCGATGGCTCCGGCGATGGCTTTGGGTTCTTTTTCCACCACATACCCCACCTTGCCATGCGGAACATATTCCGTCAGTCCGCCTACGTTGGTCACCAGCATAGGCTTTTCGAAGTGATAGGCAATCTGGGTGATACCGCTCTGTGAGGCAGAGTGATAGGTCTGAGCCACCAGGTCGGCAGCCGAAAAATAATACCGCACCTCCGGCACCGGCACAAAATCATCGATGACCTTAACGGTATCCTGCAAACCGTTTTCTTCGATGATCTTCATATATTTCTCCTTATCATCATAAAACTCTCCCACCACCAGCAGTTTCAACTTCAGTTGCTTCACTTCGGGGCGGGCAAACGACGCAAGCAGCAGGTCCAATCCTTTGTATTTCCGGATAAAGCCGAAGAAAAGCACGTATCTATCTGCGGGGTCAAGCCCCAGGCGCCGGCAGGCTTCCTTTTTTGTCACACGCTCGCCCAGGTTGTCATCCAGCGGATGGGGTGTATAGATAATATTTTCGAATCTGTTTTCTTTAAGTTGCTGCTGCACTGTTTTTGAGAAGGTGATGTACCCGTTTATTTTACGCAGGAAATAATTCGTCATCAGCTTATCCAGCGGCCTTTTTTCATGGGGATAAAGGTTATCCACCACCGAAAGCACTTTGATGTTCTTCTTCACGAAACGCACGATGGTGCCGAAGCAGGGCCCCATGAAAGGGATCCAGTTGCGGAAGATCAGCAGGTCGGGGCGAAGGCGGTTGATTTTACGGGCTGTAGCCACCCAGTTGAGGGGGTTGATACTGTTCATCCACACGTGTATCTCCAGTCCTTCGGGGGGCGGGCCGTCGGCCATTTGGGTCTTGCCGGGAAAAAGAAATCCGGGATATTGCAGCTTATAGGTTACAATCGCTGCCTCATGGCCTTCTTTCATAAACGCCCTGCACATGGCCTCATCGATAACGGACAGTCCGCCCCGCAAGGGATAAGCAGGACCTATAATTAAAACTTTCATCTACTTCATCTTTTTACCCTCTTCCCTGTCTCTATTCCTCATGAGGGGGAGGGACGGGATGGGGATCCATAATTCTGAAATCAAAAACCGTTCATCCTTGTTCTTAAATATCCTCCCTTCTATCTTTAAACATCAACCTTCAAGCTTCGCCGCCACTTCCTCCAGATCCTCTACGATCTCCACCCCTGCCGGCACTTCTTCATCACGAAAGGGATGGCCTGTCCTTACCAGAAAGAGGCGGCCCACTCCGGCCCGTCGTCCGGCTTCGATGTCCGTAAGTTTATCTCCTACCAGGGCCGATTGCCGGAGGCCGATCCGATGATCTCTCACCGCATCCAGGATCATTCCGGGAGCCGGTTTGCGGCGTTCACTCACCCTCTTGTATTTTCCCGTTCCATACTCCGGATGTGTGGGATCATAATACACATCCGTGATCTCCACTCCCCTTTTCCGGAACTCACCGCACATCCATTCCGTGATCCTTTGAAAATCCTTTTCGCTGTAATAGCCTCTGGCAATGCCGGCCTGATTGGTAACCACGATAATCTTATATCCCAGCTCCGCAACCTTTTTCAGGGCTTCCATGATGCCGTCAATAAACTCAAAGTCTTCGACACGGTAAACATAATCCTTTTCCCTGTTGATCACCCCGTCGCGGTCAACAAACAAAGCCTTATTCATATTTCCGGAAATAATGGTATTCATTCCGTGCTTTTTCAAGGTCTTCCGGGATCCCTATATCAATAAAATAGCTGTCCGAAAGATACAGCATAAACTTCTCTTCTCCGACATAAACCTCCAGAAAATCATGTTCGATGGAAAAAGCTTCGGGCAGTGGTTTTGTCAGGAAATCCTTTCTCCGGATAAGATAAACACCCCCATTGATCACTCCTTCCGCAGCGTTGGGATTTTTTTCTTCGAAAGCCAGGATCCTGTGCTGCCGGTCATATCTTATCAGGCCGTATCGTCCGGGTGATTTTATCTGTTTCCCGGCCAGGGTAAAAGAGCTGTTTTCACGCACATGAAAAGCATACATTTTTGTAAGGTTCACATCAAAGAAAGTGTCTCCGTTGAGCACCCAAACCTGATCTCCTGCACAAAGAGCCATGGCTTTTTTCACCCCGCCCCCCGTCCCCAGCGGATGATCTTCGGAGGACCAGGAGAGCTTCATGCCTTTCCATTCCTCACCGAAGTGTTCCCGGATTATCTCCCCTTTATACCCCACAGACAGGACGACATGTGTAACTCCGTAATATTTCAGGTACGACAACAAATATTCCAGAAAAGGTTTCCCTTGCACCTGCACCATGGGTTTGGGGACTTCCAGGTTCAGTTTTTTCAGGCGTGTACCAAAACCTCCGGCTAATATTATTGCTTCCACATTGAATCTTTAAAAACCTAAACACAAACTCCAAATTCCGGATAATATCCAATAATCAATGACCAAATCTCAAAACAGGTTAAACAGAAGCGTATTTGATGGTGAATAATCAGTCTGCCTTTCCGGTAAAATCAGATACATTATTTGCCAGGGTCCAGGCTTCCGACCCGTTTTCTGTAAACTTTGTCAAAAAGACCTTGCCTCCATAGCTTTCCAGGTGTCTGATAAAGTCGGGTCTCTGCGGGATATCTACGAAGAACATAAAGAAACCTCCTCCACCGGCGCCGGAAACTTTTCCGGCACGGGCTCCGTGTTTCATGGCAAAACGGTAGATGCTCTCCAGGTTTTCGTTGGTAATCACCGAAGAAGCTTTTTTCTTCGACTCCCACCCACGTTTTACGCAATCCATGAAGCCTTCTATGTCGCCGGTCAGAATTTTCTCTTTCATCTCCATGGCGATCTGTTTGGTACGGTGCATGGCCTCGAGGGCTTCCGGGACTTTCTCCCGGGCATTCTTCATCTGCTCCTCTATGATTGTCGACGAATCTCTGGACTGTCCCGTAAAAAACAGCACCAGCGAGTCTTCCAGCTCATTCTTCACCCAGGGTTTTATCCGCAGGGGATTGACGATAACCTTGTTATCATTGTAATATTCCATAAAGTTGATTCCCCCGAAAGCCGCCGAATACTGGTCCTGTCTGCCTCCTTTCAGTCCCAGGGTTTCTCTTTCGATGCGGTAGGCCAGACGGGCCAGGTCGTAATCACCCAGGGGGAGATGCAGCCATTCCATAAAAGCATGGAGAATAGCCACCACCATGGTGGAGGAAGAGCCCAGGCCCGAACCGGGCAGTGCATCTGAAAAGGTAATCATACGAAAAGAGAGGGGTTTCCTGTGGTTATAATTCCGGACAATCTCGTTGTATATCTCTTTATGCAAGGGCAATTCATCATCCACGGGCAGCTCCCTGACAGCTTCGGCCCGGTAATGTTTTTTCAGGTCGGGAGCAAGAAATTCAACGGTATGGTCCTCTGTCGGTTCAATGGTACAATAGGCATACAGGTTAATGGTGGCGCTGAGGGTGCATCCTCCAAATTCGTCACTGTAAGGAGAGACGTCGGTGCCGCCACCACCAAAACCAAGTCTCAGAGGAGCTCTGCTACGAATGATCATTCTCCGGGTTTTTGTTTGTTCACATCCGGTTCCTTGAAATTAAGTCTTTCCGCAACAAGATAAGTGTTCCGGTCCGCCGAGCTGCGGGAGACCAGTTCGCCCAGAAATCCGGCAAGGAACAACTGGGTTCCCAGGATCATGGCCGTCAGCGAAAGATAGAAGTAAGGGCTCGTAGTGATCAGGGGTGCGGGGATGTGGTGATGCAGGAACCACAGTTTTCGCACGCCCAGCCAGACAGCTGCCAGCAAACCGATAAGAAACATCAGGGTGCCAAGCGAGCCGAACAGGTGCATCGGTCTCTTCCCGAACTTGGTAATAAAAGTCACCGACATCAGGTCGAGGTATCCTTTGATAAAACGGGACAGGCCGAATTTGGTCACGCCGTATTTCCTTTTCTGATGTCTGACTATTTTCTCGCCGATTTTAGTGTAGCCGGCTTGTTTTGCCAAAACCGGGATATAGCGGTGCATCTCTCCATATACTTCGATGGATTTCACCACCTCTTTTCTATAAGCTTTCAGTCCGCAGTTAAAATCGTGCAATTTGATGTCGGTAACCATTCTGGCAGTCAGGTTGAAAAATTTACTCGGCAGTGTTTTGGAAAGGGGATCATATCTTTTTTTCTTCCACCCCGAGACCATATCATACCCTTCTTCACGGATCATGCGCACCAGATCAGGGATTTCCTCCGGGTTATCCTGCAGGTCGGCATCCATGGTAATCACCACCTCGCCCGAGGCTGCCCGGAATCCGGTATGCAGGGCCGCCGATTTACCATAGTTTCGTTTAAAGCGGATGCCTTTTACCTCCGGGTATTTTGCAGCAAGGTCCTGAATCACCTGCCAGGATTTGTCGGTACTTCCGTCATCCACAAAAATGATCTCACAGGAGAGTCTGTGTTTTTCGCACACCTCTCTTATCCACTGTGTCAGTTCCGGCAGAGACTCTTCTTCATTGTACAAAGGCGATACGACCGTCAGGTCCATAGGCATATCAGTCATACAAAATGATTATTCTCCTTCTTCGGGGGTTACTTCGGCAAACGGGGCCTCTCCTTCCCTTTTCAGGAAGATCCCCAGAATCAGGGAAATGAGTGTGCCGAATAATACACCATTAAAAACAGATGAGATACCCATAAACCAGGGTTTCATAATTTTGGAAGTGAATTTCATTGACATCTCTATCTGCTGATCGGTCATTCCTTTTTCCATCATTTTATCCCTGGAGATATCCAACAGTTTCCGGATCAAATCCGGGTCGATGTATGCATACAGAATATAAACGAATATTCCGGAGATGATCGCAGCATACAGCGAAATCACCACGCCGGCTCCCAGGGCCTGTCCATAGGTCAGAAAACCATCCCGGTAGTTTTTTCTGAAACTGCTGATCCCTATGTATAAACCGACAATGTCTATAACCAAAGAGACATACCCCAGATTCTTGTTCATTATCTGATTTGTAAAGTAAAGCAGCAAAGAATAAAGCACGAGCACCAGGCCGAGGAATATCCCGGTATTCAGGGTTGCTTTCCAGACAGAGGTTCTGTTTTGTTCCATGATCATATATTTTTTGTGTTACTCAACAAAGATAAGTTTTTTTCCAATTATCCCTCTTCTCGGGCAGGGTTTGTGCAACAATAAAAAAGTTCGTACTTTTGCACGGGGTAAGTCTTATACGACCAGCTCCCGCTGAACTCCCCCAGGACCGGAAGGTAGCAAGGGTAAGGCGGTTGTAGCGGTGCGATATAAGGAGCTTACCCCACTTTTTTTAAATCACCGGATGATTATAAGAAGATAAATCAGCATCTAATAATCCCAAATTCCGCCATAGAAAAGCCAAAAGGGTTTCTATCAGGGGAGAATGATTTGTATTTTGGAATATGAATTTGACTACAAAAAAACAAGGCCGTACTGTAATACCTTAGGTGGAATATTCACTAAACGATATATTCCTTACAGACGGCCATAACCGGATGGTTCCACTGACTTCGGCTATTCCTACTTTTGAACCATCCATAATAAAGAAATTTCTTAAAACGAAATTTCTTTATTACACCTCACCCAAAACTTTCTTCGAAAGTTTTGACCTCTCCTCAAAGAGAGGTATATGTGGAACGCCGGGGCAGCCTGTCCGACCAGTCGTCCGGGCGGGCCCGTCCGAACGGTTTCATCCGGGCGGAAGCCCCGAGGAATTATTTTGATTAAATACCTCTGCAAAAGTAACCTGTATTTATAAACATTTTCTTATTTTTAGATGAATTTATCATTAAGTTTAAAGACGCTGTCATGCTTATCCGATTACATCCCGAGATGCCGAGTCAGAGACATATCCGGCACATTGCAGAAGTACTGGAAAACGGGGGCCTGGTGATCTATCCAACGGACACAATATACGCCATAGGATGTGATGTAAACAAGCCCAAAGCCCTGGAAAGGCTGGCGCATCTGAAAGGGGCCAACCCCAGGAATCCGGATTTTTCATTTATTTTTTCCGATATCCGGCAGGTAGCGGAATATACGCCTCCGCTGGACAAGACCATATTCAAGCTTCTCAAACACAACCTGCCGGGGCCGTTCACCTTTATTCTTCCGGCCAATCACAAGGTCCCTAAACTTTTCAAAGGAAAGAAAAAGACCATTGGGGTACGTATTCCCGGCAACAACATCCCTCTGGAGATGGTCCGGGCCCTGGGGCGGCCTGTCTTGTCCAGCTCTATCCATGCCGAAGACGAGGTCATCGATTACATCACCGATCCCGGATTGATCTATGAAAAATACGGTCATCTGGCAGACATTGTGGTGGACGGCGGTTACGGCAACAACGTAGCCTCCACCGTAGTGGATTGCACCGGCGAGGAGCCTGTGGTCGTAAGGGAGGGGGTTGGCAGGTTGGTTTTTTGAATTTTGAAGGTTTCTAAACCGAACTCATAAATATAATTTTACACAATCCTGGTCACCTAACCAGGGGTCCGGTTGAAGGAATTCGATAACATCTGTTGGATTGGCTTATATGAAACTCTACATTTTATATTTAAAGTCGACCACTTGCTTCCTGGATTTTAAAGCTGAAAAAGATTTAACGGTGTATTTGTTCCCAGTTATTGTGAATTCTAGTGAATGACGGTTTACTGAAACTTTCTTAATTTCCTTCTTGCTGAAAAGAATTATTTTCCATTCCCTGATATTTTCCATCCCTTTAAAATACCCGGATATCGGATGAATAACAAGTTGCCCGCTTTTCTCTTTTTCATGATAATCAATTGCTGTTGTAGCATAAATTCCCTTCAGATATTCGTTACTGGTTCCGTCATCTTCAATGAGCGTAAAATGTCCATCAGACCCGGTATAAATGTAAAGCTCCAGTAAATTGTTGCTTCCCCTTTCAACCGACCTGGCATATTTGCGCATGGGAATAATTGCACCCTGTTTTACAAACAACGGGATCTGTTCCAAGGGTGCCTCACAGGTAAAAAGAACTCCTCCACGGGTGGCATCTCCTGTCCAGTAATTTACCCATTCATTTCCTTCGGGTAAATACAAAGTCCTGTCCCTTGCCCCTTGCACGAACACCGGGGCTACTAAAATTTCCTCTCCGAAAAGATATTCATACAATCGAACCGGGCGGATAATATTTTTACCTTCCAGCCGTGACCGATGTGCATAGGAATATATGTAGGGGAATAGTTTTAGTTTTATGTGGGAATACTTCCTGAACAGGGAATCGGCCCGCTCTGAAATATTAAAAGCAATATTGCCGGTAGGGTTTTCAGGTTGCGAGAAAGGTGTGGTAAGCGGTACAAAGTGGGCAAATTCGAGCCAGCGAATATATAGCTCCTCGTCTATTTTTCCATCAAGGCCTATTGCAAATCCCCCCATATCGTTTGCGAGAAACGGGATTTTATAAAAGTGGCGTGAAGTATCGGTATACATAGCCAGCACTTCCTTAAAAGCCACTTTGGGGAGCCATGGCGAAAACCTGTGGGTTGGTTTATCTATCGTCCAGTCGGTGCGTTCATCATCGGTCCATTTCCCAGGGTAGCGTTTGTACTCATCCCGGTCTGTTCCTCCGCTGTGCGAAAGGATGAAACCACGTCCTTTGGTTTCCTTACCAAGCTTTTGCGTGGTTTCGAACATGGCTTTGCAAACCGGAATGGCGTCGGTTTTATCCAGTTTTAGAAAATCAAGGCCATCATCGAAAAAATGCTTGATCTTCCGCTGGAAATACGCTGTTGCCTCAGGATTTTCAAAATCGATATCGCCACACCTTGTACCCTTTACCGGGAGGCTGTTATCTCCAATAATGGTGGTACGTAATCCATTGTGCCAGCCGTCAGTTCTTATGCTTTCCCTTCTGAAGTATCCTTTTGATTTAAAATCTTCATATACTTTTTCATTCCCTCTTTTCATAATAGCATCCCATAGCCATATCCCCGCTTTAATATCTTTTTTCTCCATAAAATCCCAGAGTCCTTTCATGTCGGGATACGAAATTGTATCGGCAATGAAATCGATATATTTCTGGGGGCCCTGTCCTTTGTTTTGCCAATCCCAAAACCACGAATCAATCCAAAAGGCATCAATAGGGTAATCATGCGTAATGATCTGGTCGATGAGGTTAATACTCTGTTCCTGATCAGTATAAGCCCCGTAAACCATTCCGAAGGCCCAGGCCGGGGGAAGAATCACGTTCGTATCGGTTACTGCTGAAAGAAAACGGACATTGTTTTGAACTCCGGGTTCAGGTTTACATGAAAAAAATGTGATTGCCATGACTACGGCAAACATAAGTTGAAATAACATTTTCATTTTAAGCAGGAATAGGATTTTATAGCATCGGCAATTAGCCCGGCCAACTCAAATTGTGCGCTTGTCGTAAAATGAACCCCATCGACAGTATTTTCCTCCTTACGGTTTTTGAAATAAGAATTAACATCGATAAAACGGGCCCCATTTTTTTGAGCAACTATTTTAAACCTAAGGTTGTTTTTGTCAATGCGGGCATTGCCTCCCCCATATTTTACCGGATTTGCCAGTTTTTCATTCATTGGTGGCGGGGATACGACCAATATTTCAGGCAAAGTCTTATTGTGTGTCAGGATATACTTTTTTGTAATCCTAAGCAAAGAATCAAGATTATGTGAAACTTTATCGATGCTGTCGCTAAAAACTTTTTTGGCATCATTGGTTCCCAGGTCTAAAACGATAAAATCGAGGGAACTGCCATCCGGCAGATGAGCATACGTCGAATCCAAATAAGCCTGTATATTGCGCAGGGTATTCAGTTTGGGATTATTCAGGTTATCAAAACCGATGGTGTTTCCCGGGATTGAATGATTGATTATCGTTGAAAAGGGAAATAATTTCCGAAGTTGTACCGGCCAACCGTCTTTTCTTGCACCGTTTGAGTCGCCTACGGTAAGGATATTCAGTTTTTCCGTATGTTTGGTATTATAAACCGGGAGCAGTGAAAGTGCCTGTGGAACGATCATTTCGTGCGTCCCTTCAAATACAGTCAGTTCGATATTTTGAAATTTTCTGTACAAATGAACTATTCTGTTTCCAAGGATCAAATTTGTATCAGGGGCAGGATTTAATCTGTCTTCAACTAATACAAGTTTTAAACTATCCGATACCATCTGATTTTGCCCTGAGGGTTCTATTTCATTTACAAGGTGGTTAAACATATTTATGGATTGGGTGATTGGAACAGAACCGGTATATCCGTCGTGAATGCCCGTATAGATATGTAAGGTTGCATTTTCCCGTTTGTTTTTTGGAAATTGAAGAAGTGCAGGCGACCGTTTTAGTGCTTCTTTCGCATCAAAACCATTCCCTCCTGTAGTTACACCTTCCAAATCGTGTTCATACCTCAGTCTACGGCCTTTACACTCCCAGTACCAATCTTCAAGGTTAGATATGCCCGCCCAACTACTAAAACTTTTCACCGGGTAATCAAGTTTCATAAACGCCATTAAAGTAGCATATCCACCTCCAGAAACGCCAATAATGTGTATCTCAGAAGTATCAATATTCCCGTTTTTAATCGCAAAATGAATCGCGTCTTCAATGTCAGAAATGACTTCTTTGCTTCCACATGCTTCCGGGTTGTTATTTGGCCCCATGAAATCGGGATGTATATAATTCCAATTACGTAAAACGACTTCTGCAGCAAGAGGGTCCTCCTGCAAGTAGTCTCCGCTCCAGGTATGCAATGAAACAACAAGGGGTTGAGGTTTTTGTAGCGGTGTCTTGTAAAAAACAGCTTTCTGTATGCGGCCGTCCAGGGATGATTTTATTTCAACCATGTTAAAATGATCCGGCCAGCCTTTCGCATAGGTATTGTCCCAGGGGGCATTTGTCTTCTGTGCCTTTAAAGTAAAGGGGAAAATAAAAATTGTCAGAAAAATAAGGAATTGCTGTTTCATGTACTGTATTGTTAGAACCAGTAAATATTATCGCTGGTATACCCTCACATAATCAACAACCATGCTTTGTGGGAAGATGGTTGCATCAACCCCGTGTTTACCCCCCCAGGCACCTCCAACGGCAAGGTTCATAATCAGATAGAAAGGCTGGTCGAATGGCCAGTTATCAACCGTTTTAACTTCCGGGGCATAGAAATGAGTAACATGATCCGGTGTGTCCAGATAAAATTTTATTGAATCTTTTGTCCAGATAATACCATAATTATGGAATTCCTCTTCAGCTGTTGGCAAAGGAGTAGTTTGATGGAAATCCGTTACACCATGCTGATATTGTGTATGCACATTGGAATGGGTTGTATCGGGTTGAAAACCTACATACTCCATAACGTCTATTTCGCCACATTTGGGCCAACCCACTTCATCATGATCAGACCCCAGCATCCATAAGGCAGGCCATGTCCCTTTGCCTTGTGATGCGGGCATTTTTGCCCTAAACTCTATCCGACCATACTTAAATTCCTGTTTTCCCTTGCTGTTCAACCGTGCTGATGAGTATCCTCCTTTTTCGTTCTCCCCGGTTCGTGTCGCAATAATATAAAGCTTACCCCCTTCAACTTTACAGTTTGAAGTATCTTTAACATACTTTTGCCATTCGTTATTTACACGGCCTGCCGGCCACAATGCAAAATTCCAATTATTTAAGTTCACACTGTCTCCATCAAATTCATCACTCCATACCAGATGCCATCCATCCTTATCAGCGAATTTATCATCCGTTTTTCTCTTATTGCCATTTGCACAGTTTGCAAGGAGCACAAGAATTACCAAATATAAACCTAGCTGTTTCATAATATTTACTTTAAAAAAGAAAGGAATGGGGCTAATATACCCATTCCTTTCAACTAATTTAATCCATTTTAACCTCCGGTACTTTTTATTTTAAATACCAGGGAACCTGATCCGTAGCATCGTTCCCCCCAAATTGTTCATCAATGGCTTTATTATAGTTATCCGGATTGGTGGCCTGCTCACTGGTTGGATAATACCAACGTTTAGGATATACGTTCTTATTATCGTGGTTCAGGTTGGTAGCAGGATCCAAAGGATATACGGGATACCCGGTACGCAAAAACTGAGGGTAATTCCCTCCATTTCCCTGGAAGAAATCAATCAACCATCGTTGTACCCAGATCTGTTGCAAGCGTTCGGTTTTGGTTCCGGATGTTTTATAGGCAGCTTCACCGGTAAAATATCCATCAATGTAAGTCTGATCAATGGCCATTCCGTGAACAAAATCAGCTGTGTGAGGCAGGTTCATATAATAAGACAATTGTGCCTTCACCCCATTTTCATAATAGGTCTGAGCATCTCCTGAAACCCACCCTTCTTCTATGGCTTCGGCAATGATAAAACATTGCTCGGAGTAAGTAAAAATGAGCATAGGATCGTTGTCCATAAACTGAGTATAACGATTATTTACCGTGGAATATTCACCCGCTAACGCATTTGGTTGTATAACTCCGTTGGATAACGAACTTAAGCCCCCAACATATGCATCGAAATCGGTTTCGGCTAATCCACTATCAATTTGTGCTTGTGCAGGATCGGCAAAATAGAACAACCTGCGGTCCTGCAGATTCTTCAAATTATCGACCGTTAACTTCGAAAGGCAGGCATATGCTTTAAACTGGTCTCCATTCTGATAAAAAGGGAATATAGCATTTGCATTGGTAGAATAGGCCAATTTAAAATTATCATCATTACCGGTCATTAATGGCCCCGTATTCACTATCTCAGCAAAGCGGGCGATTTGGTCGGCAGAAACATGTTTGCTCATGGTTTGAATCACTTTCAGCTGCAAGGCATTACAAAGTTTTTGCCATTTAAGCGCATCCCCGCCGTACATAATGTCCCCGTCGAAACTTTCCCCTTCAGCAAAATATGCTTCTGCTTGTTTGAGATCATCAAGGATATGTTGAAAGACATCCGCTTGTTTATCGTACTTAGGCCGGAAATTTCCCTCTTCTGCCCCCAGACCTGCTTCAGAATATGGTACGTCACCCATATCCAACGTCATGCGGAACCCATACCAGGCCTTCATGAAAAGTGCCAATCCTCTATAAGACGGTTCATATTTACTTCCTTCAGCAAATTGAATCATATATTTAAGATCGGTTAACTTAAGATAGTTGTTAAAACTACCATATGGCCAGTAAGACCAATAATATTGATAAGGGTTCTCATTATTGGCCTGGATAAGATGATGGTTAAACAAGTTCCCCGATAAGAAATCGGCTGCGTTTACATTCCAAAATCTATAGGAATCTTTCAGTACCTGTGTGGCAAGCATGCCCGGTGAAACCTTATTGGTAGCATTAGGATCCGTATTTATTTCTTCAAATTTATTGCAGGAATATGTACCTGCTAAAGAAATAATTAATAAGATAATAAATTTTATTTTTTTCATAACGCTATTGTATTAAAATGAAAATTTAATGTTTCCTCCGAGATATCTTACGGATGGATCGGAAAAGTCTTCATGTCCGCCATCGGGATCAGAATACTTAAAGTCTTTGGCCCAGAATAATACATTTTGGCCTATAAAACTTATGGATGCACCCTTAACAAATCCCAGCTTCGAAACAATATCGTTTGGGAGCGTGTATGTAAGTGATACTTCACGTAATTTCAGAAACGTCCTGCTATAAATGTCGAAAGGTGTGGGTGAACCTCCCCAGGCACTACTTGCATGCAATCTTCGAACAGCATCCTGATAATAAACGGCCACATTATTCGGAGCAAATTCACGATCATCGGTAAGAATGTTTCCGCTTACATCAAAGGTTGCACTTCCGGAGACAACCATCACTCCATCTCCTATATAGTGCTTCGTACTTGGATCGGCTACGTCCTGTGCCCTGGTTTCCGTTACCGATTCGGGATGTACTCCGGCCTGCCACATATAACTTTCTGTACGGGTACTCATTAACCCCCCTACAACACCATCGAAAGATAGAAACAAACTGAATCCTTTGTATCTTAAAGCGGTACTAAAGCCCCATTGCCAATCAGGAAGTCTGTAGCCATATAACGTATAAACAGGGCTCCTTAAAGGTAATCCGTTCTGCCAGATCATTTTCCCGGTTCCCGGTTGGTATTCAAAATCTTTAATGGTCATATAATCAGTACGTTTTCCGACTTTAACCCAATCTTTGTCTACATTTCTCGTGTTTACCGAATCTATTTTGGTATAGATTTCTTTGTAAGTACCCCAGTTAAAAGTTAAATCCAGTTGTAAATCCTGTTTTTTAACGGGTGTCACCCTGACAACAGCATCCCAGCCTCTCCGGGCTCTTTCCTCATTTGAGTTAAGGTAAATACTGCTTATACCTGAAGCAGGAGTCCTTGATGCTTTTACCAATTGATTATAAATGCGTTTATTAAAATAAGATACATCAACCGATAACCGGTTTTTAAACAGGATACTCTGTAAGCCGAATTCACTTGTAGCATAATTATTCGGGCTATAAGAATTCAGATAAATAGTATGAGGAGCAGATGCTCCGTTATAATCAAGCCATGTACCCGGCTTTACAGAAAACACACTATTGATAGCGTAAGGAGCTGGAGCAGTTTTTGCTTGTGTCCACGAACTTCTGACTTTTAAAAGGTCCATCCAGTCCTTTGTAGATTCAGGCAATAATTCCGATAGCACAAAACTACCCGAAACCGACGGATATAAATATGACCAGTCTGATTTTGGTACAATAGGATTTGCAAGCATTGATACCCAGTCATTACGAAGGGTAGCATCTACATAAATAAAGCTTCCCCAGGAAAGGCCCAAACGGCCAAACATAGAATTTGACTGTTCAGCATTGGTAGATTCCCCAACACGGGCCGGATTTACCGATGCTTTAAGAGAGTAAAAACCCGGGATGGAAATACCGTTGGTTGTTTCTCCATTTATATTATCGTCTCTGCGATAATAAATGGTCCCTCCTGCCAGATATTCCAATTCAAGGTTATCATTAACAAATTTCTTACTGCCTGTTAACAATAAATCGCTGTTTATGCTAAATCCCTGTGTTCTTCCCGTAAGGTAAGCTCCTGTTTTTGTTCCGTTCCACGGATAAGGAATTCCCGGTACGGCAGTATTTCCTGTTGAGTTCCACGAGCCCTGTGAAACTCTTATCTGGCCACGATCAATATAAAAGTCAATCCCCGTACGTGCCGTAACTTTTAACCAGTCGGTTATTTCATAATCTGCAGTTGCGTCTGCATTGTAGATGTCCCTTGAAACCTTATTTATTTTTTCATAGCGGTCAAAATAGGGGTTGTTTACATTTCCATTCGGATAAGTCCAGTTTTGCTTTTGATCTTTTATCAGCCAGTAATTATTCTTATAATCCAAAATATTATAATCGGCTGGTGAATAGATCAGCAAAGAATACATTACATCGTACGATGTATATCCGTTAGATCCCTTGTTAGGAGAAGCATTTTTGGTATACGAGGTATTTGTTGTCAGATGGAACTTATCAAGGTTAACATCTGCCCCTAATGAATAGGTGTATTTATTTAACATTGCATTAGGATAAACTCCTTTTTGTTGTATCCAGTTTAATGAGCTTCGGACGGCAACATTATCTGATCTGAAACCAACATTAACATTATTGTTAGATACATAACCCGGATTTATGAAGTTTTTAAAGTTGTCTTTTCCAACAGGCAGGTATTCATAATCTCTGTAATCCTTCAGAAAAGGATCCCATTGGGTTCTTATTGTGCCATCCATTGCCGGTCCCCACGAATAGGTGCGGTTTATATCGTAGTTTCCGTTATACCCACGGCCATATACGGATTGTTTTTCAGGAATTGCCAAGAATCCTGCAGTAAACATGGTATTGGATGTTAGATCAACGGATACACCCTTTTTACCTTCACTCCCGTTTTTAGTTGTTATAAGGATGGCACCGCGTTCTCCACGGAACCCATATAATGCAGAAGCCGTAGCCCCTTTTAATACCGATATTGATTCGATATCTTCTGCTGACAGGTCACTTATTTTTTTATTAGCATAAGCAATCCCATCTATGACAATCAAAGGGTTTGTTTCTCCCCGAATTGTAATGGTCGGGTCAACGTCAAAATCAGTAGGGTTTTGAACCAGAACCCCTGCTACCTTACCGGTAAGGGATGTACTTACATTAACGCCAGGAACCTTTTGCACGCTTTCTCCGGAGACTTTTTGAATGGAATAACCAAGCGCTTTCTCCGCTCTTTTTATCCCAAGAGCGGTTACAACCACTTCTTCAACACCAATGGAAGTCTGTTTCATTGCAACGTTAATAATGCGCTGGTTCTCAACCGCAACTTCCTGGCTTTTAAATCCCACAAAAGAAAAAACCAGCGTAGCTCCTGATGGGACGCTAAGTGAATATTTCCCGTTTGCATCCGTTATGGTTCCCTGGGTGGTACCCTTGATAATAATATTCACCCCCGGTAGCGGGCTTCCTTTATCGTCGGTCACCGTACCGGTAATGACTTTCTGTTGCTGTAACAATTTTTTATTATTAACAGCACCGGAGAACAGTGCAATCTGTTTCCCTACTACACGATAGGTAATCCCGGCTTCAGGTAATACCTGATCAAGGACATGCCAGATATCTTCTTTTTTGGCCATTACATTTACTTTTTTGGTTACATCCACCAACTGATCATTGTAAAAGAATTTAAATTCACTCTGATCCTGGATGGCCTGCAGGACATCTTCAATGGTCGCTTGTTCCATAGAGAGAGACAATTTTTTGTTTTGCGCATAGTTATTCACTGCAAAGACCTGCAAAACAGCTACAAAAAACAGAAAAAGACTGATTTTCATAATTCTGAATATTTTTCTGAAAATATCATTTTTCAGATAAATTAAATTTTTCTTCATATCTTTGAATTTGAGTTAGTAAATAAATTCGGTCAAGGAATTTTTTGTTGACTCGACAGGGAAATGTTCGCAGCATTTTCCTGTCTCTTTTTAATCTTATCCGTTTCTTTTCATAGGCATTTGTTTTTTAAGGTTAATAATCAAGGTTAATCAGATATATCTTATATTGGTTCCAGCCATACTTCCCGTGTATCTTTATCATATTTATATTTCATCGGAGTGGTAATTTTTATCAGGTCTAATACCTCCCGTAACGTTTCCATTTCAATAGTCCCGGTATATTTATATTTTCTCAGTTTATCATCCTTGATGTATATGGTGCAATTAAACCATCTTTCCAATTTATGGGCAACTGTTTCCATGGGCTCGTGCCGGAAGATAAGCGTTCCCTCCTTCCAGGATGTATAATACTTTGTTTTTACCTCATACACCTTCATTTTTCCCGTAACCGTATCCATAACGGCCTGCATGGAAGGTTCAAGATAGACGTACCTTCCGGTGCCTCTTTTCTCTACTTTTATTTTTCCATGGACTAAAGTTGCGCTAACGATGCGATCATCAGCATAAGCCATTACATCCAAAGAGGTTCCCAAAGCGGTAACATCCAGCTTTTTGGTATGGATGATAAAAGGTTTTTTATGATTCTCCGCCACATCAAAATATCCTTCACCCTGTAGAAATACCTCCCTGGTTTTCCCGGTAAAAGCCAGCGGGAACCGCAATGAACTTCCCGAATTAAGCCAGACCAACGTACTGTCCGGCAAAAGAAAACGCGTTCTGGCCGCCATCGGGGTATATATATTATTATAAGCTATGGCTGACGGCACCTTATTTCCCGTACGGTTATTTAATAAAAAAACAGTTGTAATAAACAAGGGTATAAACAATACGGCTGCCACTTTCATCAGAATCCTTGCCATCCGAACCGTTGTCCTGGCAGATTTCTCTTCCTCCAGCACGTTGATCCTGTGATGAATCCCGTCTAAAAGCAATTTATATTCCTTATCTTCCAGGAGCCCTGTTCTCTTCTCCTCCCGCCAGTGTTTTTTCATCACGTTTTCGATCTCTTCAAGATCCCCTTCACTGCCAAGCTGCATGATTACCTCCCTAACCTTATCAACAGGTATCCTGTTATGATAAAACTCATTAACGAGTTCCGTTATTTTTCTTCTTTCTTTAATCATATTTTATATTCACTCATCTAATAACAAAAAGAAATGCCCATTGCATAATGTCCGGGCATTTCCCTCCTGTCCTATTAACCTAAACCTGTTACTATGAAAAAAATCATTCCGAATTTTTCCCTTTCATTTATTATAATACACCTTACTCCTCTTTAACTCCCGGTTCAAAGAGAAAAAAATAACTTACTACCGAATTTTTCCATAAAAATAAATGCTCTGACCCTGACAAAGTTTGCGTCATTCAGTGGTCATTCAGTTGCTTCAAGCATTTGAGCATTGTCATTAAGTAGTAATTAGCGGCTAACGCCGCGAAATTATGTGGAAATTAGGATAAAGGCAGAATGGAATGATGGAATAATGGGAACCGGGGAGTCTCCGCGTGCTTTGAGCCTTCTCTGTGTGATTTGTGGTTATATTCATGATCTGTAAATATTTAAACCACAAAGGACCCAAAGTAGGCACAGAGGACACAGAGATAGCTTCTTACTTTTGCCTTTAGCCTTATAATGGTCATTCAAGGGTCATTCGATAGTCATTCAATGGTCATACAGTAGTCATACAATTGTGATATAATTCTACATTTTACATTCTTCATTTTACATTTTACATTCGGTGGTCATTCAAGGGTCATACAATTGTTATTCAGTAGTTAATTAAAGGGTACTTCAAGAATCACTGTTCGACTTTTGACTTTTAGACCCTTCGACCTCATTCCTTATAGCTCATATCTTATTTTTATCCATCTATGTATAACTTGTTACATGAGCATTTCTTTCTAATAAAACAAGGTAATAAACAAAAGCACGATCAGGCTGCCCTCTCCTAATTTTTCACGGAGATATTTCATTGCCAGAGTGATCTGATTTTCTACCGTTTTTTTAGAAATATGCAGATTTCGGGCAATTTCTTCATTGGGCAATCCTTTTTCACGGCTTAACCGGTAAATTTCCCTTTGACGGGGAGGAAGATGTTCAACAAGATCCTGAGCTTTCTTTTGTAACTCTGAAAATTCAATGTTCTCTTCGACCGGGCTCACAGACAACCCTGTATGTTGTTTGATGTATTCAATATAGGTTTGCTCATTGGCTTTTTTACGGAAATAATTCAGGATCGTATTTTTTGCAATGGTAAAAAGATAAGAATTAAAGGATTTGCCTTCATCCAGTTGATGCCGATGTTCCCAGACTTTCACAAACACATCCTGCACCAGTTCCTTCGCATCTTCCTCGATCTTCAGATAACCAATGGCAAAAGCATATAATCGTTCCTTGTAAACCGAGAATAAATGATCGAAAGCGGAAAAACTCCCCTTCTTCAGTTTGATAACATATTCCTTTTCTCTGCGTTCATGCATTATTGAACTATTTTAGCAAATGCAGACCCCTACACTAATTCTCTACTCAAAGTTAACAAAAAAGTATTGCATCTTCTATTCCTGTAATTTCCGGCTTTCAATATTGTTTATTTCCGCCAGAAAGCGGGGGAAAAAAGGACGAGGACGGTAAAAAGTTCAAGGCGTCCCAGCATCATGAGAAAAGAGAGGAACCATTTTCCGAGAGCATTGATATGGTAAAAATTATCCATAGGACCCACCGAACCCAGGCCGGGACCCACATTTCCCAGCGTAGTAGCCACGGCACTAACCGCCGAATCCACATTGGGTTCCATCACGGAGATCACCACTACCCCGAAAGCAAATATCAGAATATAGATAACAGCGAAGGCGAGCACGTTGGTAATAACCCGGGGAGGCACCTTATGATGGTTAAACCGTACCGGGATCACAGCATTGGGATGTATCAGCCGCCGCAGCTCATAACGGCTGTTCTTGATCAGGAGAGCGATACGCATGATTTTCATGCTGCCGCCCGTCGAGCCGGCCGATCCCCCGAAGAACATAAGTACCAGCAGGATCACCGCCAGAAACGGTTCCCATTTGAGATAATCGGTGGTTACATAGCCGGTGGTTGTCAGGACAGAAACCACCTGGAACAGCCCTTCCCGGAAAGCGGTTTCCAGACCCCGGTGATGGATAAGAATGAGAAATATCGTTACGACAGCGGAAAATCCGATCACAAACCCCACGTACCATCTGAATTCTTCATTTTTGATCGCTTTCCTGAAATGGCCGTGTAGCGCATAATAGGAAAGGGTAAAATTCATTCCGGCCAGGAACATAAAAAAGATAACCACATACTGAATAAAAGGAGATCCCCAGAAAGCTATGCTGGCCTGTTTGGTGGAGTATCCGCCAGTAGCCATGGTTGTAAAAGAGTGGCATACGGCATCGAAAGGGCTCATTCCTCCGATGATCAGCAGGATGGATTCGGCGAGGGTAAAAAGGATATAGATACCCCACAGTCGTTTGGCCGTTTCTTTCACGCGCGGGTGGAACTTATCGGGGGTTGGTCCGGGCACTTCGGCGGCAAAAAGCTGCATACCTCCCACCCCAAGATAGGGCAAGACCGCCAGGGAGAGTACGATGATCCCCATACCCCCCATCCACTGGGTGATGCTACGCCAGAAAAGAATACCATGTGGCAGCGCTTCAATATCATTCAGGATGGAAGAACCGGTAGTGGTGAAGCCTGACATCGTCTCAAAGAAAGCATCCGTCAGATTGGGGATAGCTCCGGATAATAAATAGGGCAGGGTGCCAAAAAAGGAAAAAACGATCCATACGATGCTGACAATAATATATCCTTCCCGTTTACCAATTCCCCGGTCGACCTTCCGGTTGAAGAACCACATCAGCGCACCGGCAACGAGCGTGATCATACTGCTGACAAGCAGCGGCAGGGAGTCCCCCTCATGATACAATAGCGACACCAGAAAAGAGAACAGGATAAAGCCGCTTTCCAGCATAAGCAGAAAGCCCAGGATAAAGACAATAATCCTTTTATTGATCAGATCCACGCAAGACTATTTTTTTACAAGGATATAACAGATCATTTATTTTTCCAAAAGGTCCGGGTAAAGAGAATCAATACGGCAAAGAGTTCGAGACGACCCAGCAGCATCAGGGCTGAGAGCACCCATTTACCGGTAAGGCTAAGGGCTGCAAAATTCGAAGCAGGCCCCACCGAGCCCAAACCGGGGCCTATACCGCCCATGGTGGTGGCTACAGCGCCCATGGCAGAGGTAGTATCCAGGCCGTTCAGTACAAGTACCAGGGAACCGACAGCAAAAGTGATGATATAAAGAACAAAAAAGGCAAAGGTACGCGACATCAGTTCAGGGGAGACACTGCTTTCCCCGATATGAACATTGACCACAGCCTTGGGATGCAGCAGTCGCTGATACTGGACATGCAGATTATTCAGAAACATCAGGTGCCGTCCAACCTTGATCCCTCCGGAGGTGGACCCCGAGCTCCCTCCCACGAACATTAGCAGGAAAATAAAAAACCAGGCGTGGTGGGTCCATTGCATATAATCGGCCGTAGAAAAGCCCGTACAGGTAATGATGCTGGTCACCTGAAAGAAGCCTTCCCGGAAAGCCTTTTCCAGGTTGAGATGTTGAAATATTATTAAAAAGAGGGTGATGATTATTCCGGAAACGAACAAGATGGTCAGATACAGCCGGAACTCCGGATTTTTGTAAGGTTTGGTGAAATTTCCCCGGATCATCTGCAGATGCAAGGTGAAATTGGTCCCCGCCAGGATCATGAAGACGATGACCACATACTGGATGTATGGGGAATAAGCGCCAATGCTGGCATTTTTCGTTGAAAAGCCCCCGGTGGCAATGGTCCCGAAAGCGTGGCACAAAGCGTCAAAAAGCGGCATTTTCCCCAACATCAGGAAAACCGTTTCCAGCAGCACCAGGGAAATATAGATGACCCATAGCATACGTGCTGTTTCGCGCACCCTGGGCCGAAGTTTATTCATAGGCAAGCCTACGGACTCAACATGGAACAATTGCATACCCCCCACACCCAGGAAGGGAAGGATGGCGATAAACATGATCAAGATGCCGAGTCCTCCGATAAGATGCGTGAGGCTCCGCCAGAACAGAATGCCATGGGGGAGCGCTTCTATGTTCGTAACTATGGAGGCCCCGGTGGTTGTAAATCCGGAGATGGCTTCAAAAAAAGCATCGGTATAATGCGGCACATAATGCCCCAGGAAATACGGCAGTGCTCCGAAAGCTGAAAAAACCACCCAGACGGTCGGTACGATAATATAAGCTTCGCGTTTGCCGATTTCCTCGTCTTTCGACCGGCTCAGAAGCCATACCAAAGCCCCTGAAAGGAGAGTAATGCCAAAAGCCAGAAAGTTGGTCCGGAGGTCCTGTTCGTGGTAGATGACAGAGATCAATACGGGTAACAACAGGAAAGCCCCTTCCAGCATAACTGACAACCCGATAATATTCAGGATAATCCGTTTATTAAGCATCTGTTTTTACTTAAAAAACTTTTCCACTTTAGGTTTGGCTGCCGGCAGGGTAAAGACCACCACCCTGTCATGCGGTTTTATGAAGGTATCTCCCCGGGCGATAAAGCTTTGTTTCCCCCGAATAACGCCCCCGACGATAGCACCTTTGGGAAAATCCAGGTCTTTCAGCGGCGCCTGGGTGATCCGGGACCCCCTTTTCACAACATACTCCAGTACTTCTGCGTCGGTGCCCGTCAGACATTTAATGGCAGAGACCTCCGACCGGGTCGTGAATTTGAATATCCGGCTGGCAGTGATCAGTTTTTTATTGATGATGGTATCTATCCCGATATTTTCAGCCAGGGGGATATAGTCAATGTTTTCCACTTCGGCGATCACTTTAGGCACACCCATTTTTTTCGCCAACTGACAGGAAAGAATATTGGTTTCCGAATTCCCTGTCACGGCAATAAAGACATCCATGGTTTTAAGCCCTTCCTCCAGCAGCAGGTCTATGTCCCTGCCATCTCCGTTGATCACGAGGGTATCTTCGAGAAAGTCCGCCAGCTCGGTACATTTTTCACGGTTTATCTCGATCAGCTTGATATTAAATTGTTTTTCCAGGTTTTCAGCCGTCCGTTTCCCGATCCGGCTGCCTCCGAGGATCATAATATTGTTGACATCTATTTCTTCCTTGCCTGTAAAGCGGGAGAGTCCTTTCATCCCATGGCGGTTGGCAATCACATAGACGGTGTCATTCAGCCGGAAACGATCGGTTCCGCGGGGGATGATGGTTTCATTATCACGGGTAATGGCGATGGCCCGGTAATTGGAGTCTTCTCCGCCCCAGTCCAGCTCATAGAGCGAATTTCCGATGATGGGAGATTCTTCATCCAGGCGGATCACATAGAGGGAAAGTTTACCGCCGGTAAAGTCATAAAAGTCCGTAGTGCCGGCCTGATGAATCAATGAGATGATCTCCCGGGCTGCGATGAGTTCCGGGTAAATAAGAGAGTCAATCCCCATAGTCTCGAAGACATCTCTGTAAACAGGCATCAGGTACTCCATATTATCCACCCGCGCAATGGTCTTTTTAGCCCCCAGTTTTTTACCCAGGATCGCCGACACAATGTTGGTTTCCTCATAATGAGTAACGGCGATGAAAAGATCGGCATCTTTCACATCCACCTCTTTCAGTATTTCGAAAGAGGTAGCCGAGCCGTTAATCGTCAGAATGTCAAAAGAGGTATTGATTTCCTCAATGCGTGTCATCTCAGGGTCAATCACGACGATATCATGATTTTCCTGGCTCAGCATCTTGGCCAGATGTTTTCCAACTTCTCCTGCACCTGCAATGATGATCTTCACTGAATCAAAGGTTTTAATAAATCAAATGTGCGGCAAATGTATAAAAATTGTAAACGTAACGAAATGATTTTTTACTGGGATTCGAATATTGGTGGCGAAAACAGATTGAGGATATCCAATCCGTCCGGGTTATCATTTTGGGTTTTTACTCTTCCCAAACAAAAGGGCCCTGCTCGCGCACCACGTAAAGGTTCCTGCCTGAGCAAATCTGTCTTATTTTTTTCACGGTAAACCCCGGGACCGTAGCGTCCAGGATGATCATTCCCGGTCGGAGACGGTTAAGTTGTCTCTTCAGGAGCCACCATTTTTTGCCGGAGAAAATCAAATAATCCACAGGAATTTCTCTTTTAAACTTCTGTGCCGTACTGTCATTCAATATAAAGCCGGTGGCAGACCCCACTCTGAAGAATCCCTTGTGCAGATAAATCTGTTTTGCCCGCATTTTACAGGCATTTTCCCACGCCGGTCCGTTCATGGCAGTTGCCGGCACCAGTTTTTTCAGACCCAGACTCCCGGCAATGTTTTTCAGGTAAAACGCTGATCCTTCTGTCCCGGTATCCCCGACAAGCACCCCTGTCTTTCCGGAAGAAAGCAAACACACGGAACCATGAGGAATGTTGAATACGGCCAGCCTGTTTTTCCGAACTGTATCTGATTCGCGGATCAGCATAACGACGACCCCTGCCAGCATAACCATCTGAAGGAAGAGGACACCGGCGGGTTTTCGTCGCAGAAAAATCAGTACCAAGGAAAGCGTCAACAGGTATAAGATCAGGACTCCGGCGGTGTGCAAAAAAACGGGAGAGATCACGGCCGCGGGCAGGGTAAGGGACTTTTGTGTTATAAACAACAGCCCATTTGCCAAACCCATCATGATATGTGCCATCAGTCCCGCCAGCCAGGGGAAGGGTTGCAGGAGAAAAAACGCCAGGCCCACATAAATAAAAACGGTAACAAGGGGTATAACAAGAATGTTGGTCAGAGGAGCATAAAGTGGAAAACGGTGAAAATAATAGAGCGTGAGCGGAAAAGTGCCTGCCAGGGCTGCGACAGAGACCACCAGCAGGGACCAGATCTTATCCACCCATCCTATCCCGGTGGCTGCCAGCAGATACAAGGGCCGGTATAAAGCCACAATTCCCAAGACGGCCAAATAAGAAAGTTGAAAACCGGCATCCCGAATCCACACCGGATGTATGAACAACAGGATAAAAGCTGAAACGGCCAGAATATTATAGACATTGGATTTTCTCTGAAACGACTGACCCAGCAGTAACAGGCTGAACATCAGAGCAGCCCGTATAACGGAAGGAGACAGCCCGGTAATAAAGGCATAACTCCATAAAAGAAGCAATATGGCGACCAGCCGTATGATCTTCACGTACCTGTTTTTTCCGAAAAAAGAGAAAAAGTACAGGGCCACAAAATAAAGAATCCCTACATGCAGACCGGAAATAGCCAGTACATGCATGGTTCCGCTGTCTGCAAAATATTTCCTGGTATGGGGATCCATATAATCTCTGTCTCCGGCGGTTAGGGCCGAAGCGAGCGCCAGAGAGCTTTGCGAAAATCCGTATTTTTTCAGGCAGTTCACCAGATAGTACTGCACTTTTTTTGCTTCGGTTCTGACAGAAAAGAAGGATTTCTCCGGCACATACCTCCAGTTCTCCTCTTTTACAAAGGCCTGCCAGTAGATGCCATGATCGGCCTGATAACGGGAATAGTTAAATTCTCCGGGGTTTCCGTAATAAGGGAAAGGGATCAAACGGACATACAACAGGATTGTTTCCCCGGGTTTGCCCGACACAATCCGGCTGTTTTTATTAAAACGCAACAATGCCCGCCCGTTTACCTTATACCAGACTCTGTCTTTCCTGATCCCATACACGCTGATTTCCGATTCGCAGGAGTTCTTTTTCTGAACGGCCGGTTGATAAATCATTCCAGCGATCACTTCTTCTCCGTCAAAATCCCTTTTCTTTTCCATCTTCTCAACTGCCAGGCCCGATGCCAGAATCCCTGCAGAGAAAAAGAGCCATAAGATTCCCATCCCTCCAATTCCTTCCCTGGCATAACGGACCTCCGGATGCTTGTCCAAAACGCTGTATATGTACATGACCATTCCGGTGATCAATAAAATCACTACCCATAAAAAGGGGTAGGTTACATACAATCCGATCAGGTCACCCAAGAAAAAAGGGATCAATATCCTTACAAAGGGAATCATTCTTATCCCGGGACAAGATGTCATAGACATTAAAATAAAGCCTTAAAGGATTTTATAAAATTAATAAAATAAAATTATGTACATATGGCGGAATTTTTATTAACTTACCGAGTCAATGTTTTGCCACACAAATTATATTATTTATATTTAGACTGTTTTTAATTTAAATTTTTTATTATGGCCAATTTAACAACGGAATATGCAGGATTAACGCTGAAGAACCCGATTATCGCCGGGGCATCCAATATGGTAACCGATCCTGATATTGTCAAGAAGCTTGAAGATGCGGGCGTTGCAGCGCTTGTTTACAAATCGCTTTTTGAGGAGCAGATCCAACTTGAGAATCTGCAAATAGAGGAACAAATGAATCGTTACTCGAATTTCGACGCCGAAATGTCTCGTTTATTTCCGGAGACGGCAGATGCCGGCACAAAAGAGCATTTGTACAATCTGGAAAAACTCAGGAAGAACAGTACTGTTCCGGTCATTGCGAGTGTAAATGCCGTGAATGAACAGACGTGGGGAGAGTATGCTATACAGCTGGAAGAAACCGGGGTAGACGCTCTGGAGGTAAATTTCTATGCGGTGCCCGAAGATCCCGAGAAGGGGGAAGAAGATATTATCCGGGAGCAACTGGATGTATTGCGCGAGATCAAGTCAAAAGTCTCCATTCCCGTGACGGTCAAATTAAGTCCGTTTTACACCAACATATTGAAAGTAGTCAGGAGTATGGATCAATCCGGCGCTGACGGTTTTGTCCTATTCAACCGGCTTTTTCAACCTGACATAGACATTAACTCTGAAAAGCTGGCTTTCCCCTATAACCTCACTCATCCGGAGGAAAACAGGCTGGCCTTGCGTTTCATGGGACTTTTATTTGATCAGATTGATGCCGGGTTATGTGCCAATGGAGGGATTTTCAGTGGGAGTGATGTAATTAAAATGATCCTGGCCGGAGCTGATGCAGTCCAGGTCGTCAGCACGCTCTATAAGAACAAACCTGCGCATGTTAGCACGATGCTTGGGGATATAGAGCGTTGGATGGATGAAAAAAACTACAGCAACCTGGATGATTTCAGGGGTAAACTATCCAAAAAGAATGTAAAGGAACCCTTTGCCTATCAGCGGGGGCAGTATATCGATATTCTGTTGAATTCGGATAAGATAAAACAGTTGTTTCCTATGTAGGTTTTGATCCTGTTATTTATCAAAGCAGAGCCTGCCGGTTCTGCTTTTTTATTATATATATTCCGGGACTTTCTGTCCGGGCAGGATCGTACGATAGGCAGCCTTGAAATTCCCCTTACTTATGGCCCTGAGTTTTCCACGGAGCAATTTTTTCCTGAGCGGAGAGACCAGGTCCGTAAACAACACGCCATTAAGATGATCATATTCATGCTGAATGATTCTGGAGGCGATGCCGTCATATTCTTCTTCCAGCCATTCTCCTTCAGGATTTTGATAACGGATTTTTATGGCTTCTTCCCGGTTCACATCTTCACGGATATTCGGTATACTCAGACAGCCTTCATTAAAAGAGACAATATCCCCGAAGCGTTCTGTAATATCCGGATTGATAAAAACTTTTTTGAAGTTTTCCAGAGAAGGTTCGTCTTCGGCATACGGGGTAGCATCCACCACAAAAAGCCGGACCGACTGGCCTGTCTGCGGGGCTGCCAGGCCTACTCCTTCCGAGACATACATGGTCTCGAACATATTCATTATAAAATCTTCTATTCCGGCAATATCTACCGGAATTTCCCGGGCTGTTTTTCTTAAAACCGGATGCCCGTACACTACTACCGGATAAATCATATCAATTATTTTTCACCTGTTCCATATAACTCTGCAGGATGATGGTAGCACTCACTTTATCCACCAGCGCCTTGTCTTTTCTTTTTTCCTTCTTCACTCCTCCTGCCAGGATAGCCTGGTGGGCCATTACAGAAGTGAAACGTTCATCATAGAGAGAAATCCTTTTCGAAGGGAAAAGCTTGTTAAGCTTTTTCACAAAAGGATTGATCCAACGGATGGCCTGCGAAGGCTGGTTGTTCATCTGCCGGGGATATCCCACCACAAACTCATCCACTTCTTCTTCTGCCAGATATTTTTGCAAAAAATCCCAGATCGTATGTGCCGGCACGGTTGTGAGACCCTGGGCGATGATTCTTTGCGGATCTGTCACAGCAATCCCCACCCTTTTTTTCCCATAATCGATAGACATGATCCGTCCCATATGCCGACCCTATTTAAAACTATTATAAATTACAAAAATACATCTTTTTATCGGCACCTGCAAAAAAAGGCCGGCTTGCAGGCCGGCCTTTTTTTATCCCAAGAGGAGGATGGATTACTCATCTGTTTTATACTCCAGTTCAGCCAGGCGTTTATAATAATGATAACGCCATTTTGCATCCTCCAAAGCTTTGGCAAACAAGCGGTCTGCTTCTTCGGGAAAGGTTTTTTTGAGGGCGGTAAAACGCACCTCATTATGTAACCATTCATTAAACTTACTCCAGTCGGGAGCTTTCGAATCCAGCACAAACGGGTTTTTACCTTCTTTTTCCAACTCGGGGTTGTAACGATACAACTGCCAGAATCCGGATTCTACGACAAGTTTTTGTTCATCCTGGGTGTGTTCCATGCCGTTGTGAAGGCCGTGGGCGATACAGGGAGCATAGGCAATAATGATGGAAGGTCCCTTATAAGCTTCTGCTTCCCTGATGGCTTTGAAAAGCTGTGCATTGCTGGCTCCCATGGACACCTGAGCCACGTAAACATACCCATAGGCCATGACCATCGCACCCAGGTCTTTTTTGCGCACTTTCTTTCCGCTGGCGGCAAATTTAGCTACGGCAGCGGTAGGCGATGCTTTGGAAGCCTGGCCGCCCGTATTGGAGTACACCTCAGTATCCAGCACAAGGACATTCACATCCTCGCCGGAAGCGAGCACATGATCCAGACCGCCGTATCCTATATCATAGGCCCATCCATCGCCCCCGATGATCCATACAGATTTCTTCACCAGATAATCTTTCAGTTTCAGAATCTCTTTAGCTACAGGACTGTTTTCATTTTTCAGGGCAGCAACCACCTTACCGGAGGCTTCCACAGACCCCTGACCTTCATCAAAATTATCCAGCCATTCCTGGAAAGCTTCTTTGGCGGCAGCATTTACCTTATCATCTTCGATAGCATCTTTCATCATTTCGGCCAGACGTTCTCTGATCTGACGCACGCCCACGGCCATCCCTAAACCGTACTCGCCGTTATCTTCGAACAACGAGTTGGCCCAGGCAGGTCCCTTTCCGTCCACGTTGCAGGTATAAGGCGTTGACGGGGCTGATCCTCCGTAAATGGAAGAACATCCGGTTGCGTTGGCAATCATCATCCGGTCTCCGTAAAGTTGGGTCACCACTTTGATATAAGGCGTTTCCCCGCAACCGGGGCATGCTCCGTGAAACTCAAAGAGAGGCTGGGCAAACTGGCTGTTTTTGACCG
>JANTHB010000007.1 GCA_024762655.1 Bacteroidales bacterium
GCATCATGTACACCGTGGGCCAGGCGGCCAGGGACCTGGGGTTGTTTGATCCGGAAATTAAGATCATCCTCGGCGTGCCCCTGAGCGCCACCTCGAAAAATATCTATTTTAACCGGCCGGCGAAAAAACAGAATATGCGACCGTAAACAGAAAGAAGTTTTTTCCGGTTTTTATTACACTCGATCCGCACGCATCACTTTTACAACGATTTCCAAATTTCACCTACGTAGGCGGCTACGTAGGCAGGGTTAAGTGGTCAGAGGTAGGGGTACAGGAGGGTTATGGTTGAGGGAGAAGGAAGGAATTTCAGTTCCCATCATCATACATCAAAAGCTTTTTTTCCGGAAGGGAAATGGGTGTGGTGTCTTTTCATCCAGATCAGTACGTAAGATAACAAGGTAAGGATAACAGCCAGCCCCAATATGATCCCCAGCAGGGGCAGGTCCCCGAGGTCTTGCAGCCACCAGGCAAGCAAAATAAAGAGCACATTCAGGGAAAGTAATACGAGGGTAGCCTGCAGATGAGAAAGTCCCAGTTCCAGCAGCCGGTGATGCAGGTGCCACCGTCCGGCCTCAAAAGGCGAACGGCCCCTCAGCACCCGCAGAATAAAAACATGCAGGGTGTCCGTCAGGGGGATAATCAGGATGGTAAAGGCCATCACGGCCACCGAAGAAACATGTACCTGCTCCGGGGCGGTCAGATCATACTCCATAAAACGTACGGCCAGCACGCTCAGCATCATGCCCAGGATCAGAGAACCGGTGTCTCCCAGGAAGATCTTATGTTTTCCGTGAGACAGATTGAACCGGAGAAAAGCGACGAGACTGCCGGTCAGCGACAAACTGACAATCGCATAGTACACGTGTCCGGCAGCAAAAAACCATATCCCGAAAACCAGCGAAGCGAGGGCAGCCACCCCGGAGGCCAGCCCGTCAATGCCATCGATCAGGTTCACCCCGTTGGTAACCACCACAAAAACGAATAAGGTAAAAAGGACCCCGGAAATATATCCAATCTGATGGATCCCCAGAAAACCATAAAAGCTTGTCATCCTGATATCTCCCAACACAATCACCACCGTGGCTGCAATGATCTGGCCCACCAGTTTTTTCACCGGGTCAATGACCAGGATATCATCCTTAATGCCGATAAAGAACAGAATGATCAGGCCGGTAAAGATATAAAGCAGTTCCCGGGTCAGGCCATCCCCCGCCAAAAGAGCTGCCGTTATGGCAAATCCGACAAAGACAGCCACACCCCCGAGGGTGGGGATATCCTGCTTGTGAGAGGAACGTTTATTGGGGCGGTCGTACAGTCCTTTGGCCCGGGCCACCTTCAGGATGGTGGGAATAGAAATATAGGTAACCCCGAAAGCAAGCAGAAATCCCAGGGGGATAAACCATCCTGCATTCAGACTAATCCCGACTTTTTCGAGCAGTACTTCCATCTAAACGGCGGTAACATTTATACAAAGATAATCATTCTCCCGCAACCCGCTTAACAACATATTGAGCGGTCAGCCGGGTGCGTTGCGCAACAAGGATAAGGCAACTCTTCAGCTTTTCGCTGATCGTTTTTTCGGTATAGTGACGGAAAGTAAGCAGTTCGACCTCGCGGTTGAAATACACCTCATAATCGTCCTGAAGTTTTCGCACCCGCTCCATAAAAAGCACGCCGGGGTCGTCAATGCAGAAAGAGACACTGATCGCCGAGATCTGCACAAGGGATATGTTGAAAGCCCATTGTTTGAATTGTCCGAAAAGATCCTCGAGATGGCGGTTCAGCACAAAGGAGTAGTCCCGGGGAAACACCGAGAGCAGGATCTGCCTTTCTTTCCGGATATACACGGGTACATGTCTTTCCATCTCCTCGAAATCCCAGATGGTAGTGCTTGTATTATCCGGGTGTCCGAGACCGCGTACCACCAGGGGGATATGTTTGTTCTGCAGGGGTTTGATGGTTTTGGGGTGGATCACCTTGGCTCCGTAGAAAGCCATTTCGGCCGCCTCCTGATAAGAAATTCCGGGCAGGTGCACAGCATCCGGACATATCTTTGGATCGGCACTCATCACGCCCGGCACGTCTTTCCACAGGGTCACTTTTTCAGCATCAAGGATACAGCCCAGAATGGCTGCCGTAAAATCCGATCCTTCCCGTCCCAGGGTTGTGGTCTCCCGCGTCAGCGTTCCGGCAATATATCCCTGCGTAAGAAACAGGGTTCCCGGGGCTGAAAAAGCCTGCCTGACCCTGCGGCCGGTTTCCTCCCAGAGCACCCCCGCATTCCCAAACCGGCTATCGGTAACAATGATCTTCCGGATATCCTTATAAACGATATCAGGGAATTTCTGTTTCAGATAGGAAAAAACAACCGAAGCGGAAAAAAGTTCTCCGAAGGAAACGATCCGGTCATGCCACGGATCGAAAGACGAATCCGGACCTGTTGCCAACAGATTTTTCAGTTCGGAGAAAAGATGATCCAACTCATTGGTTCCGGGGTCATGATCCCCGGCTTTTCCGGATAAGGTTCTCATAATCTCAACATGATACTCTTTCAATGCCTCTGTTTTCCTGAGCATCTCCTCTTCCCGGGTTCCCCTTGCAGAGAGGCTTGCCAATTCCTCCAGGGCATTGGTAGTCTTCCCAAACGCAGAGACCACTAGGACCAGGGGCCTCTCCGCCTGTTGCAGCACCTCAGCCATCCGGCGTATGCCGGAAGCCTCCTGCAATACCGATCCGCCGAATTTATAGATCTGCATTTTTCTCCTTTTCCGGCAAAAGTAATAAAAATGAAATTGGGTTCCCTTTTTGTGTAGCGTCCGGGAAGAAAAAGGATATAGAAGGCGAACCGGATTCTTCCTGCGATTTCAAAGAACCCGATTACGCTCTTGAAAAATATCTGTTAAAAAAACTTAAACAACATTGGATCAGCAAAATAATCTGTTAATTTCGCAGTTATTACAGCATAGGTAAATTTATGAATCTGATACTGGATATAGGGAACAGCCGGGTAAAAGGGTATTTGTTTGAAGGGGAGCGGATCGTGTATAAAGACGAATCTTCCGACGAGGCGGTTCCTTTGGCAAGAGATCTTTTGGACCAGTATCCCGAAACACAATACGGCATTGCCGTATCCACGCGAAAAGAGGATTCTTCCCTTTCCGGATTTCTAAACCAGCGCCTTTCCCATTACATTGTACTGGGCAGTGACACGCCGTTGCCGGTAAAAAGCCGGTATCGCACCCCGGACACATTAGGGTATGACCGGATTGCCGGAGTGGTAGAAGCTCATGCCCGGTTCCTCGGAAAAAATGTATTGGTGATTGACGCAGGCACAGCCATCACTTACGATCTGGTTACCGCTGACGGCACCTATGAGGGAGGGAATATCTCCCCCGGGGTGGATATGCGTTTCAGGGCACTGGCCACTTTTACGGACAAACTACCAAGAATAACCATCAAAGACACTTTCCCGTTGGCAGGAAGAACTACGGAAGAAGCCATCGCTGCCGGTGTTGAAGCAGGGGTGATTGCCGAAGTGGATGGTATTATCGACAGGTTTGGCAAAGCATATCATGACCTGCAGGTCATTATTACCGGCGGGGATGCCTTTTTTTTTGATAAAAAGTTAAAAAATAGCATCTTTGTGCTCCCGGAATTAACCGCTTTTGGTCTTAACCGAATACTGACATTTAATGTATAAAAAAAGACATATTCACGTTTTCATTGTTCTGCTCGCGCTTTTATCCGTGACGGGGAATGCACAAACGACTTTTAATTCACCTTTTTCCCTGAAAGGGATCGGCGATCTCCCACACACCGGCGTTCCCATAAACAGTGCCCTGGGAGGGCTCACGATCGGGATGCGCCAGAAAGGGAATATCGACTATACCAATCCGGCATCCTATTCCACGCGTGACAGCATGTCTTTTGTTTTTAATTTCGGCACCCAGGGAAGAGGGAGTTTCCTTTCCAGTCAGAACTCATTTGCAAAAAGCTACGATCTGAACCTCAATCATCTGATCTTCAGTTTTCCTGTTACCAGGCATCTGGGGGTTGCCTTTGGCTTTGTCCCGTATAGTTATACCGGCTATACGATCAGGGAAAAAGTTTTATCGGATGACCCTCTCTACAACCCCGATGTAGGAGAGCTGGAATATCTTTTTCAGGGAGAGGGGGGCGTCACCCGTTTTTTTACCGGAGCCTCCCTGGAATTGTTCGATCATCTGTCCGTCGGGTTTAACCTGGATTATCTTTTCGGAGAAATAAAAAAGACCCATACCCTGAATTTTCTGGATAGTCCGGGCACTTTAAATACCCGCATTGAAAGAAGGACCATCGTCAGTGACTTCAGCTACGATCTCGGCCTGCAATATTCTGCCCGGATCGGGGAGAACAACCGCCTGGTAATCGGGCTTGTAGGGGGAAACAACAAAAAGATCAATTATTCGGTGGAACAACTGGATTATTCCATTGCTGTCACTTCGGGAGGAAAATCCTATAACGACACCATCCGCTATCTGCAGGCATTCAATCAGAAGTTGTCTATTCCGTTTTATATCGGCCTGGGATTCACCTTCACCAATGAAAAGTGGTTGTTTGGAATGGATTATAATTATCAGGACTGGTCGAAATCAGCGCTTCCCTACAGTCATGACAAGCTGACCCCTGCTTATTCTATTCGCTCGGGAGTACAATTCACTCCCAACCCCAGGGATTTCCGGAGGTACTGGAAGATAATACATTACCGCCTGGGCGGACATTACGGAAATACATATTATGAGGTAAATAACCATCCCGTAAAAGACTTTGGCATAAGTTTTGGAGCAGGTTTCCCGATACCTCTTAGCAGAACGACCCTGAATATATCATGGGAGAGTGGCTGGAGAGGATCAATTGAACAAAATTATGTTAAAGAACAATATAATATTATTAATTTTGGGATATCGATAAACAGTTTCTGGTTTGTCAAGAGAAAATATAAGTAGAACTCTAAAACGCAACGTCATGAAAAAATTTATCAACCCGGTAATACTTTTAGGTGTATTTCTCATGATGATCCCGGCACAGGGATCTGCCCAGGGTCAGGGGCAACAGGCAGATGTCATGAACTGTCTGAAGAATTATTCCCTGTATCATGAATATTACAAGCAACACAATTACGCCGAAGCGCTTCCATTCTGGAAGTTGGTGTATAACGGAAGCTGTCTGAAGACTTTGGCCAAGGACTCCAGGTACAGAAAATACGCCAGATTTACCCTTCAACACGGGGCCACCATCTATGAACATTTTATGGTAGACGCTCTGAAAGCCAAAGATACCAAAAAGGCCCACGCCTATCTGGACACCCTGATGTCTGTTTATGACAAACGCATGACCATCCTGCCCGAAGATTCTGCGAGGGTACTTAGTTACGAAGGGATAAAATTGTTCAAATACGAAAAGGATGATCCGGCGGCGCTAAACAGGGCTTACAATTATCTGTACAAATCCATACAGATGAATCAGCATAAAACACAGGGTCCTGTCCTGGCAGCATTTATGCATATTACGGTTTCCCTGTACAAAGAAAATATCCTGACGGGTGAGGATGTGGTGAATAACTATGCCATGCTGTCACAGATTATAGAAGGAAAATTAAGCGAAAACCCGGATGACAAGACCACACAAGCTGTCAGGGACGACATTTCCGCCATGTTCACCAATAGCGGAGCGGCAACCTGTGAGTCGTTGATCTCCCTGTTTTCCCCAAAATTCGAGGAAAACAAAAACAACCCGGATAATCTGAAAAAATATATTTTCTGGTTGAAAAACACCGGTTGTGAGGATGCGGATCTTTATCTCAAGTCGATGATCGCCCTGAATAAAATAGAACCTAAATCTGCCCTTGCTTATGATATTGCAAAGATTTATAAAAAGCGAGGCAACTTCGATGCTGCCATTGGATACCTGAAAAAGGCCATCCAACTGGAGGAGGACAACACCCTGAAAAGCAAGTTTTATCTGGAGATTGCAGATATCACCTTCCGCATCAAAAACAACCTGCCGGAAGCCAAGAAATATTGTGAGCTGGCGATTCAGACCGATCCCAAGTCAGGGTTACCGCACATTTTGCTCGGGAGGATTTATGCCAATGCAAAAAACTACGGGGATGACGAGCTGGCTCACCAGGCTGTTTTCTGGGCTGCTGTGGATCAGTTCAATATTGCCAAAAGAAAAGATCCTTCCCTGGCGGGCATGGCTAATGAATTTATCAACTCTTTTTCAAAACATTTCCCCCCCAATGAAACCGTATTCTTTTACGGATTCAAGGAAGGAGACACCTATGAACTCAAGGGATGGATAAACGAAAAAACAAAAGTCCGGATCCGGAAGTAGATCCTGCCCATCCGGACCCTTTTCCTTTTTTTCGCATGATCTTCCTTCTGCTGGCAGGAGGAAGTTTCATCTTTTTTCCCGCCTGTACGAAAAACGACATTACCGTTGTCAACAATCTGACACAGTCGGACACCCTGCCATCGCAGACCATAAAAAGTCTGACAACCATTTATATGGATACGGGACGGGTGCAGATGATCATAAAAGCTCCGATGGTAAACTACTTTACCGACAGAGAGGATCCTGTCATGATCTTTCCGAAAGGAATACATGTGGATTTTTACGACGATAAGGGACAAATAGAAACACAGTTGCAGGCGAACCAGGCTGTTTTTTATCAGAAAAAAAACCTGTGGGAGGCCAGGGACAGTGTAATCGCAAAAAACTCCACCGGGGAAAGACTCGATGCTGAGATCCTTTTCTGGGATGTAACGAAAAAACAGATCTACTCTGATAAATTTGTCAGGATCACCACGCCGGATGAGATTATTTTCGGCGAGGGTTTTGAATCGGATCAGGCTTTTAATGACTGGAATATTAACCATGTGAGAGGAACGGTGTATCTCAGTAGCTATCAGGAGAAGAACGACTCTGCAAGCATCAAACAACAACCCCAAATATCCCCTGAAAAATGAAAGCGATGGAATATGTATGGTTGCTCCTGGGTTTCTTCTCCTTGTTGGGAGGTATTCACGCCTGGTCACAACACGATCTGAAAAATGCGCTTATCTTTCTTTTGATGGTGCTTATCTCGGCATTTATGTTCACCGTCAGGATGAAACTACGTAAAAAGAACGAACAAACCAATCCAACCCGTAAGGAAGAAGAATAATGTCAGGCACTTATATCATCATCCTTGTCACGCTGCTTTTCTCAGCCTTCTTCTCGGGCATGGAGATCGCCTACCTTTCCTCCAACAAGCTAAGGCTGGAACTGGATAAAAACCGCGATAGTTTTCCGGCCAGGGTGCTTTCTCTTTTTTCAGAAAATCCGGGACAATATATTGTCACCATGCTGATCGGCAACAATACGGCCCTGGTGATCTACGGTATCTTCATGGCCATCGTTCTGGAGCCTTTTGTCCGTTCCTTCGCGCATGCCGAGAGCTGGATCCTGATCATCCAAACCAGTATCTCCACATTTATTATCCTGATCGTCGCCGAATTTATTCCCAAGGCTCTTTTCAGAACCATTCCCAACAATTTCCTGAATTTTTTTGCCCTTCCTGTAGCCTTTTTTTATTATCTCTTCTATCCTGTAGCCCAGTTCACCATTTTTCTTTCCAACGGCATCCTGCGCTTTTTCTTTCATGTCAAAGATATTAACAAACCTGTCAACCAAATCTTCGGAAAGTCAGATCTGGTGGGACTCTTGGATGAAAGCCAAACAGAAAAAGCAGATCAGGAAGAACAGGACCACAGCCTCCGGATCTTTCAGAATGCGCTGGATTTTTCTAAGGTCAGGCTCAGAGAGTGTATGATCCCCCGCACCGAGATCGTGGCGCTTGATAAGGAAACTTCCATCGAACATATCAGGGAGACTTTTATTGAGACGGGCCATTCAAAACTCCTGATCTATGAAGGATCTATCGATAATATTATCGGATACGTGAACATCAGAGATTTTTTTACGGATCCTGAAAATATTGACAAGGTGCTGCATACCCTGATCATTGTCCCGGAATCCATGCCGGCCAACAAGTTGCTCAGCCTGTTTGTGGAACAGAAAAAAAATATTGCCTTGGTGGTTGATGAATTCGGGGGAACCTCCGGGATGGTCACCATCGAGGATATCCTGGAGGAAATTTTCGGAGAAATAGAAGATGAGCATGATACCTCGACACTTATAGAGAAAAAAACGGGACTGGACGAATATGTTTTTTCCGGCCGTCTGGAAATTGATTATCTCAACGAAAAGTACAATCTGGACATCCCCGAGAAGGATGATTATGAGACCCTGGCGGGATTTATTTTATACCATCACGGAAATCTTCCGAAACCCAATCAAAAACTGATCATAAAACCCTTTGAGATACAAATCCTGAAAACAACGGAAACCCGGGTTGATCTCGTCAGACTGAAAAAATACAGACCAGATAGCTGAATGCCGTAGCCATTCCGTTCGGCTTTTTCTCTCCGATCCAGTTCTACCCCGGTCTCTTACAATATATTTAAAGGTTTTTCATAATATTATTCGGCAAATTTTTATATTTGCAGCCTGAAATTCAGATTGCACCTATTATAAAAATATTTAAATGGCAACATTACAGAAGATCAGAGACAGGTTTGGGATTATCGTCGCAGCCCTTATCGGGCTGTCCTTGTTATCTTTCATTATTTTTACGGGTACAGGAAGCAATTCGATCTTTTCCAACAAAAACAAACAATTTGAGGTCGCACGTGTGGCCGGAAAATCCATTTCAATCATGGATTATAACAGCCGGGTCTCCAGCCTGACGGAAATCTACAAGATCTCCGGGAACAACAACATGGATGAGGCAACCTCCAAGAAGGTGCGGGAACAGGTTTGGGAAGATATGATCCGCGAAAACATTCTGACCCCCGAATACAAAAAACTGGGACTGGATGTCAGTCCTGACGAACTGTTTGATCTGGTGCAGGGTGACAATCCTCATCCTTTTGTAAGGCAAATATTTACCGACCAGACCACCGGCGTCTTCAACCGTTCCGCTCTGATCCGTTTTCTTAAAAACATGGAAAACGATGAAACCGGACAACAGAAGAAATACTGGTTATTCCTGGAAAAACAGATATACAATGAAAGGCGCATCACCAAGTATCTGGATCTGATCAAACAGGGTCTTTTTGCCACAGACTTTGAAGCCGGCGAGACGTACCGGGAAGATAATAAGAAAGCCAGTTTCAGATATGTGTCACAGCTTTTCGACGTGATTCCTGACACAGCAGTAACCGTGGGTATGAACGATCTGAAAGCATACTACAAAAAGCATAAGAAAAACTATAAACAGACAGCTGAAAGGAAAATCGAATATGTAACGTTTGATGTCGTTCCTTCTCCCAAAGATATCAAGCTCGCAGAAGACTGGATCAATAAGATCAAACCCGAATTTGAAGCAGCAGAAAATGTTGCCGAGTTTGTAAGCCTGAACTCCGATGTCCCTTATCAGGACCGGCATTATGCTTATGGAGAACTCACCCCGGATACCCTGAACGACATCATGTTCCATACCAAGCCCGGCTTTGTTTACGGACCTTACAAAGAAGAAGGAGCTTTCAAGCTGGCCAAGCTGGCTGCCATAGATTACCTGCCCGATTCGGTCCATGCCCGGCATATCCTTCTTGCCTTTGATCCCAATAAGACAAAAGAAGCCATCAAACAAAAGGCCGACAGTATCAAGAACCTTCTTGAAAAAGGAACGGATTTTGGCCTGCTGGCCAGGACCCTGTCCGATGACAAAGGCTCTGCACAACTGGGAGGGGACCTGGGATGGTTTAAGGAAGGGATGATGGTGAAGCCTTTCAGTGATGCCTGTTTCTTCGGTAAAAAACATGATCTGCTCGTTGTGGAAACACGTTTCGGATACCATGTTATAGAAATCCTGGATCAAAGTAAAAAAGTCAAGAAAGTGGAAGTAGGAATCATTGTCAGGAGCATTGAGCCCAGTTCAGACACATATAACCAGATTTATTCACAGGCCAGTCGCTTTGCAGGGATCAATAATACGTATGAGAAATTCATTGAGGATATCAAAAAGAATAATCTGGAGAAACACGTTGCCGTAGTGGGCAAGAATGATGAAAACATTCCCGGCCTTGAATCCGCCAGACCTTTTATCCGGGCTGCTTTTAAGACGGATAAAGACAAGATTATCCTGAGTACCAACAACCAGGCGGTTTTTGAGCTGGGGGACAAGTTTGTTATAGGATATGTGACCCATGTTAAAAAAGAAGGGATCGCTCCGCTAAAAGACGTAGAAGAGGACATCCGTCTGCAGGTTACCAAGGAAAAGAAAGGAGATGCTCTGGTTGCCGCTTTCAACGAAAAGATGAAAGATGTCGAAAACCTGGATGATCTGGCTTCAAAAATCAGTGTCCGCATACGGGAAGCTTCCGACATCACTTTTAATTCGTTCACCATTCCCGGGGCAGGAATTGAGCCGGCCCTTAATGCGGCAGCTTATGTATGGCCTCCCAACCGCCTGACGAATCCCGTGAAAGGTCTTAATGGCGTATATGTACTGGATATCACTTCCGTGAGCGAGCCTGATTCCGTCTCCGATTACAGCCAGGTTAAAGCCCGGCTGCTGGCTACCTTCCAGACCAGAACCAACTACGAAGCCTACAACGCATTGAAGGAACATGCGGACATAAAAGACGAAAGATCAAAATTCTTCTAATAGAAAAAAGGCCGGTTCTCCCGGCCTTTTTTACGCTACCTTATCATTTTTTTAATCTACATTATCATTCAGATAAGGATTCTCATCACTTAGTTTGGTTTCGTTATCCTCCTCGTCCACGATCAGGGAATATTTGGATATTTTCCTTTTGGCGGAAGGAGCAAACATTTCGTCTATTTTAACTTTTTTCCGTTTATAGGCCGGTTCATCCTCCAGGCGCTGGATCTCTTCATCTTTGGGGATCACATTCATATCGTTTCCGTGCAATATGGTTTGCCGGGTTTTGATCTCTTCCATTCTTTTGGCATCCTTATCGTCCGACTCGTCCTTTGAGGTTTTTTTCTTATGGGGGATGATCGAGGTATGATGCTCATGGGAAACATCCGAGACGTTAAACTCCAGGGTCTGCTGGGCTTCATCATACTCATCCAGTTTATAGGTCTTTCCCTTCCGGGACTTGCCGGTAACTTCCAGTTCCGGATTATCAAAAAAAGACCCTTCCAGCGGGATGCTTTTCTTTTTCTTATGATAGGTATATAACTCGGGAATGCTATTGGCCGGGAATCCGGTGGCGATGATGGTCACATTCACCTCATCTTCCATCGCTTCGTCCGTACATGTTCCCCAAATAATCAAGGCATCATCTGCTGCGGTGGCGTTGACATAATCTGTGATCTCACCCACCTCATCCATACTGATCTCGTTTTTCCCGGAGGTGATATTCAACAGTATGCTTTTGGCGCCGGTGATATCATTCGAGTTCAGCAGCGGGGAGTTCAAAGCTTCTTCGATGGCTTTGCGGGCTCTGTCTTCGCCGGAGGAAGACCCCGATCCGAGGATGGCTACGCCGCTGTCTCTCACCACGGTCTCTACATCGGCAAAGTCGACATTGATATACCCATGTACCGTGATAATCTCGGCAATCCCTTTGGCTGCCAGCGACAAAATATTATCAGCCCTCGAGAAAGCAGCCGAAAGTTTCAGGTCCCCGTACACTTCTCTGAGTTTCTCATTATTGATCACCAGCAGGGAGTCCACGTAGTGGCGCAACTCATCAATGCCTTCGATCGCCTGGTTGATTCTTTTCTGGCCTTCAAACCGGAAGGGAATGGTTACGATGGCCACCGTCAGGATCCCTTTCTCCTTGCAGGCCCTGGCGATCACCGGGGCAGCGCCTGTTCCCGTACCCCCGCCCATACCGGCGGTAACAAAGACCATTTTTGTATTATCCCCGAGGGTATTCATGATGTCGTTCAGGTTTTCTTCGGCCGCCTGTTTTCCGATTTCCGGTTTGCTGCCGGCACCCCGTCCTTCGGTGATCGACTCCCCGATCTGAATCTTTACCGGTACAGGGCTGCTGTTCAGGGCCTGAGCATCCGTATTGCAGATGACAAAGTTTACATCCCGGATACCCTGACGATACATATAGTTCACTGCATTGCTGCCACCCCCGCCAACGCCCAGCACCTTGATGATGGACGAACGCTCGGGGGGAAGATTGAATTCCATTAATCCTTCATTCATCTTGTTATGTTTTTAATGGTTAACTTCCTTACATTTCAGTGCCTTTTTCCGAAAACATCTCCTCCAATGCCGTTTTTACCCTCTCGAAGATTTTGTTTTTACCCCTGTTATCCTCTTCTTCCGGCATTTCGTCAGATGATTCCTGCACCTCTTTGACGGTTTCTTCTTTCCCTTGTTTTATCGTCGTATTATTGTCGTATTCCATGCCTTTCAACACCAGTCCCACAGCTGTGGCATACATAGGCTGATTTATCTCGTCTTCCATTTCTCCTCCGAGATGCTCGCTGGGATAACCGATACGTACGTCATATCCCGTTTTATATTTGATCAGTTGTGGCAGATGTCTCAACCTGGCCCCTCCTCCGGTAATGACAATACCTGCAGCCAGTTTGTCGGCTACACCCGAATTATCGATCTCATACATCACGGCCTCAATGATCTCTTCCATCCTCGACTGGATAATATAAGCCAGGCTTTTAAAGGAAATCTCTTTGGGTTCCCGCCCGCTGATACCAGGGATGGTCACCACTTTGTCTTCCGGCGCAAAATCGCCCAGCGCCGAGCCGTAACGGGTCTTCAATAACTCTGCATGACGGTTCAGGATCGCACATCCTTCCTTGATGTCCTTGGTGATGACGTTGCCTCCGAAAGGGATCACGGCAGTATGACGGATCACATTGTCATAATACACGGCAATATCCGTGGTTCCGCCACCGATATCCACCAGTGCCACACCGGCCTCTTTTTCATCATCCGTAAGCACCGCGGCAGAGGAGGCAAGAGGCTCCAGAATAAGATCCTTGATCCTCAGGTTGATCCTGTTTACACATTTCTCAATATTCTTAGCCGAGGCCACTTTCCCGATCACTATGTGGAAATTGGCCTCCAGTCTTCTCCCTGACATGCCCACCGGGTTTTTAACACCTGTCTCATTGTCAACAATAAAGTTCTGCGGCAGCACATGGATGATCTCCTCTCCCACATCTATGGGGATCTTACTCATATCGTCGATGAGACGCATAATATCTCTTTTTTTAATCTCTTCGTCGTCACTGTCCCGGTTGATGTAACCCCGGTTCCGTATACTGCGTATATGCTGTCCCGCAATCCCAACATATACCTCTTCAAAAATAACGGACGATTTCAGTTGAACCTCCTCTACGGTTTTCTGTAAGGCATTGACGGTCTCTTCAATATTCAGGACCACCCCCCTTTTTACCCCCGTAGAAGGGGCTTTGCTTAAGGCAAGAATCTCAATCTGGCCGGTATCGTTTTTGCGTCCAACCAGACATACAATTTTGGTAGTGCCAATATCGATGGCAGCCACAACCGGTTGTCTTTTTTCCATAGTCATACGGTTTTTTATATTACTTTTTGGTTTTATTAATTTCTTTTCGTGCATACTATCTGATTTTTGAAGTTGAGATTAATAGTGGAATATCGATTCCATCCCTTGTTATTCAACACATGCGTGTAAAACAAATAGAGTTTTCTGAATTTCTCCTTATAGTTTTCCATGTCTCCCAAGATAATGGCATGAGAGCCAACCCGCGGTGTCAGGGTATATTCTCCGCTGTTATCTGCATATATTTCTTCTATCTGGGCTCTCCAGAACGTTACGGAATCGATATACCATGCCAGACGGTAGATATCCTGTATATGTGTCTGTCCGGGCATATCGTAAATTGTTTTGAAGGAAGATAATCGGGAAGGCACCGGAATATGGCCTGAAGCCACCAGGACATGTACCGGATAGCGGGAAGACCAGGGAAGGATATATCCCTCATCGTCTATAAAGAAACCGGGTTGTCCAGGCAGGTATATCCGAACGAGCGGATTTCTCTGAAAAATATCAATATGTAGTGTCCCGTCAACATCCTTGTAGGCTTCCGCTTTCTTAATATATGGATGTTTCAGGAGAATATTTTCAATCTTTGCCGTATTGATCTGATCGAGGGGCATTCCCAATAATCTTCCTTGTTTTTCCCGCAGGATGTCTTTTACTTCCTGATCACTTATAAACCGCACTGTGGAAGAATCCTGAATAGCCGGAACGATGGCCCGGCACAATACTTGTTTTTTCTTTTCTGCGACGGCTGCCGAAAGCAATACAAGCACTGTCAGCAGCAACAGATATCCCAGCATGCGTAGTATTCCGGATATATATTTTTTTGCTCTCATGCTATTTGTTTCCAACGTATATCTTTTCAATAGGGCCAACCAACCGGTCAATATCCCCGGCGCCCATGGTCAGTAATACCTCGGGCTTGTGTTCCCCGACCCAGTTTAGCACCTCTTCTTTTGTTAACAGAATCTTTTCTTTCAGTTTCATCCTGTCCAGAATGATTTTCGAGGTAATTCCCGGAAGAGGCTTCTCGCGTGCCGGATAAATGTTCAGCAGCACAGCGGTATCCAGGAGGTCCAGACTCTCTGCAAATGCTTTTGCAAAATCACGGGTACGGGTGTAAAGATGCGGCTGAAAGATCCCGGTGATTTTACGGTCCGGGAACATTTCCCTTGCCGACTCAATAGCCGCTTTCAGCTCTACAGGATGGTGAGCATAATCGTCAATATAAATCTGTTCGGGGGTATTCACCCGCATATCAAACCGCCGTCTGACCCCCTTAAAAAGGAACAATGATTTTTTGATACTTTCTTCCGATATTCCGAGCAGATGAGTTACGGCAATTGCAGCAAGGGCATTTTCCACATTTACCCTGCCGGGTAGGCCCAGATGGACATCCCTGATATCTCCCTCGGGAGTCCGGGCATTAAAGATATGATATCCGTCCCGGTAGGAAAGCCCTGTAGCGCCATAGTCGGCTTTATCATCCGGGCCATAGGTAAACCAGTCAACCCGGGTATTCACACTTCGGTCAACAGGCAATCCGTAACGCATCAATATCCGTCCGCCGGGTCTGACCTGGCTGAGAAACCTGTGAAAAGATTCCAACAGTTTTTCATGGGTTTGATAAATATCCAGATGATCCGCATCCAATGAGGTGATTACGGCCACCTCGGGGTGCAAAAAGAGAAAAGAACGGTCAAACTCGTCTGCTTCCAGCACCACCCAGTCGCTTTCCCCGAGCAGCAGGTTGGTGTCATAGTTTTTGCTGATTCCCCCCAGAAATGCCGAACAATCCAATATGGACTGTTTCATAACATGGGAGATCATTGTGGAAGTAGTTGTTTTGCCGTGTGTACCGGCTACAGCCACAGGCCTCATCCGGTCGGCGATCATACCCAACACCTGTGCCCGTTTAAGAATGGCATAGCCCTGCTCTCTGAAGTATTTCAGGTCGGGATGATCTTCGGGTATGGCCGGCGTATATATCACCAGCGTATCCTCTTTACGGCCTGCATCGCGGTATGGTGAGGGGATGGCTTCGACGTGCTCATCAAAGATGACCTGCATTTCTTCTTTTTCCAGCGCATCAGTAATTGCAGAAGGGGTACGGTCATACCCGGCCACCTGATATCCGCCGGCCTGAAAATACCGGGCCAGCGCACTCATGCCGATCCCCCCGATCCCGAGGAAAAAGATCCTGCTATATTGTGTAATGTCACTCATGGTTATCGTCTGTCAGATCCATAATTTTTTTTACAATATCTCTGCTGGCATAAGGCCGTGCCATTTTCTTCAGATTCTCCGAGAGCTCCTTCATTCTTACAGGGTCTCCGAGCAATCCCAGGGCATATCCCATCAGGTATCCTTCCGCCTCATTATCGGGGACCATCACGGCGGCATTATTTTTCACCAAAGCCATGGCATTTTTTGTCTGATGATCTTCCGCCACATTAGGTGACGGAACCAGAATAACAGGTTTCCCTACCACTGCCAGTTCGGATATTGTTCCGGCTCCGGCTCTGGAAATAATCACTGTTGAAGCGGCATAAGCCATATCCATACGTTGAATAAAATCCCGTATCAGCACATTAGGCATATTTTTCCCTTTTACCTTATCCAGTATTTCTTCATAATAATACCTGCCGGTCTGCCATATCAGGAAAACGGAGGGTTCCGGTAACGTATCCAGGGCCTGCAGCACCGCTTTGTTTATGGTACCCGCTCCCAGACTGCCTCCCAGAACCAGAATCACCCTGGTATTCTCCGGTATTTTAAAAAAGGCCAACGCTTCCTCTCTGGTCACTTTGCTGTTCACAATTTCCTTGCGTACGGGGTTTCCTGTCAGCACGATCTTCTCGCCGGGAAAATATTTCTCCATTCCCTCATAAGCGACACAGATAACCGAAGCTTTTGCTGCCAGCAAACGGTTGGTAACTCCTGCATAGGAATTCTGTTCCTGTATCAACACCGGGACGCCCTTTTTCCCGGCCGCTCTTACCACAGGGCCGCTGGCATACCCTCCGACACCTACCACCACGTCAGGGTCAAACTGCCGGACGATCTTCCGGGCTTTACGCATGCTTTTCCACAAATGCAACAACACCACAAAATTCCTCCACAACCTTTTCCGGTCGAATCCTCTTACCGGCAGTGCCTCTATGGGAAAGCCGGCAGCTGGGACCTTCTCCATCTCTATTCGTCCGGCAGCTCCGACAAAGAGAATATCCGTACCGGGAACTGTTTTTTTCAGCTCCTGGGCGATGGAGATGGCCGGAAACACATGTCCTCCGGTACCTCCCCCGCTAATAATCATTCTCAACGGCCTCTTCATCGGTCTCTTCTGTTTGTTGGTTATCAAGGTTTCTACTGATATTCAGGATAATGCCCAGCTCGATACTGGTAAAAAGCATGGAAGAGCCTCCCATACTTACCAATGGCAGTGTCTGACCTGTTACCGGAAAGAGGGTTACAGACACGCCCATATTTACAAAAGCCTGCATTACGATAAGGAGTGTCAGTCCGATGGCCAGAAAAGCGGGAAAGGTACGTGAACTTTTCTTGACGATCAGTCCGGCCCGGTAAAGCAGGATCAGATATGCCAGAAGAATGGGAATGGCCCCGAAAATCAATCCGTACTCTTCCACAATGATGGCAAAAATAAAATCGGAATAAGGATGGGGCAGAAAATTCCGTTGAGTGCTTTTCCCTGGTTTTTTCCCGAAGATTCCTCCGGTAGCCACAGCTATTTTGGCTTGTTCCACCTGGTAATCTTCCGTATCATCGCCCTGGATAAAATGCTCAATTCTGTTTTTCCATGTATAAATACGGCCTTCATGTCTGGCCAGCATGGCAATACCCAGGAACATCCCCCCAAATAATACGGCAATTCCTATCATACTTAACAGGATCGGGATGCGTACACGGCCGATAAACATTAATATCAGGCTTACAACGAAGAGGATCAAGGCCGTAGACAGGTTTGCAGGTAAAATAAGGGCGGAAATAACAAATACGGGCAATGCCATCGACCGCATCACTTCCTTCATCTCCATAACCTGTTGTTGTCTTATAGAAAGTACACGGGCCAGGTACATAACCAGCGACATCTTGGCAAAATCTGAAGGCTGAAATGTGAATCCCATTCCGGGAAGGGTAAGCCAGCGAGAGGCTTCGTTCATACGGGTTCCCGAAATGAGCGTAAACACAAGCAGAAAACCCGAAAGCCATAAAAATAAACGGGATAATTGAAAATAAAAACGGTAGGGGATCATATGCACGACAAAGATGATCGTCAGACCCACCCCCAGGATCACACCATGACGAAAGAGGTAATAGAAGGTATTCCCTCCCATCTTCCGGTAGGCCAGGGTGCCGGTAGAGCTGTATACTGCCAATAGAGAAAAGATTGACAGAAGGAATATCATTCCCCAGATCACCTTATCGCCCTGAAAGTATTTTTTTATCGCTTCTCCCATGAAAGATTCCCCTGTTAAATATTTATAAGTTACGGACGGCCCGTTTGAACTGACGACCCCGGTCTTCATAATTATCGAAAAGGTCAAAACTGGCACATGCCGGTGATAGCAACACTGTGTCCCCGTCGGCAGCGAGGAAGTAAGCATTACGCACCGCTTCTTCCATCGACCGGGTCTCAACAATGGTAGGTACCACCTCCCGGAAAGCGCGAACCAATTTTTGATTATCCTTGCCCATACAGATAAGTGCCTTCACTTTTTCCCGGACCAAAGCGGTCAGCATATCATAATCATTCCCTTTATCTATGCCCCCGGCGATCCACACCACTTTGGTGTTCATACTCTCCAAGGCATACCATACAGAATTGACGTTGGTGGCCTTGGAGTCATTTATAAACTGTATTCCGTGTACCTTCAGTACGGGTTCCAGGCGATGTTCCACTCCTTTAAAGTCGGAGAGACTCTTCCGGATCAGTTCCTTCCTGATGTTCAATACTTGTCCGGCAATACCGGCAGCCATTGAATTATAAACATTGTGGCTGCCTTGTAATGATAAATCCATAATTGACATTGTTATTTTGTTTTTTTTATAGTTAATAATCAGGTTATTGCCTTCTCTCCAGGCCGTCTGCCCCTGTTTTTCCTTTTGGGAAAAAGAGAGATGTTCAGCTGCTATCTCCATACCCGGAACCCGTTCCTGCAGCACCGGATCATCATAGCAATAGATAAAAGCACCGGCACTACCCATGTTCCTGACTATCCTGAACTTTGACCGGATATAGTTTTCCATATCATATCCGTACCGGTCGAGATGGTCGGGGGTAATGTTCAACAGAATGGCGACATCGGTTTGAAAATCATACATTCCATCCAGCTGGAAGCTGCTCAGTTCTATAACATAGTAATCCGCTTCTTCTTCAGCCAGCTGCAGTGCCAGGCTTCTCCCAATGTTCCCTGCCATAGCGACCTTTAAGCCGGCCTTTTTCATCATATGCCAGATAAGATGGGTTGTCGTTGTTTTTCCGTTGCTGCCGGTAATACAAATTTTAGTGCCCCGGATAAATCTTCCTGCAAATTCGATCTCCGATATTACGTGGATACCCCGTTCTCTGACCTGCGTTATCACGGAAGCATCATCCGGTATTCCCGGACTTTTAATTACCTCATCAGCCTGTAGGATTATCTTCAAATCGTGTGAACCTTCTTCGTAGGGAATATCATAGTCTTGCAGTCTTTTCCGATATTTACCCTTGATGCTTCCGGCATCCGATACAAAAACTTCAAAGCCCTGTTTCACCGCCAGGACCGCAGCTCCCGTCCCGCTTTCACCCGCACCTAATATGACCAATCTCTTTTTCATTTCTTTTTATCTGATCTTCAGGGTTACAACCGTAATGACAGCCAGCATAATCGCCACAATCCAAAAACGGGTAACAATTTTCGGTTCGGTATATCCCTTCATTTGATAGTGGTGATGCAAGGGGGCCATTAGAAATATCCTTTTCCCGGAACCTGTATGGCGACGTGTAAACTTAAAATAAGCAACCTGCAGGATCACACTCGTACTCTCCACCAGGAAAATACCGCAGAGGATGGGAATCAGCAATTCTTTTCTGATAATTATGGCAAATACGGCTATGATCCCTCCCAGAGAAAGGCTCCCTGTATCTCCCATAAATACCTGTGCCGGATATGCATTATACCAAAGAAATCCCACCGTAGCCCCGATAAAAGCACTGGCAAAAATCACCAACTCCCCCGTATTCGGGATAAACATGATATTCAGATAATCGGCAAAAACCATATTTCCAGACACATACGCGAGTATTCCCAAGGTAGCTCCTATCACGGAAGATACTCCTGTGGCCAGACCGTCCAGACCATCTGTCAGATTGGCCCCGTTGGATACTGCTGTAACAATAAAGATGGTAACCAATACAAAGACCACCCATCCCCAGAAATCCCTGTTTTTTTTCAGGAAGCCTACCAACCAGCTGTAATTAAACTCATGGTTTTTTACGAAAGGAATGGTTGTGATCGTCGACTTGATATTCTTATACGTATATGCAGGTTCCTTCTTCGTCTCGCTGCCCGGTTCAAGGACGGATGTCTGCCTGACCTCCTCTTCCTTGAGCGGGACTTTCTCCCGGACATACACCTGATCGCTGGTATAAAGTACGACTCCGACAACGAGGCCCAGTATTACCTGTCCGGCAATCTTGAATTTTCCCGCCAGACCTTCTTTGTTTTTTTGGAAAATCTTTATGTAATCATCCAGGAAACCTATGCCTCCCAGCCATATAGTGGTCAGAAGCATAAGCAATATATACACGTTGGTCAGGTCGGCAAATAACAAGACCGGTATAACGATGGATGACAAAATAATAATCCCTCCCATGGAAGGGGTTCCTTCTTTCTTGTATTGTCCTTCCAGGCCGAGATTTCTCACTACTTCGCCGATCTGCATCCGCTGTAACCAGCGGATCACCGACTTCCCCAGGATCATGGAAATAATCAGGGATGTAATCACAGCACTGGCCGACCGGAAGGAAATGTAGGAAAACAATCCCGCCCCCGGAACATTAATTTTATTCAGATATTCAAATAAATAATAGAGCATCTGTTTATGGTTCTTGGCAAGTGGTTATTCGTAGTATATCGTTAAATGTTCATTCATTTTTCAGCATGGGTCATTCGGCGTTCATTATCTTTTTCAGCTCTTCGCGATCATCAAAATGATGCCTCACTCCTTTTATTTCCTGGTAATTCTCATGTCCCTTCCCGGCCACCAGGACAATATCTCCGGAGTCAGCCATCCGGACTGCTGTTTTAATAGCTTCCCGCCGGTCGGTTATGCTGATCACCCGGTTTTGTTCTTCCTTCGTCAGGCCTTCCAGCATATCCCCGATGATTGTTCCCGGTTCCTCATCGCGGGGGTTATCCGAGGTAAGGATCAGTATATCGCTTAAATCATAGGCAAACCTGGCCATCCGGGGTCTTTTGGTCTTATCCCGGTTCCCCCCTGCTCCCACAACCGTGATCACTTTTTCGTTGGCCTTACACAAACGCCGTATGGTTTTCAATACTTTTCCGACAGCATCAGGCGTGTGGGCATAATCCACAATCCCTACGATGCCCTGCGGCGAATGAAACACTTCAAAACGACCGGGTACCAGAGGAAGACGGCTCATGTTTTCCACAATCTTTTCCGGATCTTCCCCCAGTAGTAAAGCCGCCGCGAATACCGCCGTCATGTTCGACACTGAAAAATCTCCCACAAAAGGGATCCAAAGCTCTTTTTGATTCAGGGTGATCAGTGTTCCGTCAAAATGACTTTCCAGAATACGGGCATGGAAATCTGCAGGGGTGCGGACGCCAAATGTTAAGACCTTCGCTTTGGTATTTTGTACCATTACCTGCGCATTCCTGTCATCAAGGTTTATCAGGGCGAAAGCTTCAGCAGAAAGACCATCAAAAAATTTCTTTTTGGCATACAGATACGACCTGAAATCTTTGTGATAATCCAGATGATCCTGTGTCAGGTTGGTAAATATTCCTCCCGCAAAATCCAGTCCGGCAATGCGTTCCTGGTCGGCAGCATGGGAACTGACCTCCATAAAAACATACACACAACCGGCATCCGCCATTTCCCCCATTTTCTCATGGAGCACCAATGGCCCCGGGGTTGTATGGGTGGTCGTGAACGACTTGCCATTGATCATAATCCCGGTAGTGGAGAATAGTCCGGCCTTATGTCCCATCAGGCGGAACAGATTGTATAAGGATGTTGCCACAGATGTTTTTCCATTGGTGCCTGTAACCCCGACGAGAGCCACCTTTTTGGAAGGTTCTCCGTAAAACACCGAAGCTATTTCTCCCAGAGCCCGGGCGCTATGTTCCACCTGTATCCAGGTCACTTCGGGACTGGGTGTCCCGGGTAACACTTCACAGCATACTCCGGCGACACCTCTGCCGACGACCTCATCAATATACCGGTGCCCATCGGTATGAAGGCCTCTGACCGCCACAAAAAGATCTCCCGGACCCACACGTCTCGAATCGGATTCCACTTTACGGAAAATATCCGTTTTGCCGGGCAGAATCTTTGTGATCCCCTCTACCATTTCTATGTCCTTTATCCCGATCATGCCAGTTATTTCAAGCTCATTTCAAGATAAATCTCCATTCCTTTCCGTGCCCGGGTCCCCGGCGGAAGCGATTGTTCTTTTACAGTCCCCCAGCCGTTTGCTATCACCCGGAGGCCTTCTTTCTCCAGCAGAAACAAAGCATCTTTCAGGCCCATCCCTTTCACATTGGGTACCATAAAATCATTCACTTTCAAGGGTCTCACATCCACAACACTGTCTTTGCTACTCACCCGTGTCCAATCATCTTCTTCCTGCATAACCCGCGTGTAAGGAACTCCCATTTTTTTGAAAACATACTCTGTTTCGGGCAAATATCCATTCTTGCTGTAAGGGGCGCTGTTGGCATGATCCGCATAGGCCAAATAATCCCGTTGCATATCCGGGCTTGAAGCATATACTTTATCCGCCACTTCACGGAAAACCGGTCCGGCAACGAGGTTCCCGTAATACACAGAGTTGGAAGGAGCACTCACCACCACAATACAGGAATACTTCGGATCATCCGCGGGAAAGTATCCGACAAAAGAAGCTACATAACTAATCTTGTGGTTTATCCGGTAGCCGTATTTTTCGTTAGCAATCTGAGCGGTTCCGGTTTTTCCGGCTATTTTATACACATTGTTCCTCAGATTTTTCGCCGTGCCGTTTTCCACCACTCCTTCCAGCATTTTATGCGCTTTTTCCAGGGTAGATTTAGAGCATACGGAAGGGTTCAGAACCTCCACCCCGTATTTTTTTTCTGTCCGGCCATGGTATTTCAATGCTTTTACAAACCTGGGTTTCACCATCACCCCATCATTGGCTATGGCATTGTAAAACGTCAGGATCTGCAAAGGGGTCATACGCACTTCATACCCATGCGAGATCATGGCCAGTGAAATCCCAGACCAGTATTTATCGCCGGGGTAGCGGATCATCGGTATGCCTTCTCCCCTGATCTCAATACCGAGTTTTTTATTCAGCCGCATACTGTAAAGACGGTCGATCAACTCGCGGGGATGATCTGCATAATGATCCATGATCAGTTTGGACATTCCTACATTGGAAGAAACTTCCAGCACCCTCTTCACCGTGATCTTTCCGTATCCCCCCACTTTGGTGTCGCGGATCACCTTATCGTAAAACTTTATCTTCCCATGGTCGGTATCCACCGTATCGTCAATGGAAAAGGCCCCGTCTTCCAATCCGGCTACCAGGACAGGTAGTTTAAAGGTAGAGCCAGGTTCAATACTCTCTCCGATCGCAAAATTGTAAAGCTCTCTGTAGTTCCCCTCCTTATCCCTCTCCAAATTGGCTATGGCCTTGACATCACCGGTTTTCACCTCCATGAGGATTACCGTACCATGATCTGCATTGTTTTGTATCAACTGTCTTCTCAATGAATTTTCAGCTACATCCTGAATATCTATATCAATGGTGGTCACCACATCAAAACCATCTTTCGGTTCTACTTCGTTACCATCTTTCAGGGGCATCCATACATTCCCTGACAGCTTTTGCATCAGCCGCACTCCTTCCTGTCCTCTGAGCGCCTCGTCATAAGCGCCTTCTATCCCGACCACATTCGGCCGGTCATCACCATTGATATACCCGATGGTCCGCGCCGCCAGTTCCCGCTGGGGGAGGATCCTCTTGTTGGTCTGTATGATAATCAATCCGCCTTTATACCTACCCAACCTGAACACCGGAAATGTCTTTAACTTTTTCATTTGTCGGTAGGTCACATTTCTTTTCAACAGGTAATACCTGTTTTTCTTCCGGAAAGCACTCAATAGCTCTTTTTTATATTGCCACGATGGTTTATCTCCGAATAAAGCAGATAAACGCATAGAGAGCGAATCGAGATTTTTTCTGAAAACTTCCGGATCCAGGGCATTGCTTTTCAGATCCAATCTTATCTCATAGTAAGGCACGGAACTACTTAACAAACGTCCGTCAGTAGCCAGAATATCTCCCCGGTTGGGCTGAATGTTGAAGTCATGAAGGGTCTGTTCGGCCGATAACTCAGTATATTTGTTTCCCTGTACCATCTGCAGATACATAATTCTTCCCAAAATGAGAATGCCCAGCAACAACATTCCCAGATAAATCACAGCCACGCGCCAAACGATATCTTTTTTCAGGGACATTTGATCATCTTCCTTTTTCAACCACAATTTTCCCGGGAGGAACAACAGGTTCTTCCAAACCGAGATTTTTCTTATTTATAGCCCTAAGTACCTGTGTCTTCGTGCTTTTATACATCAATTCGGCCGAAGTGGAAATCGATTCGGCCCGTAACTCCTGGATCTCTTTTTTCAGCTGGGTGGTTTCTCTTACGATCCTCTCTGCGTGATAACGGTTCCCGATATAGAGCATAGCCAGGAAAGTCAAAAACAGAATGTACGGTAATTGTTTTATGATCACCTGATTGGCCAAGACCGTTCCGTCAATAAATGAACGGAATGTGTTTTTCTTAACCCTTTTTGGTTCAGTATCCTCTATAAACTCAATCTGCCGGTTCATGATCTCTCCTCCTGTGTTATATTCGTTCGGCTATTCTCAGTTTGGCACTGCGGGATCTCGGGTTTTGGGAGACCTCTGTCTCTGTGGGAACGATAACTTTTTTATTCACCATTTTGAAAGGAGGGTGGTATTCTCCGAACGGGTTCACCTCCTCCACAGGAGCCGTTGAACCTGTTTTCATAAAAGTTTTTACCATCCGGTCTTCCAGCGAATGATAGGAGATCACCACCAGTCTGCCGCCCCGGGCAGTCACTCCGGGCGTTTGTTCGAGCATCTCCCTGAGCGCATCCATTTCTTCATTGACCTCTATACGGAGCGCCTGAAAAATACGGGCAAGAAACTTATTGGACTTCCCTCCGCGGGTCATGGGCTCTAAAACTTCTATCAGGTCCCCCGTGGTACGAATCTTTTTTTTCTCCCTGGCTCGCAGGATCAGGGCCACCAACCTGCCGGGGTGCCGTATTTCCGCATACTCCCTGAAAACCCGTTCCAGCTCTGCCTCGGAATACCGGTTTAAAACATCTGCCGCTGTTTTCTTGTTCCTCTTGTTCATTCTCATATCCAGACCGGCTTCCGCCCTGAATGAAAAGCCTCTTTCCCCATAATCAAAATGATGAGAAGAGACGCCCAGATCAGCCAGAATCCCGTCCACCTTCTCAATTCCCAAATACCTTAAGTTGTTCTTCAGAAATCTGAAATTTTGCTGAAGAAAAACAAAACGTTTATCCTCAGGGACATTGTCCCTGCTGGCTTCGTCCTGGTCAAAAACAATCACCCTCCCTTTCTCCAGCCTGGACAAAATGACCCTGGTATGACCTCCGCCACCGAAGGTCAGATCAACATAAATTCCATCCGGACGTATATTTAACCCGGCAATGCTCTCTTCCAGCAGAACAGGTGTATGATACGAACTCATTCGCTTTTCTCTTTATTCCCATCTCCCATGATTTTCTCCGCAAGCATGGCAAACTCATCTTCGGAGGCTTCTATCGACGTGTATGTTTCTTCAGCCCATATTTCTATTTTGCTATCCATACCGGCCAATACGACCGTCTTTTCAATACCGACAGCCTGCAACAACCTTTTCGGGATCAACATCCGGTTGTTCCCGTCCAGCACAATCTCGGCAGCCCCTCTGTAAAAATTCCTTAAAAAAACATTGTGCTCTTTGTTGTATGGATTTAACCGGCTACGAATCAACTCATTCTGCCTGTCCCACTCCTCCATGGTATACAAAACCAAACAGCGATCAAAAATGTCTTTTTTGATCACAAAACGATCCTGAACCTCCGGTTTCATCTGCCTTTTCAATGCCGACGGAAACAGAATCCTTCCCTTGTTATCTACCTTGCAGGTATATTCCCCGATAAATGTGCTCATGACTGCAGCGTTTCAAAGAGTAAAAATAAATAAAAAATTACCACTTTTCACCACTTTCTCCCATTTTTTACCATTTTGTTGATAACTTTTTGGATTTCCGCCTCTCTCCGGGGAAAATTTTTTGAAAGAAACCATATGTTTGGCATGCATTATCGGAGGATTTTATAAATTTGATAGTCCATTCATCCGACAATTTCAGATATGACGGAGAAGTCGTTACTCATTGACGTTGAAAAAGCCATAGGAGATAAGAATCCCCGGCTCCTGAAGGCGCTGCCCGGTTTTGTTTTATCTTATCTGAAAAAGATCATCCACCAGGATGATTTAAATGAAATAATCCGGCGTTTCCATGATCAGGAAGGGTTGGATTTTGTAGAGAAATCGTTGGATTATATGGGCATTTCATATACTGCCGAAGGGTTGGAAAACATTCCGGAACAAGGCAGGTTCTTATTTGTTTCCAATCATCCTCTTGGGGGGTTGGACGGTCTGGTATTTATCCATGTTATAGGGAAAATTTTTCCTGATCTCAAATTTCCCGTAAATGATTTTCTTCTTAACATTAAGAACCTGGATCCTGTTTTTCTTCCCATCAACAAACACGGTAGTCAAAGCAGGGATGCTGTCCGTGCCATAGAAGAAGCCTATGCTTCAGACAGCCAGATACTTTATTTTCCTGCCGGCCTTTGTTCCAGAAAGATCAAAGGGAAGATTGTGGATCTGGAGTGGAAGAAACATTTTATTACCAAGGCTGTGGAATACAAAAGAGACATTATCCCCGTATATTTTTCGGGAAGAAATTCCAACTTTTTTTACAACCTTGCCAACCTCCGGGTTTTTCTGGGAATAAAATCCAATATTGAGATGATTTACCTGCCTAACGAAATGTTCAAACAACGCGGGAAAAAACTGATTTTAAAAATAGGTCAACCGATACCTTACACTTTTTTTGACAAAGCCCGCACGGCGAAGGAATGGGCAGCTTATGTGAAGGATATTGTTTATTCAATCGGCAGTACCATGAATAACACAAACGATTAAATTTGCAAAAAATACGCATCCCTATGAAAGACATTATTCCTCCGGTGCCCAGAGAACTGATCCTAAAGGAACTCACTCCTGACAAGTTCGTCCGAAAGACAAACAAAGGAGACAATGAGGTTTATATATTCACCTATCAGGATTCTCCCAACCTGATGCGTGAACTGGGGCGGCTGCGCGAGATCAGCTTTCGTGAGGCCGGAGGAGGCACAGGGAAAAGTCTTGACATTGATGATTTTGATATAGGGGATCACCCTTATCAACAACTCATTGTCTGGGACCCGGAAGCCCGTGAGATTCTGGGAGGGTACCGCTTTTTTATCTGTCGGCGTGATATGGAGCTCTCCTGGCTGGCCACTTCTCATCTGTTTCGTTTCAGTAAAAAATTCGTCAGCGAATATTTACCATATCTGGTAGAGCTCGGCAGGTCTTTCGTACAACCCCACTATCAGCAAACCGGAAAATCCGCCAGGAAAGGCATCTTTGCACTGGATAACCTATGGGACGGTCTGGGTGCTGTGGTCATAGACAACCCGGGAGTAAAATACTTTTTCGGGAAAATGACGATGTACCCACATTTCAAGAAAGAAGCCCGCGACCTGATCCTTTATTTTCTTGACAAGTACTTCGGAGACCGTGAGGGCCTGGTTGTCCCTCTTAACCCTCTGAAACCGGAATACGATGAAAAAGAAATGGAGAAAATTTTCTCAGGGAAGGATTATCTCGAAAATTACAAGATCCTTTCACAGGCCGTCAGGAATCTTGGAGAAAATATCCCGCCTTTGTTCAATTCCTATATGAACCTATCCCCTACCATGAAGATTTTCGGCACCGTGATCAACGATGAGTTCGGGGATGTGGAAGAAACCGGGTTAATGATCACCCTGAAAGACCTCTATATTGATAAGGTTGACAGGCATTTGACCACATATGACGAAGACTATCGCCTGGACGAGAACTGATCCGGGTCAATAGGCCCGTTCATCCCTGCCTTCAATATAATTAACAAAGGATTTATTCACCACTCTGTTTCCGCCGGGTGTGGGGTAATTGCCCGTGAAATACCAGTCACCCAGATAATTCGGGATTGCCTTATGCAGGTTTTCAATGGTCTGATAAACGATCTTTACGTTGGCCTTTACCTCATGGGTCTTAAGCATAGATCCTATTTTATCGGAGATGTCTTCGGCGGAAAACGGCTTGTAGATTTCCTTCACATAATTAGGGATCTTCTCTCCGGGCAATTGATCCTGCTCTTTGGCTTTCATATACACTTTATTGATAATATCCTCCCGCCCCGTATCTTTCAGCAATTCAATGGCTGCTTTAAATGCAATAAAATCAGACAGTTTGGCCATATCAATTCCATAACAGTCGGGATACCTGATCTGGGGGGATGAAGAGACAACCACGATTCTTTTCGGATTCAGGCGATCGAGAATCCGGATAATGCTCTCGCGCAGGGTGGTTCCCCTGACGATCGAATCATCTATCACCACGAGATTATCCTTATTGTTACGCACAATACCGTATGTCACGTCATACACATGACCTACCATATCTTTTCTTCCGGCATCCTGGGCAATAAATGTCCTTAATTTTATGTCTTTGATCGCAACTTTTTCAGCCCGGGGACGAATCTCCATGATCTCTTCAACCTTTTTAGGATCCAGGGGCACAGGCAGTTCCATGATCTTATGCACTTTTTCCTTGTTCATCTCGTCCTCCAGCCCTTTGATCATCCCGTAAAAAGCCGACTCTGCCGTATTGGGAATATAAGAAAACACCGTATTATCCAGATCATTATCCAACACCTTCAATATATGCGGCACCAGTAACTCTCCCAGTTTCTTTCTCTCCTTGTATATATCCGCATCACTTCCCCGTGAAAAATAGATCCTTTCAAAAGAACAGGATCGGACACGCCGTTTCCTGCGGACCTGTTCAAAGCCGACTTTCCCGTTTTTTTTGATAATCAACGCCTTCCCCGGAGGGATTTCCTTCACCTCCCCGTAAGGCACATTCAGGGCAGTCTGAATTACCGGCCGTTCGGAGGCACTCACCACAATATCATCATCTTCATAATAAAACGCCGGACGAATGCCCCAGGGATCACGCAGGACAAAAGCATCTCCATGGCCGATCATGCCGGTGATAACGTAACCTCCATCCCAGTGTTTACTGGCTTTTCTAAGGATATTACCTACATTCAGATGCTCTTCGATCAAAGGAGAAATTTCTTGTTTGGTATAACCTGCTCTTTTAAATTTCCTGAACAGGGATTCATTCTCTTCATCCAGAAAATGACCGACATTCTCCAGGACGGTCACCGTATCTGAAATATCCTTAGGTGTCTGACCAATAGCCAGAAGGCTTTTAAACAGTTCATCCGTATTGGTCATATTAAAGTTCCCTGCCAGCACCAGGTTTCTGGATCGCCAATTGTTCTCCCGCATCACCGGATGCACATGCTCAATGCTGTTTTTTCCGAACGTCCCGTAGCGGAGATGGCCCATGTACAACTCTCCTGCAAAGGGAATATTTTCCTTGGCCCATACCGGATCATGGATCAATTCGGCAGGATGATTTTTCGGAGAGAGTCGTTTGTTGATCTTGGAAAACACAAACTGAATAGGATTGTCTGCATTGGAACGATACCGGAATAAATATTTCACCCCGGGGGGCATATCCATTTTCAGACAAACAGCACCGGCACCGTCTTGTCCGCGGTTATGCTGTTTCTCCATCAGAAGATATAACTTATTCAAGCCATACTGCCAACTGCCATAATTGATCCGGTAATATTCCAGGGGTTTTTTCAGGCGTATCAGGACAATCCCGCATTCATGTTGAATTGCATCACTCATAAAGGGCTCAAATTAATAATTTGGACGTTGCCTGCAAAAATAGGGATAAAAATCCTGCTGAAAAAGAGAAAAACCGGGGTGTTTTCTTGACCGCAATCTGTCATGAGCATTAATTAGTCAATATCAGGAAATCGCACGACGTCTTTAACGATAAATGCCGTAGGGTATTTTTTCAATATTTGATGGTAAACCTTCAGAGCTTCTCTTTTTGTACGAAAATCACCGATTCTGACTTTAAAGAAAGGGGATTGATACAGCACATACACCGGGTATTCCGGAAAGACGGAAAGGAAATCAGCTTTGGTTCTGTCAGCCTGTTCACGGGCGGCCGGGCCGGAATTAAACAGCAACTGGATCCGGTAACCGTCAATTCCATTTTTTCTTTTATTTTTATGTATTTGCCGGTTCACCATATCCCGTATCCTCGGATCCTGTCTGACGGTGATCGTTCCGGTTTGCCATATGTCCATTGGAACAACAGCATTCTCCTGTGCATCAGTCTTCTGCACAAAAAGGAGAGCCGTTGTAAAAAGAATTATAAAATATCCGCCTTTCATATTAAAATTTAGCATACGAAGGATGGACGCTAAGTACGGGTATGGGTGAATGATTGACCATTTCCTGTGCTTCACTGCTGAGGTACATTCTCATGGGATTGCCCCGGTGGTTGCTAACCATGGAAATCAGCTCGGCGCCTGTATGTACAGCATAAGCGATGGTAAGATCGGCGACATTACTGCCTTTAAAAGAATCCCGGACTGTTTTCACCCCTCTTTTTTCAAGATATTCCGCCGACTGATCGGCATACCTGTTCAGGCGGGCCATCACATCACGTGCGTTGGTTTCCCTGACATCTATCACATGTACCTCCGCTTTCAAAACCTTGGCCAGTTCGCAGGTAAAAGGCACCTTTACACGGGTATCCTGACGTGCGTCAATGGGCAATACTATTTTTTTGATTTTTTTCTTGCGAAATCCGTGACGTATGGTCATCACAGGGCAGGGAGCCTTGCAGACCACACGGTAGGCATTGCTACCCACCCAGAACTCTTCAAACCCGGAAATCCCGTGCGTCCCCATAACAATCATCAGCGACCTGTCTTTTTCGGCCTGATCGGTAATTCCTTTATAAATTCGTCCGGTGCGGATCATATAGTCAAAGGTTCCTCCTCCTTTGTATTTGGGTTTATATTTTTTAACAATATCTTCACAAAATTCTTCGGTCGTTTTGGTATACTCCTTGTCTTGGCCCTTATCTTTCAGCACAAACGGAAGATCATAATTTTTATCCTTACGTACATGAATGATACGTAAACCCAGATTGAATGCATTTGCCAGATAAATGCCGTGATCCAAAGCATTCATGGAGTCCTTGGAAAAGTCGACAGGAACAAGTATGTTTTGCATAATAATGGAATTTAATGATTAGCCCAGCTATCAAAAGTAGAAAATAGTTTTAACAATATCAAAACAAAAAATCATCTAAGTAAAGGAACTTTCTGTTTTCGGTCGAAACGTATTTTTTTCAATATTATTCCCGATCTGATTTGCAGAACGCCTCTCATTTCGATCTCTATCCTGCCACCGTGGAACACAGAACCCACCAGCACTTTTCCAATCTTTCCGATGTTTTCATGTTCAACTTTTACCGGCACCCGGTAAATTTGTTCTGTGGAAGAGGGGATAACCACCTTCTTTTGGGTGGTTACATTTCCGAGTTTTTCCGTTTCCAGAAAAATATCGGAAGAAAGTTGTCTGACCACAATTTTACGGGCCGAATGATTTGCTATGGTGATGTCTACATCCAGCAAAACGACTCCTTCGTCAATTTCCCTGACGGCTATTTTTGAGATTTTGCCGGGTTGTACGTCAATATCCGCACATCCTGTCAGCCCCCATCCCAGGAAAATAACAAACCACAGGGAAACCCCAATGCGGTAAAGGGAAGGGATAGGCCGGTTCCTGTCAGTAGTCATCATTCACTTTCTTCCAGGGCCCGCATCAATTCATCGGTCATCTTCAGGTTATGATAAACATTCTGAACATCATCATCCTCTTCAAAATCTTCCACCAGTTTCAACACCTTCATGGCCTCATCCACTCCCAGGGTTTTCGTCGTCACGGGTATCCGCTGCAGCTCGGCATTCTCGGCCGATATACCCATTTCGTCAAGTTTTTTCTGGATGTTCCCGAAGTCCTCCAAAGCACAGGTAACGATCAGGGTGTCTCCCTCATCCTCAATCTCTTCCGCCCCTGCATCAATCAGCTCCAGCTCAAATTCTTCCGGATCAATATCTCCTTTAGGTATGGTAAAGACCCCTTTTCTTTCAAATACATATTTCAATGATCCGTTGGTTCCCAGACTACCTCCGCGTTTGGTAAAGATAGACCGGATATTGCTGACCGTACGATTTTTATTGTCGGTTAGACATTCTATAAAAATACCCACACCATGAGGGGCATATCCTTCAAAAGTCATTTCCTGAAAATTCGCCCCGTCGGTAGAAGCCTTGGAAATAGCCCGTTCGATATTATCCTTGGGCATATTGACCCCTTTGGCATTCTGAATAGCCAGCCTGAGTCTCGGATTGGCAGACGGATCCGGCCCCCCCTCACGGGTAGCTATCTGCAGTTCTTTTACAATTTTTGAAAAAATCTTGGAGCGTTTGGCATCGAGAGCTCCCTTTTTCCTTTTTATAGTTGACCATTTACTGTGTCCTGACATAATATTCCGTTTTAGTTTTGGCAAAAATATAAAATTCCGGCCGCAAATATAAAATCTGCGGGTTCAACCAGTCCCGTTATTTAAAATTTACGGTACCGGTAGTCCGGTCGTGATTCAGCATCACTCCTTTTTCCCTTCCGTTTAGCATCACCTCTACCAGATTTATCTGACCGGGATAAACCTCTGTCAGCAGATCATCATCCACCGTCAGGTGATAAAACTCTCTGTCCGGAAAAGATTCCAGATAACACCAGGTAACATCATAGGATACCTCTTTCCCCAAATAATGAACCGGGATTTCCTCTCCGTGGATATGTATTTGGAAATGCTTCATAAGATAAGCAGACAGAAGGGAATCCGAGTCTTCCCGCTCATTTTCTGACCCGAGTTTCAACGTTTTTCCTTCTTCCTGCGACACCGCTTTTTCAAGATCATCCGTAAATATTTTCATAACGATCTGCAACTGTGCACTGTCGCGGTTATAACTGATCTGACATAAGCTTACATAAAATTTATGGGCTGAGGCATTCCCCGCAAATGCAAAGAGAATCAGCATAATAATCCCGCTACATTTGATCTTCTCCTTCATTCTTATTTACTTTGTGTGTTAAAGTAATAAATTTTATTAATATTTCAGGTAATGTATTTTAAGTATTTTCTTTCGTTTTTGCTTTTCCTTTCCCCTTTTTGCCAGAATTCTTCAAGAGCACAGGAAAACACCAATCATTCTGCTTTTCGTCAGTTGCATGACGAATTTTCAACGCCCAACTATTACCGGACGGCTTCCGGGGCTCCCGGCCAGGGATACTGGCAACAAAAAGCCGATTATTCAATCACTGTAACCCTGGATGATCAACACCAAAAGATCTATGGCGAAGAGACGGTTTCTTATCACAACAATTCTCCTGATCCTCTCGATTATCTTTGGATACAACTGGACCAGAACGTACGTGAGCGGAACTCTTTTTCAAAGCAGGTCAGCACCTCTCATATATCCGACCCGATGAGTTTCAGGTCCATGCAACGTCTGTTCAATGTTTTCGACGGAGGTTTTAAGATCGAATATGTGAAAGATGTTCGGGGAAAAGATCTTCCTTACATTATCAACTATACCATGATGCGCATTGACTTGCCGCAACCCCTGAAACATGGCGAGACTTATGCCTTTAAAATCAAATGGTGGTACAACATCAATGACCGGGCCAGGATTGGCGGACGCTCCGGTATGGAGTATTTCCCAAAAGAAGACAACTATATTTATACCATTGCTCAGTTTTATCCCAGAATGGCAGTCTATAATGATTTTGAAGGCTGGCAGAACAAACAGTTTATCGGCTCGGGAGAATTCACGCTCACTTTTGGTGATTTTGATGTCAGAATAACCGTGCCCGCCGATCATATTCTGGGAGCTACCGGCTTATTGCAGAATCCTCAGGACGTGCTGACTACCATGCAAAGAAAACGTCTGGAAAAAGCGCGTCATTCGGATACGCCGGTAATGATCGTTACGGAAAAAGAAGCCCGTGACCGTGAAAAAACAAAAGATTACTCCCACACGAAAACCTGGCACTTTAAAGCCCGGAACGTAAGGGATTTTGCCTTTGCCACCTCACGAAAGTTTATCTGGGATGCCATGGGGGTGCCTTTCGGAAAACGCATTGTCATGGCCATGTCCTATTACCCGAAAGAAGGAAATCCTTTATGGGAACAGTATTCCACCAAAGTGGTGGCACATACCATCAGGACCTATTCCAAGTACACCTTTGATTTTCCTTATCCCAAAGCGGTTTCGGTACATACAAACCGTATCGGGATGGAATATCCCATGATCTGTTTCAATGGGGGCCGTCCCGAACCTGACGGCACGTATTCGGAACGTACCAAATACAGCATGATCAGCGTGATTATCCATGAAGTAGGTCATAATTTCTTCCCGATGATCGTAAATTCCGATGAAAGACAATGGACCTGGATGGATGAGGGGTTGAACACCTTCCTCCAGGGTATCGCCGAAAGGGAATGGGATCATAACTTCCCGCATTGGCGGGGAAATCCGGCAGATATTGTGGACTATATGTCCGGCGATCCCGAAACCATGGTGCCTATTATGACCAATTCGGAGTCCCTGCTGCAATTTGGTAACAATGCTTATGCCAAGCCGGCCACAGCATTGAATATTCTGCGAGAAACCGTTATGGGACGCGAGTTATTTGATTTTGCCTTCAGACAATATGCCCGCAGATGGGAATTTAAACACCCTACCCCCGAAGATTTCTTCCGGACCATGGAAGACGCCTCCGCGGTAGACCTCGACTGGTTCTGGAGAGGATGGTTCTACACCACCGACCATGTGGATGTCTCTCTGGATAAGGTGGCCGTCTATCGGATCAATACAAAAAATCCGGATATCGAAAAACCCATCGCCCGGCAAGAGGCCAAGAACATCCCCGAGCAGATCAGCATCACCCGCAACAGACAATCCCTCAAAACGGCTGTGGAAAGAGACCCTGCACTGAAAGACTTCTATAACAGCTACGATAAATATGAAGTCACCCCTCTGGATAAGAAAACCTATGAACGGTATCTCTCATCACTTACCGATGAAGAAAAGAAACTTACAGACAACAAGGATTATTTTTACGAACTGACTTTCTCCAATAAAGGCGGACTGGTTATGCCCATCATTCTGGAATTCACGTTCGAAGACCATACCAAAAAACGGATAAAGATACCGGCCGAGATATGGAGAAGAAATAATAAAACCGTTTCCAAAGTCTTTCCTTTTCCCAAAAAGGTGAAACAAATCATCATTGACCCCTTGCAGGAAACTGCCGACACCGATACAGACAACAATGCATGGCCCCCCCTTGAACATATTAACCGGTTCGAATTGTTCAAATACACTTATCCGCACCGGCCCAATCCCATGCAACAAAAGATAAAAAAATAAAAAAGCCCCGGCCGGGGCTTTTTTATTAAAAGTTCACTACAAAATCCAGGAACGGGATGCCCAGGAAAATTGTTTTGGAAATATCCTTGTTGTTTATAAAGGCAAGATCAATAGCATTTTTCTCGCCCATAAAGCGTATCCCATAAGAAAAGACACTGTAATAACTATTTGACTCACCAATCTCCGGAATAAACCAGTTCTCTGATACGAATGCTATCCGCCGGGAGACCCTGGCCATACCCCCCAGGGTAATAACGGGTTTTTTTGCAAAATTCTGATTTACAAATCCCCATCCCAGTCCGCCGGTAATATTCAGATTGGACGTGCCATACGTGGCAAAACCATTTAAAACACCAAGTCCGGTAAAATCAGAACTGTTATCGCCTGAGTGATTAAAGTAATTAACATACAGAACATTACCTCCCGCATAAAAATTATCAAATATTTTGGTGGATATTTTCGGATTCAAATAGAATATATAAGGAGCACCCTTGTCCTTCGAGAGTAAAGAAAACAATTCAAACCCTCCTGTAATATCCATGAATTTCAGAGGGGCATAGCTAAATGAATTAAAAAATATCCATACATTTTGGTAGGAAGCCATTTTTGCAGGTTTGGGAATGGCCGAACTTCCAATAAGGTATCTGTATGGATTCGGATTTTCAAACCATACTTTCCCCTTCTTCACATTTACTTCCGAGACTTGTTTGATCGATTTGATTTTGCTCTTTTCAATCGTTATTTTCCCCATGGAAGCAGACTCTACGATGATCGTCTGATCATCCTGGGAAACAAAGTTTCCCGAAATTTGAGAACCATCCTGCAATGTAATTTGCAAGACCGTACCGGGTGTATAAGTAACTTCTTTTTGTGCCAGGCAACTTTCAGTTGGATAAAGAAAAATGCCTGTAAAAACCAACATGAAAAACCATAACTTTTTCATTGAATTAACTTTTAGTTAACAATCAAAAACAACGGTTTTTACGATCTTAACAGCCAATAAGTTACGAATAAAAACAGAAAAACAGTAAATTTCTTAAGAATATTTCTACAAACAACTCTTAAAAGTGTTTTCCCCCGTACCCAGAACATTCTCCAGGTGGAGCAATCGTACCAGTTCCGTCACTTCCGGTAAAACATGTACCAGCTCAAAATCAAACCGGCATTTTTCCGCCTCTCTTGCCATATTCACCAGAAAATCAAATCCGGCACTGTCAATAAAGTGAATCCGTTCCAGATCAATCGTGATCTGAAGTCCTTCCTTCTCTGGTATCTTTGACATCTCTTTTCGCATTTCCCGGGCAACAAGAAAACTGAAACGTTTCTCTTCCGGAAAAGAAAACACCAGATGATTCTCACTGATAAAATCTCTCCTTATCATGGTAAAATAGAAAATTTAAACGCGACGAAAATAATGATTGATTATTACGTAAATCTTAAGAAAAAGTTATTTTTTTCAACAATTATCATGATTTATTCACGAAAACGCAGATTTAGCTCATCCAATTGTTTCTGTGAAATAAAATTTGGAGCGTCAGCCATCATATCCCGGCCGGCATTATTTTTCGGGAAAGCGATATAATCGCGTATCGATTCCGTATTTCCAAACAGGGCTGCCAGCCGGTCCAGGCCAAAAGCAATCCCTCCGTGAGGTGGAGCACCATATCGAAGGGCTTCCAGCAAAAAACCGAATTGCGAGACCGTCTCTTCGTCGGAAAATCCCAGGAGTTTCAGCATCCTGTCCTGGAGTGCCGAATCATGTATACGTATGGATCCTCCCCCGATTTCCACGCCGTTTATAACCAGATCGTAAGCGTTGGCCCGGACCTGTTCCGGATGGTTCTCCAGCAAAGATACATCTTCGGGCAGGGGAGATGTAAAGGGATGATGCATGGCCTGGTAGCGATTTTCATCTTCATTCCATTCCAATAAAGGAAAATCCACTACCCATAAAGGAGCATATTTGCCTTTTTTACGCAGGCCCAGCCGATTCGCCATTTCCAGGCGCAATTCGGACAAAGCAAACAGGGTCCTTGATTTTTCCCCCGAAAGGATCAATAAAAGATCTCCCTTTTTCGCTCCGGCGCGTTCTCCCCAACCCTTCAGTTCATCAACAGAAAAGAATTTATCTACCGAAGATTTGACAGAACCGTCTTCCTGAAACTTCACATAGACCATTCCTCCGGCAGCAATCTGCGGCCGCTTCACAAATTCCGTAAGCTGGTCCAGCTGCTTTCTCGAATAACCGGCACACTCCGGTACGCATATACCCCCGATATATTCAGCCGTATCGAATACGCGAAACCCCTTTCCTCCGGCCTCCGCCGTAAGATCCGTAATCTCCAGTCCAAACCGGATATCCGGTTTGTCGGTACCGTATCTTTCCAGGGCTTCCCGGTAAGTCATCCGGGGAAAAACTCCATTGTATTTTATCTGTAGGATCGCATCCAGTAAGTAAACGATCAATCCTTCAAAGAGGTTAAGAACGTCTTCTCTCTCCACAAAAGACATCTCACAATCGATCTGGGTAAATTCCGGCTGACGGTCAGCGCGCAGATCCTCGTCCCTGAAACATTTCACCAGCTGAAAATACTTATCAAATCCCGAGATCATCAGTAACTGCTTGAATATCTGCGGAGATTGCGGCAATGCGTAGAATTGATGTTTGTGGATACGGGAGGGGACCACAAAATCACGTGCTCCTTCCGGGGAAGATTTGATCAACGCAGGTGTTTCTATCTCCAGAAAATCAGCTATATCCAGATAATGCCTGACTTTCTGCGCAAGACGATGCCGAAGGATGAGGTTTTTCTTCAGAGGCTCCCGCCGTAAGTCCAGATACCTGTATTTCATCCGTATCTCCTCCCCGCCGTCCGTATCTTCTTCGATCGTAAAGGGGGGTAATTCCGACCTGTTAAGAACCTCTATGGCCCTAACCTCAATCTCAATATCTCCGGTGGGCAGGTTTTTATTTTTATTGCTTCTTTCCCTGACAGCCCCATCAATCCGTACCACATCTTCCCGTCCCAGTTTCCTTGCTTCTTCACACAGCGATGCATCCTGATCCATATTAAATACTAACTGTGTGATCCCGTACCGGTCACGCAGATCAATAAACGTCATGCCCCCCAGATCCCGCGATCTTTGAATCCAGCCAGACAGGACCACTTGTTTGCCGGCATCTTTCAATCTTAACTCACCACAATTGTGTGTACGGTACATAGTAGAAAAATTTTGGCAAAAATACATAAAATAATCACGGTGAATATTCTCTTTGCCCCGGTTTTTTTTCATCTTTACTCATCTTTTTTATTTTATACCATGAAAGAAGACATGATTCTTGATGATACCTATTTTATGAAGCAGGCTTTGAAAGAAGCACGGAAAGCATTGGAAGCGGGAGAAATCCCTATAGGGGCGGTGATTACGTGCAATGACACCATCGTAGCCCGCAGTTTTAACCAGGTGGAGATGCTGCATGATCCCACAGCCCATGCCGAAATACTGGCCATAACGGCAGCGACACATCACCTGGGAGGGAAATACCTGGACAAATGCACCCTGTATGTTACCGTCGAACCTTGTCCAATGTGTGCCGGAGCCCTTTTCTGGACCCGGATCGGCCGTGTTGTTTTTGGCGCCGGGGATGAAAAAAGAGGATTCCTGAAATATCACCCGGGAATCATGCATCCACGGACAATAATAAAACACGGAATTCTGGAAAATGAAGCAAAAACGCTGATGGAGTCCTTTTTTAATACAAAAAGAAAGAATGATAATAACCCGTCTGTATAAAATATAAATTCATTAACTTTGTTATATTATCAGCATCCCATATCGCACATTGCATTCAAAAAAACACAATAATAATGAAAACGAAATCAGTCATATTCATTCTGCTTTTTATCGGGTTCCCGGTCCTGTCCTTCGGGCAGATCTATTCCACACCCAATACCAACCCCAAGATCATAGAAATGATGCACCGCTCTTTGGTCGTAGAAAAGGATGCGTACATAAAAGTCTATGGAGATCCTTTTGTTGATAAAGACTTCGAAAAAGGGATTATTGTTTTCAAGGATTCTTCCAGGGCCAGGGACATACCCCTCCGTTTGAACACCTATTCCGACAACATTGAACTGGATGTGAACGACACCGTTAAAGTGCTCTCCCCCCCTGACATCATTGACCATGTCGAGTTTGGACACCGGCAGTTCATATACTCCCGTTTCAAGGAAGGAGCTTTTCATAAAAACGGGTTTTTTGAAGTGCTGGCACAGGGGAATTGCAAACTGTTACTTCGACGGGAAAGTATCATAAAAAGAGAACAGCTTCCCGCCAGCAATTATGAAGGAGGCAATTACAGGGATTATTTCCGTACAGCCCAAACCTACTATATTAAAAAAGGAAACAATCCGGCTATAAGAATATCCAAAAGCAAAAAAAGCATTCTGAATGCACTGGGGGATCATAAAAGCGAACTGGGAAAATATATCAAGGATCACCACCTGAAACTTTCAAAAGAGGATGACCTTATAGACCTTATCTATTATTACAATTCACTGACAAGCGGAAAATAAGCTTCCCCGTATCGGCTGTTTTTCCATATAAAAAATAAATCTTCCGGTAAGATGACCATTGAAAACAAACATTTGCATATCCTCACCTGGCTGGTTCATCTGATCAGTACCATCCTCTATGTTTTCATTGTTTATTCTATTTACCTGACCCGTTTTTACGAAAAGCTGACCCCGGAAATCCCGAAGGATTATTACACGGTTTTTTTTGGAATTATTTACATTGCCGCACTGCTATATCCATCGGTTTTAAAATACCATTATATTTATTATTCTGATGACGGTGATAAAATCATCATCAAGATCTATCCCATTGGATTTTTTTCCTCGTCGAAAAAAACTTATCATATACCCAAGAAGGATTTTGTCAGGGCAGAGATCAAAGAAAGTTTTTTTCATCTTCGCAAAGCCTTGTTCATCTACCAAAATATAAACAACAGGACCGCCAAGTATCCTCCCATTTATCTTAACGGGCTCCCCAAAGAAGATCAGAAAAAAATAATGATATCCCTTTCCAGGATGATGGCATCGAAAGGGGCTGTTGTATAACAGACTGGAAATATGAAAAAAATCATATTTTTTGGGAAATACGAATCCCTAGCTTTGCGCCAAATTTAAAATTTAACCGATCATGAAAACAGAAGAAATCGTATCCCGGCTTGAACAGAAACATCCCGGGGAAAAAGAATATATCCAGGCTGTCAGGGAAGTTCTGGAATCCATCGAAGAAATATACAACCGGAACCCACAGTTTCAATCGGCCGGTATTATCGAAAGGCTGATCGAACCCGACCGGGTACTTACCTTTAAAGTCCCCTGGACGGATGATGAAGGAAACGTAAACATTAATCTGGGATATCGTGTGCAGTTTAACAATGCTTTGGGTCCGTATAAAGGAGGTCTCCGTTTTCACCCCAGTGTAAATCTGAGTATCCTGAAATTTCTGGGATTTGAACAGATCTTTAAAAATGCTCTGACTACGCTTCCTCTGGGGGGTGCCAAAGGCGGAAGTGATTTTAACCCCAAGGGAAAATCGCAGCATGAGATCATGCGCTTTTGCCAGTCTTTCATGCTGGAACTCTGGAAGATCATCGGTCCCGAAACAGATGTTCCTGCGGGAGATATCGGAGTAGGCGGCCGGGAAATCGGTTTTCTTTATGGCATGTACAAAAAACTCACTCATGAGCATACGGGTGTATTGACCGGCAAAGGACTGAATTGGGGAGGCAGCCTTATCCGCCCCGAAGCCACCGGGTACGGCGTGGTTTATTTTGCCAAAGAAATGCTGGCAAGCCGGGGCGAAACCCTCGAAAACAAAACCGTGGCAGTCTCCGGATTCGGGAATGTTGCCTGGGGTGCGGTCAAAAAAGCTACCGAGCTGGGAGCCAAAGTGGTCACACTGTCCGGCCCTGACGGATATATCTATGATCCGGCGGGCGTCTCGGGGAAGAAAATTGACTATATGCTGGAACTACGTGCTACCAACGAAGACATTGTCGAACCCTATGCCCGCGAATTTGACGGAGTGGAATTTATCCCCGGCAAACACCCCTGGGAAGTAAAGGTGGATGTGGCGTTGCCTTGTGCTACGCAAAACGAACTCAACGAACAGGATGCCAAACACCTTGTCGATAACGGATGTATCTGTGTTACCGAAGGGGCCAATATGCCATGTACTCCAGAAGCCATCGGGGTTTTTCAGAATCATGGCATCCTTTTTTCACCGGGCAAAGCGTCCAACGCAGGAGGCGTCGCCACCTCGGGACTGGAAATGTCACAGAATGCTCTGAAAATGAACTGGACTGCCCGCGAGGTGGATGACCGCCTGCATCAGATCATGAGGGATATCCATCATGCCTGTGTAAAATACGGGAAAAGACCCGACGGTTATGTCGACTATGTCAAAGGAGCCAATGTTGCCAGTTTCTTAAAAGTTGCCAATGCCATGCTCGATTTGGGTGTGCTTTAACTGTTTATGGATGCTCTGGTTTATCAAATCGCATTAAGCCTTCTGCCCGGAATAGGATCTATACGCACACGTTCTATCCTGGCACATGTGGGGTCCCCGGAAAAGTTTTTCACCGAATCTTCCGGGATCCTGGAGAAAATCCCCGGTGTCGGAGCGCATCCTGCCACAAACACCCAGCGCAGGAAAGCACTGGAAACTGCGAAGAAAGAGTACGAATTTGTGAAAAACAATAACATCCGGACGGCCTGGTTTCTGGATGAGGATTATCCTTTGCGCCTGAAACAGTGCGAAGATGCCCCGGTGATTATCTACATCCGGGGAGACACAGACCTGGATACAGCGAAGATCATCAGCATTGTCGGAACCAGACATGCCACCTCCTACGGCACCGGCGCATGTAAAAAAATCATTGAGCAACTGGCTGCCTTTTTCCCGGACCTTCTCGTGGTGAGTGGCCTTGCTTATGGTATAGATGTATGTGCCCATAAAGCAGCCCTGAAAAACGGTCTGAAAACCGTAGCTGTCCTGGGGCACGGTCTTCACATGATTTATCCGGCCGTACACCGGCAGGTGGCCCGGGAAATAGTTGGTCAGGGAGCCCTGGTAACGGAATTTGCCACCTCCCAAATCCCGGACAAAGGAAATTTTATCGCCCGCAACCGGGTTATCGCCGGACTGGCTGACGCCACCCTGGTGGTGGAATCCGGAATCAAAGGAGGCGCTCTTATAACAGCCGACCTGGCAAACTCCTACAACAGGGACGTGTTTGCACTCCCCGGAAGAACATCAGACACGTGGTCACAAGGATGCAACCAACTGATCAAAAGAAACCAGGCTGCCCTCATAGAATCAGGAAAAGATATCGCTTATCTCATGGGCTGGGAGACCTCTCCCCTCCCTAAAAAAGAGGTTCAGAAAGCTCTTTTTGTCAATCTGAACGAAGAAGAAAAAAAACTGATCGGAATCCTTCGGGAACACGGAGAACTCTCGGTAGACCAGGTGGCTATCCTGGCCAATATACCGGTGAGTAAGGCTTCTTCCATGCTACTAAATCTGGAATTCTCCGGATTAATCACCCTCCTTCCGGGAAACATATACCGCTACCTGACCTGATGATCGATATGTTATTAAACATTCCTTTTCTGAAGCTTCCGTTATCTCTTAAATATCAACATCTTACCATCATATAATATGAATAATGCTTAATATCATACTTTTTTATGCAAAAAATGTATATTATTGCATAGGAGATATTATTAACCACTTAAAATCAATCTATTATGGACAAACGAGTAGAACAGTTCTTAGCACAAGTAATCGCCAAAAACCCCGGAGAAAAAGAGTTTCACCAGGCGGTTATGGAAGTATCCGAATCGTTGATCCCATATATCGAGGAAAACCCCAAATACAAACAGGCCAAAATTCTGGAACGTATGGTCGAGCCCGAACGTGTTGTTCTTTTCAGGGTTCCCTGGGTTGATGACAAGGGAGAGATCCAGATCAACAAAGGATACCGTATTGAGATGAACAGCGCCATCGGTCCTTACAAAGGAGGATTACGTTTCCACCCGACTGTAAACCTGGGGATTCTTAAATTCCTGGCCTTTGAACAGGTGTTCAAAAACTCTTTGACAACGCTTCCCATGGGTGGCGGGAAAGGCGGCTCTGACTTTGATCCCAAAGGGAAATCGGACAATGAGGTTATGCGTTTCTGCCAAAGTTTTATGACTGAATTATTCCGTCACATTGGTCCCAACACGGATGTTCCTGCCGGGGATATTGGGGTCGGTGGTCGTGAAATAGGATTTCTTTTCGGACAATATAAAAGGTTGAAAAACGAATTCACCGGTGTACTTACCGGAAAAGGATTGGAATGGGGAGGGAGCCTTATCCGTCCTGAAGCCACCGGGTACGGGGCTGTTTATTTTGCAGAAGAAATGCTGAATACCAAAGGGGAATCCATGAAGGGTAAAACTGTGGTCATTTCCGGTTCCGGGAATGTGGCCCAGTACGCCGTACAAAAAGCCAATGAGCTGGGTGCCAAAGTCGTTACCTTGTCCGATTCCAGTGGGTACATTCATGACCCCGATGGAATCGACCAGGAAAAATGGCAGTATGTTATGGAATTGAAAAATGTCCGTCGTGGCAGGATCAGGGAATATGCGGAAAAATACGGAGTGGAATATCATGAAGGTCAGCGTCCCTGGAGTGTTCCCTGTGATGTTGCTCTCCCCTGCGCCACCCAAAACGAAATCAACGGCCAGGAGGCAGAAACACTCATTAAAAACGGATGTATCTGCGTAGCCGAAGGAGCCAATATGCCCAGCACCCCCGAAGCCATTGAAGTCTATCTGAAAAACAAAATTCTCTATGGCCCCGGCAAAGCCGCCAACGCCGGTGGGGTAGCCGTATCCGGACTGGAAATGAGTCAAAACTCTCTGCGCCTCACCTGGACCCGTGAAGAAGTGGACTCCCGGCTGAAAACCATCATGAAAGACATCCATACTACCTGTGTAACCTATGGAAAGGAAAAAGACGGTTGGGTGAACTACCTAAACGGTGCCAACATCGGAGGTTTCGTAAAAGTAGCCGATGCCATGCTGGCCCAGGGAATCGTGTAATAAACGAACCTATTATGATCAAAAAAGGGGCGTTCTGCCCCTTTTTTGTATTTTTGCCCAATACCTGTTTCGTTATGAACCTCATAGACACCCATACGCACCTTTATCTCCCCGAATTTGAAGCAGACCGTCACGACGTGGTCCAGGTAGCTATCCGGGCAGGCGTGGATAAAATGCTCCTGCCGAACATCGACCTTTCCACCCTGACCCCCATGCTGAAATTAGCTGAGGCTTTCCCCCGTCACTGCTATCCCATGATCGGATTGCATCCCACTTCGGTAAAGGAAGATTACCGGCAACAACTGGAGGAAATGTTTGTTCACCTGAATGAAGGTTCATACGTCGGGATTGGTGAAGTAGGCATCGACCTTTACTGGGATAAGAAATTCGGAAAAGAACAGACAGAAGCTTTCCGGCAACAAATTGAGTGGGCCCTCAACTTCAAGCTGCCGCTGGTCATCCACTCCCGCGAGTCTTTACCCCTTATCTTTTCCGTCCTGGAAGAATTTCCACAGTTACCGACAGGGGTTTTTCACAGTTTTACCGGAACACAAGATCAGGCAGAACATGCCATCGAAAAAGGATTCTTTCTGGGTGTGGGAGGCATTGTTACTTTCAAAAACTCTTCCCTGAAAGATACTTTGCTACCCCTGGGACCGGATCATCTGGTACTGGAAACAGACGCTCCGTTTCTGGCGCCGGCACCAAAAAGAGGAAGACGAAATGAAAGCAGTTATCTTGTCTATATTGCACAATTTCTCGCCGATCTTTTTTCTGTAAAACCCGAGACCCTTGCAGACATTACAACCCGGAATGCGTTAAAACTTTTTTCATGTACCTGACCCCTAACACACTACAAACGGATAGAAAAATACTCCCTGCATGAAACAGCAAGACAAATCCATACTATTAATATATACAGGCGGCACCATCGGCATGGTAAATGACCCTGTTACGGGATTGCTTAAACCGCTGGATTTTGATCATATTCTGAACCAAATCCCGGAGTTGTATCAGTTCGATTGCCGGATCGACACCCTTACCTTCGACCCGGTTGTTGATTCCTCGGAGATACAACCGGATTTCTGGCTGCGCCTGGGGCACATGATCGAAGAACATTATCATGCTTATGACGGATTTGTTATATTGCACGGGACAGACACCATGGCTTATACCGCTTCCGCCCTTTCTTTCCTGTTACAGGATTTGCAAAAGCCGGTCATTCTGACCGGCTCTCAGCTGCCGATCGGAACATTACGCACTGACGGGAAGGAAAACCTGATCTCTGCCATTGAAATTGCCGCGTCGGTGGATGAAAACGGACAACCGATGGTTCCCGAAGTATCAGTTTATTTCGAATATAAACTGTTCAGGGGGAACCGTACCACAAAATTCAGCGCTGAAACATTCAATGCTTTTGTTTCACCTAACTATCCGCTGCTGGCAGAAACCGGCGTTCATATTCACTACAACAGAAATGCCATACGGAAAGCCAGCCCTGAAAAAAAACTAAAATTAATTTCCCGGCTGGATACCCGTGTTATGTTTCTCAAGGTATTTCCAGGTTTGTCTCCCCGGATCATTGAAGAGATCACCCGTATTCCTTCCCTCAAAGCTATGATCATCGAGACATACGGCGCCGGGAATGCTCCGACATCACCTGATTTCCTGTCTCCTTTAAAATACTTTGTCGATTCCGGAGGTATCATATTAAATATCTCACAATGCAGGGCCGGATCGGTGGATATGGACCAGTACGAAACCGGTCACAGGCTGAAAGAAACCGGAGTCATCGGCGGGAAAGACCTGACTTCCGAAGCAGCGTTAACTAAATTAATGCTTGTTCTTGGGTTAGACATTTCTACAGAAGAAAAAAAATTATTGCTCCAAAAATCAATTTGCGGAGAAATGCGTGAATAATTTAACTTTTTTTTGTATTTTGCGCCCCATTATGATACTGTTCTTCATACATGTTCGGAGAGGTGACCGAGTGGCCGAAGGTGCACGCCTGGAAAGCGTGTGTGCTGTGTGGAACAGTACCAAGGGTTCGAATCCCTTCCTCTCCGCAATAAAAATTATTGGAATTCTTAAATAAATTTTAATACTTTGCACAACAAAGATTTCGTTATTAACTAAAAAGTACATGTTCATTATGAAAAAACTATTTGCATTTGTTGCGGTCATCGGGATGCTGGGATTTGGAGCATCCAATTTTGCTGTTGCTCAGAGCGAGCCAAACAGTGACACAGCCACTGTCGTTCAAAACGACTCTGCTTCTGTTGACACCACTGCACAACAGGCAGCCACTCCGGCCAGTAGTGAGAAACAACAGGGAAACCAGAATGTTTTACTGAAACAGATCAAAGCCAAGTTTATTGAAGGAGGCGCCGGTTTTATGGGCACGATCCTTCTGACCCTTATTTTCGGTCTGGCATTGGCCATTGAAAGGATCATATACCTGAACCTTTCTACTACCAACACCGACAAACTCCTTAAAAATGTAGAGGATGCACTTGAGTCAGGGGGTGTTGAAGCAGCCAAGGAAGTATGCCGGAACACCCGCGGACCGGTAGCCAGTATCTTTTACCAAGGTCTCGACCGGGCCGATGAAGGGATAGAAATGGCAGAAAAAGCGGTCATTTCTTACGGCGGTGTTCAGATGGGACTGCTCGAAAAGAACCTTTCCTGGATCGCCCTCTTTATCGCCATTGCCCCTATGCTTGGATTTATGGGAACGGTCATCGGGATGATTGACGCTTTCGATAAAATCCAGGTCGCAGGGACGGTTTCAGCCCAATTGGTCGCCGGCGGTATCAAAGTTGCTTTGATCACTACGGTATCCGGTCTGATCGTGGCTATCATCCTGCAGGTATTTTATAATTACATCCTGTCGAAGATCGACAGTATCACCGTAGCAATGGAAGATGCTTCCATTTCGTTGGTTGACATGCTGATAAAACATAATGCTAAAAATAAATAAGAGATATCATGTCTGGTACACTTAAAACCTTTGTAAAAATTACGCTTTGGGTTATCATGGGTATCTCCGTGGTACTGTTGGGCTGGTTCTATTTTGGCCCCAAGGTTCCGGGAACTGCCGGGACAACCCTTGAAGAACCCGTGGCTACGAATGTATCACTCTGGTGGGCCTATATTCTCTTCGGCCTTGCTATAGTGGTTACGTTGATATTCTCGTTTATGAATATCTTCACCAGCAAAAAAGCATTGAAGGGAGCGTTGATCTCTTTGGTCGCTTTGGTAATCCTGTTCGGAGTTTCTTATATGCTGGCATCTGATCAAACCCTGAACATGCCCGGCTACGAAGGAAGCGGGAACACCCCCGTTGTCCTCAAATGGGTAGGAACGGGTCTGATAGCCACTTATCTGCTGGCTGGCATCGCTTTCCTGACAATTCTCTATGTGGAGATTGCCAAATTATTTAAATAACTTATTTTTTATTTTAAGCTGGATCTGAACCATGGCACGCAAGTTACAACCGATCAATGCAGGATCTATGGCTGACATAGCTTTCCTTCTTCTGATTTTCTTCCTCGTCACCACCACTATGGATGTTGATACGGGACTGATGAGGATGCTTCCCCCTATGCCAGAGAAAAATCAAAAGAAATCCAATGATAAGATTAAGGAAAGAAATGTCTTTGTCGTACTGATCAATAAGAACAATGAGCTTCTTGTCGAAGGAAAAAGAATGGACATCCATCAATTGAGACAGGCTGCCAAAGATTTTATTGCCAACCCGGAAAACAGGGATGATCTCCCTGAAAAAGAATGGAAAGATATTCCATTCTTCGGCCATGTGTTCGTAACCAAAAACCCGGTTATCTCTCTGCAAAACGACCGGGGAACATCTTATGGAACTTACATTAAAGTTCAGAATGAGCTGATCGCTGCCAAGGATGAATTACGAAACGAACTGGCCAGGTCTAAGTTCGGCATGAACTATGACGACCTCGATAAAGAAAAACAACAGGCCATTAAAAAATACTATCCGGCAGCTATCTCTGAAGCAGAACCTAAAAATGTTGGAGGAGAAAAATAATGAAATCAAAATTTCGTCCGAATGAAGAAGAAAGATCCGTCGGCCAGATCAACACGGCTTCCCTACCCGACATCATCTTTATGCTTTTATTCTTCTTCATGGTTACCACAGTGATGCGTGAAGTGGATCTGAAAGTAAATATCCACGTTCCGGAAGCTACCGAAGCTAAAAAACTGGAGAAAAAATCACTGGTTTCTTTTATCTATGTCGGAAAACCTCTTCCTCGCTTTCAGAAAATGTTCGGAACCGAACCCCGTATACAGCTGAACGACCAGTTTAGAACCGTTGGAGACATTCAGGACTTTATAGCTCAGGAAAAAGACCAGTTAAATGAAGCTGACCGCAATAAATTAACGGTCTCCCTGAAAGTTGATCAAAACACCAAGATGGGAGTTGTCTCAGATATCAAACAGTCTCTCAGACGCGCAAATGCTCTGAAGATCAGTTACTCATCTGTCAAAACAGATAAGGTGAAGTAAGAAAATAGTTTTTTCATACCCATAAAAAAGGCCGGAAATATCCGGCCTTTTTTTGTGATCCCGGCGGGACTCGAACCCACAACCTTCAGAACCGGAATCTGACATTCTATCCAATTGAACTACGGGACCAGCATAATTCAGTGTGCAAATTTAATAAAATTATTGATGAACTTTTCCTATTTTCGCACTCTGATATTACAAAACCTACCAATATGGAATATAACTTCAGGGAAACAGAGAAGAAGTGGCTGAACTACTGGAAGGAAAACAAAACATTCAAAACGGATACAGACCCTTCCAAACCGAAATATTATGTCCTGGATATGTTTCCTTACCCCTCGGGCGCTGGCTTGCACGTAGGTCATCCGCTGGGATATATCGCTTCAGACATTTACGCCCGGTATATGAGGCTCAAAGGATACAACGTACTTCATCCGATGGGTTTTGACGCATTCGGCCTGCCTGCAGAACAATATGCCATTCAAACAGGCACCCACCCCGCCGTTACCACGGCAAAAAATATTCAGAAATATCGCGAACAACTGGGCAAACTCGGCTTTTCTTTTGACTGGGATCGTGAAGTGGTAACCTCCGACCCTGCTTATTACAAATGGACGCAGTGGACCTTTCTGCAACTATTCAAATCGTGGTATAACCTGGAAACGGACAAAGCAGAGCCCATCGACCGCCTTATCAAAATATTTGAACGGGAGGGAAACAAAAAGGTCAGGGCTGCTTCTTCTCCTGTAGATCTTTTCTCTCCGGACGAATGGAATACCTTTTCGGAAAAGAAAAAACAGGAAATCCTGATGAATTACCGTTTGGCTTATCTCTCCGATACCTGGGTAAACTGGTGTCCTGCACTGGGTACCGTCCTGGCCAACGATGAAGTCAAAGACGGTTATTCCGAGCGGGGAGGCTATCCTGTAGAACGGAAAAAAATGCGTCAATGGTTTCTTCGGATCACCGCCTATGCACGGCGACTGCTTGACGGACTTGAAACCATAGACTGGAGTGAATCCATAAAAGAGGTACAACGCAACTGGATCGGCCGGTCGGAAGGAGCAGTTGTGTTTTTCGATATCGCAGATTATCCGGAACAACTGGAAATTTTCACCACACGTCCCGATACGCTTTTTGGCGCTACCTTCATGGTGCTGGCTCCCGAGCACCCCTTCATTGACGATATCACTACCAAAGAGCACCGGGAGGAAGTGGAAGAATATGTTAAAAAAGCTATTAATCGCTCAGAGAGAGACCGGATCGCCGATGTAAAGACCGTAACGGGGGTTTTTACCGGTGCCTATGCAATCAATCCCGTCAACGGAGCCCGGATCCCTGTCTGGGTAGCAGAATATGTTCTGGCGGGTTACGGAACCGGCGCCATTATGGCTGTTCCTGCCCACGACTCCCGTGATTTTGCCTTTGCCCGTCATTTCAACCTGCCCATTATACAAGTTATCACGCGCGAAAAAGGGAAGCAGGAAGATCCTGCCGGATGGGAAAGTTCGTATGACTCCAAAGAAGGCTACCTCATCAATTCCGGCTTTATCAATGACCTTCCGGTCCGGGAAGCAATCCCCGCCATCATTGATTTCCTGAAAAAGAAAAACAAGGGATACGGGAAAGTAAATTATCGTTTACGCGATGCGATTTTCAGCCGGCAGAGATACTGGGGAGAGCCGTTCCCCATCTATTATAAAGAAGGGATTCCTTATCCTCTCGATGAAGACCAGCTGCCACTTGAACTGCCGGAGGTGGACAAGTACCTCCCTACCGAAACGGGAGATCCTCCGCTGGCCAGAGCCCAACACTGGAAATCCCGCGAAGGTTATCCACTCGAAACAAATACCATGCCCGGCTTTGCCGGTTCGAGCGGTTATTATCTCCGCTACATGGATCCTCACAATGACAAAGAATATTTTTCAACAGAAGCGGTGGGTTACTGGAAAAATGTAGATCTTTATATCGGCGGAGATGAACACGCTACAGGCCATCTCATCTATTCCCGTTTCTGGAATAAATTCCTTTATGACCTGGGCCTCTCCGTGGTAGAAGAACCTTTCCACAAACTCATCAACCAGGGAAAAATTCTGGGAAGATCCAATTTCGTTTACCGCGTCAACCTGGAAAAATATGCGGAATACCTGCTGTGGCAAAAAATCAGGGAAGGCGGAGAAGCAGAGCATGTGATCCGGAATTACCGGGACGGAAACCGCCGCTTCGATTTCTATCATCAGAAAGCCAGACTGATCCTTGAAATAAAAAGTCAGGAAAAACTGGAAAAACTGGAGAGCTATTACAAAGATTACATAAAGAACACCGGGAAAAGGCTTCTCCTGCTGCCGATACACGATATTATTTATATGACCGACGAGACGGCGAAGGAAATAAACCAGGCAATCCATGAGACCGCTCCCGGCAAAGTATTTTTTGACAATCACAAAATAAGGGAATTGAAACCCATTTTTGTTTCCCACAATATCAAAGACCGCGAATTATGGTCCACCCCCCTTCATGTGGACATCAACCTGGTTCACAACGATGTGCTGGATCTGGAAGCTTTCCGCAAGTGGCGCCCTGAATTTCAGGAGGCCGAGTTCATCCTCGAAGAGGACGGAAAATATATCTGCGGATGGGAAATCGAAAAAATGTCTAAATCGAAACACAACGTACAGACTCCGGATGAGCTGGTAGATAAGTACGGTGCAGACGTACTCCGAATGTACGAAATGTTCCTGGGACCCATCGAACAATCCAAACCCTGGGACACCAACGGAATTGAAGGCATCTCGAGGTTTGTCAAGAAATTCTGGCGACTCTTTCATGATGAAGAAAACCGCTTTGCCATTACGGATGGTGAGCCCGGCGAACAGGAGCGGAAAATCCTGCACCGGACCATCAAAAAGGTCAGGGATGATATAGAACGCTTTTCTTACCATACGGCTGTGAGCACGCTGATGGTATGTACCAACGAACTGTCAACCCTCCGGTGCCGGAAACGGAAGATCCTCGAAGCCCTGACGATTCTTATTTCTCCGCTGGCCCCGCTGATAGCAGAAGAACTGTGGGAACAACTGGGACATAAACCAAGCATCAGCTTTGCCTCCTTGCCCGACTATGATGAAAAATGGCTGGAAGAAGACACTTTTGAATATCCGGTGTCTTTTAATGGAAAAATGAGATTTAAGCTTCCCTTGCCCCTGGAAATCTCCCAGGCGGAAGTTGAAAAAGCGGTACGGGAAGCTCCGCAGGCGAAAAAGTGGATCGAAGGGAAAACCATCCGGAAAGTCATCTTTGTCCCGAAACGGATCATCAATGTCGTTGTGAGCTAATCCTGCCCTTCCTGCTTATCCAGCATTTGTTCCACCACCCGGGGATAATACCTGTATTCAAGCTGATGAACCCTTTGTGCCAGGGTATCAGGGGTGTCATGTGGCATTACCGGACAACGCGCCTGAAAGATAATGTCTCCCTTATCGTACTCTTCGTTAACATAATGAATGGTGATCCCGGACTCCTTGTCACCATGGCTGATTACCGCCTCATGCACATGATGCCCGTACATTCCTTTTCCACCGTATTGTGGCAATAAGGCAGGATGAATATTTACAATTCTTCCCGGATAGGCACGCAATATATTGGCAGGGACCAACCAAAGGAAGCCGGCAAGAATGATAAAATTTACTTTATTTTGTTCCAATTCCTTCAACACATGTCCCTCCCTGAAATCCTGCCGGTCGAATACCTTGCAGGGAACGCCTAACTCCCCTGCCCGGTGGATCACATAGGCCCCGGGATTATTGGTAACCACCAATACAATATTCTTATCGAACGTTTTGTTGAAATGTTCGATTAGGTTTTGGGCATTGGTTCCCGCACCGGAAGCAAATATTGCCATCCTCCATTTTTTACTCATCTATTGATACTTATGAAGATATAATTAATAAAAATATTTTCGTATCTTACGAACAGTTTGAACATGTAAAGTAAAAAAATATATATTTGTTTGAAAAATTTTATTGAAATACATTTCTTTGCACCGGAATTTTCTAACCATTTAATTGTAACTAAAAAATTAAAACTATGTCAGACATTGCATCAAGAGTAAAAGCGATAATCGCTGACAAACTTGGAGTTGATGAAAGTGAAGTAACTCCTGAAGCCAGTTTCACCAATGACCTGGGTGCTGATTCCCTGGACACCGTTGAACTTATCATGGAGTTTGAAAAAGAGTTCAACATTGGCATTCCCGATGACCAGGCAGAAAACATCTCCACGGTAGGGGAAGCCATCAAGTACATTGAAGAAAACGTAAAGTAAAAAAAGATGACCTTAAAGCGTGTAGTAGTTACAGGGTTAGGAGCACTGACCCCGTTGGGAAATAATGTACCTGATTTCTGGGAAGCATTGGCTAACGGAGTAAGTGGCTCCAGCCTTATTACACGTTTTGACACGGAGAAATTTAAAACTCATTTTGCCTGCGAGGTAAAAAACTTCGATCCCAAAGAACATTTCGAACGGAAAGAATTACGCAAACTGGATCTGTTCTGTCAGTTTGCCCTGGTCTCGGCCGATGAAGCCATCAGGGATGCCGGGATAGACAAAGCTTCGGTAGACCACAACCGCGTGGGTGTGATCTACGGTTCAGGAATCGGAGGGTTACAAACCTTTTATGAAGAGATTAAATCCTTTGTGGAAGGCGACGGAACGCCCCGGTTCAGCCCGTTTTTTATCCCGAAGATCATTTCAGACATTGCAGCAGGTCATATTTCCATAAAATACGGGTTCAGAGGGCCTAATTTTGCAACGGTTTCGGCCTGCTCGACGGCTGCCAATGCCATCATTGATGCCTACAATTATATCCGTCTGGGCAAAGCGGAGCTTTTTGTCACCGGCGGTGCGGAAGCTCCTATCAACAGGGTAGGGATAGGAGGATTCAATGCAATCATGGCCATCAGTACCAACAACGACGAGTATAAGACCGCATCCCGGCCTTTCGACAAGACACGTGACGGATTTGTTATGGGAGAAGGCGCCGGCACGTTGATTCTGGAAGAACTGGAACATGCCAAAGCCCGAGGAGCTAAAATCTACGCGGAGGTGGCCGGCGCAGGTTTATCGGCAGACGCGTACCATATGACCGCTCCTCATCCGGAAGGACTGGGCGCTGCCCTGGTCATGAAAGAAGCACTGGACGATGCAGGCATGACCCCGGAAGATGTTGATTATATCAACGTACACGGAACAGCTACCCCGCGCGGAGATATCTCCGAAATTCAAGCCATCCAGAAACTTTTCGGAGAACATGCCTACCGTATTAATATCAGTTCCACAAAATCCATGACAGGGCACCTGCTGGGTGCTGCCGGCGCCGCTGAAGCCATTGCCAGTATTATGGCAATCCGGAAAGGAATCGTCCCCCCCACAATTAATCATTTTGTCGATGATCCCGAAATTGATCCTAAACTGGATCTCACCTTCAATAAAGCTGTGAAAAAAGAGGTGAAGGTAGCTTTAAGCAACACATTTGGTTTTGGCGGTCATAATGCCTCCATCATCCTAAAAAAATTTGAGTCCTAGCCAGTGCTTTCTTTTCATTTGAAACACCCCCCTCCCCTTTTACCTAACCAAAAGGGGTTTTATATGCAAATAAAAAAACTGCTCCCCTATTCCCCACGCAACATAACCCTTTATCAGATCGCCTTTATTACACGTTCCAGGTCCCTGCCTGTCCCAGGGGAACCCATCAATAATGAAAGACTGGAATTTCTGGGGGATACCGTCATCAGCACCATTATCTCCGAACACCTATACCGGTTATATCCCGAAAAAAACGAGGGAGAACTATCAAAACTCAGGTCCCGGATCGTAAACGGGAACACACTGAATGAAATTGCTCTTAAACTGAAGCTGGATCAGCTTGTGCAATATACCTACCATTCCGAGAACCAGCATAAACATATTTTCGGAGATGTGTTTGAAGCATTTATAGGAGCCCTGTTCCTGGACCAGGGCTATAAAAAGACACAAAGGTATTTCAACCAAATTCTTTTTAAAAAATATATTGATCTCCCTGAGATCCTGGAAACAGAAACCGATTTTAAAAGCATGATGCTGGTGTGGGCTCAAAAAAACCACAGGAAACTTTTTTTTGTCACGCAGGAAAGTATTAATGACAATGGAAAAAAGGTGTTCCGGTCTTTATTGCAGACGAAAAACAGCATCCTCGGAGAAGGAAACGGAAACTCCAAAAAAGAAGCCGAACAAATAGCAGCACAGAAAGCGTGGGAAGAAATTCACCCGGACTGATACGGTCCTGATTTTACATCTCATATTTATGGCTAAAATAAAAAAACATCGTCTTTCCCTTGAACCGGACCGGGATTACTACCTGGCAGCAATTGCCTCGCATGAAAAAGGGTATCATATGGGATGGATTCTGAACCGGGAACTGGGAACGCATTTTGTCCGCTCGGCCGATTTCGGCACAACCCGAAAAAATACCAACCTTCTGTTCCCCGTATTTGCCTGGGAAGATGAAAACAAAATGCTTTCGTGGCATCTTATCTCAAACCGTTCCGAGCATGGTTTTCTCTTTGATGATTTAAAAAACATTGATTTCCTCCTGCATATTACTCCCCGCCCCGGAGATGCATTTATTTACGATCTGGAAAACAAACTTAAAACCATTCCCGTAATTTACGCCTTTTTCCCGGTATATCCGGAGGAATACCCAACCGCCGACGCGCTGCAGTTTGACTGAACAAAAAAAAAGAGCAGGTGAAATTTCACCTGCTCTTTCCGTATTAACCCTTTTATTAACCTAAACCAAAAACCTACTGCTTTTGTTCTGTTATGAGAAGTGCAATTTTCATGCCAAACTCATTATTTCTGCTCTTTGTTTTAAATAACGTGTAATTATTAAAAATGTTTCAAACAACCTTCATTATTTTTGAACATTACGAAGATAAGAGGAATTTATGTTAACAACGTTTAAGGGATGTTAAAGATTGTTAAAACCCAGGGGGGTAAGATGGAAAGAGTTATCTTTGTAAAACCATGAATAAAAAGACCATATGGATATTATCCGGAATCATGGCAATAGGGATGGTCGCGCTTGTTATGATTCAGATCTACTGGTTAAACCACGCCCTGGAGGTAAAAAGTCATCAATTCAGACAAACGGTAAATGCTGCTTGCAAAGAAGTTATCTCACAACTGGAAAAAAAGGAAATCTACAATATCGTTTTACGGGAAATACACATCGAATCAGGGCAAACCGATATATATTCCGAGGACGAAAACCCGGATTTTTTCATGAATCCAGATTTATCCCAAGAGATGACCCCTATCCCCGGCCGGGAAACCATCACCAATAAATTTACCGCTTTAGACACCCTGCTGCTGACGGGACGCATTAACGGGATTTTAGATGAAGCAAACAACAACAGAACCACCCTCATTGAAGCCAATAGAACCCGCATGGTTAAACATATCATGGAAAAACTTTCACAACCCCCTCCCGATATTCAGAAAAGGGTTCAACCGGTGGAATTATTTTATCTTATTAAAAACACGCTGGCAAAAAACGGGATCAACCAGCCTTTTGAATTTGCAATTATCAAAGATCATTCAAAAGTCATATACAAAACCCCTGGATACAACAATAAACACAAGTATGCCAACACCTTCGAGCAACCTCTTTTCCCCAACGACATGGTCAATCAGAATAACTCGCTGGTCCTCTATTTTCCGGATGAACACAAATACCTTGTACGGTCGCTGGGATGGATAGGATATCTGTCCCTGGCCCTGGCAATCTTTTTTATGGTCGTTTTTCTGGGAACATTATATATCATTTTGAGACAAAAAAGGATAACAGACATTAAAACCGATTTTGTCAACAACATGACCCACGAACTTAAAACCCCGATCTCTACCATCTCTCTGGCTTCCCAGATGCTCAAAGACAAAAGCATACTCAACAGTGATAAAAACATAGATCATATTGCCCGTGTGATTGACGATGAAACCAACAGATTAAGTCACCAGGTGGAAAAAGTGTTACAGATGGCCGTTTTTGAGCGTGGCAGAGTCAAACTCAAGAAAAAAGACACGGATATCCACAAGCTCCTGACCCATGTGATCCAGAACTTTTCCATAAGAATACAAAATAAAAACGGGAAGATCGTGTACGATTTTATGGCGGAGCATCCGGTAATCCCCGTGGATGAGATGCACATTACCAATGTTTTCTCCAACCTGGTAGACAACGCGATTAAATACAGCAGGGAAGCCCCCTTGATCTATATTAAAACCGAGAACAATCAGAAAGGAATATTGATCCATGTGCGTGACAACGGAATCGGCTTATCAAAAGAGGATCAGAAAAAAATATTCGACCAGTTCTACCGCGTTCCAACCGGGAATATCCACGATGCAAAGGGGTTTGGATTGGGACTAAGCTATGTCAAGAAGATCATTGAAGACCATAACGGAACCATTGCCGTAGAAAGCCAGATGAACAAAGGAACCACATTTTCTGTATTTTTACCTTTTAATACAAACTGATAACATACGCACTTATGGACAAAATCCGCATTTTACTGGCAGAAGATGATGAGAACCTGGGAATGTTATTAAAAGAATATCTCCGGGCCAAAGGGTTTGAAACCGAATTGTTCACTGACGGAGACCATGCATACAAAGGTTTCATCTCCGATCATTTCGACCTGTGCCTGCTGGATATTATGATGCCGGTGAAGGATGGGTTTACCCTGGCACGCGAAATCAGACAGTTGAATTCGGACATACCCATCATCTTTCTCACTGCTAAATCCATGAAAGAAGACGTCTTTGAAGGATTTCGTATCGGAGCGGATGATTATATCACCAAACCTTTCAGCATGGAGGAACTCCTTTTTCGCATTGAAGCGATCCTCCGGCGAACAAAATCAGGCCAGGGAGCAAGCCAGGACCAGTTTAAAATCGGAAAATATCTGTTCGATGCCAACAAACAGGAACTGATTTTCGGGAACCAGGTACAGAAGATAACTACGAAGGAATCCGAACTATTGCGCCTGCTATGCAACAATAAAAACAAAATACTGGAGCGAAACTTTGCCCTGCGCACCATCTGGATGGATGATAATTATTTCAATGCCAGGAGCATGGACGTCTATATAACCAAATTAAGAAAATATCTGAAAGAGGATCCGTCCGTCGAGATCATCAACATCCACGGAAAAGGATATAAACTGATCTGTTAACTACTTCAGCTCTACCAGCTCGGTAGAACTCTCAAGTTTCCCTTTTTTGTTATAATCCTCCGACCTGATGGTCCCAATCCCTTCTGCATACCAGGTAGCCCCTTTGACATGGGTTTTTATAAAACCAATTTTGCCGTCATTATCAAAGGTGATCTTAACGCACTTAAAAGTACCTGCAGGAGTGGTTATATTTTCTTTAGCTGCCACCTTGCGGTTACTGACCGTGGCTGTAATAGTCACCAGTTTAACCCCATTGTTAAGAATCTGTGCCGTCACCTCACCGTCAGGCAACTGATCCCCTACTTTCAGATGCGGAGGCATTGCCAGGTCTTTCGAGCTGACTTTAATGTCCATGCCCTGGTATTTTTCCAACATGTTTGCCAGGGACGCTTTCATATCAATGTAAAACTCTCCCTGTTTGCAATAATAGTTCAGCAGGAGGGTATCAACCACTTCCCCATCTGCAGACTCAACCCATTGTTGTGTGGTTATTTTTAAACCGTCTTTGGTCTTTTGGTTATCCAACACTTCATAATACATCTTCCCCGACGGCTTTCCCTTTTTATCATACATTTGATAAGTCAGTTTCTTCCCCTTTTCCTGAGGAAAATAACTGGTACAATCCTGTGATTTTGCAACAGGAATTATTAATGAAGCAACTGCAACAACAAACAATAATTTTTTCATCCTAATCGCTTAAATTTAAGTTTATAAAACAATCAAAAATATAAAAATTTTTCTATGTAACTTAAACATTCGGTCCAAAAGATTTCCTCAGCGGATTTGCTGTGTGGACTAATCCAGCTTTAATACCGCCAGAAAAGCCTGCTGCGGCACCTCTACATTCCCCACCTGACGCATCCTCTTTTTCCCTTTCTTTTGTTTCTCCAGGAGTTTCCTTTTTCGGGTAATGTCTCCACCGTAACATTTGGCTGTAACATCTTTCCGTAAGGCTTTTACGGTTTCGCGGGCGATAACTTTCGACCCGATGGCCGCTTGTATGGCAATGTCAAACTGTTGCCGGGGGATAAGCTCTTTCAGTTTCAAGCAGATCTTTCTCCCAAATCCATACGCATAATCTTTATGAATCAGGGTGGACAGAGCATCTACCATCTCTCCGTTTAACAGGATATCCAGGCGTACCAGGGTAGCTCGTTTATAACCGGAAGTATAGTAATCAAAAGAGGCATATCCTTTTGAGATACTTTTCAGTTTATCATAAAAATCAAAAACAATGTCAGCCAGAGGCATCTCAAAAGTAAGCTCTACACGGTCACTTGTCAGGTACACCTGATTTTTTAATGTTCCTCTTTTGTCAATACATAATTTCATGATCGGGCCTACAAACTCTGCTTTGGAAATGATCTGGGCCGAAATATAGGGTTCTTCAATATGATCGAGATAGGTAGGATCGGGCAACCCCGATGGATTATGCACTTCGATCATTTCTCCCCGTGTGGTATAAGCCCGGTAGGATACATTTGGCACGGTAGTAATAACATTCATGTCAAATTCACGGTCGAGTCGTTCCTGGATGATTTCCATATGCAACAATCCCAGGAAGCCGCATCTGAAGCCAAAACCCAGAGCTGCCGAGGACTCCGGTTCAAACGTCAGGGAAGCATCATTGAGGTGCAGTTTTTCAATGGATGCTCTGAGTTCCTCATAATCATCTGCATCAACAGGATAGATCCCGGCAAACACCATAGGCTTCACATCCTCAAAACCTTCGATAGCCTTGTCGCAGGGCCGGTCCACATGGGTGATGGTATCTCCCACCTTCACTTCACTGGAATTCTTGATTCCGGAAATGATATACCCGACATCACCGGCCCGTAAAACCTCGCGCGGCTCATTCTTTATCTTCAGCACCCCGATCTCATCGGCGATATAATCCCTGCCGGTGGCCACAAATTTCACGTGGTCCCCCCTGTGCAATGCCCCGTTAAATATCTTAAAGTATGCATAGATGCCCCGGTAGGGGTTAAAGACGGAATCAAAGATCAGGGCCTGCAATGGGGCGGTGGGATCCCCTTTCGGAGGCGGGACATCGTTAACAATTCTTTCCAGGATACGCTCCACCCCCTGTCCCGTTTTACCACTGGCCTCAATAATATCCTCGCGGGCACAACCCACCAGATCCACAATCTGATCTTTCACCTCCTCGGGCATGGCATTATTGAGGTCCATCTTGTTCAGCACCGGGATGATCTCCAGGTTATGCTCAATGGCCAGATAAAGGTTAGAGATGGTCTGCGCCTGAATACCCTGTGTAGCATCCACCACCAACAAAGCACCTTCACAGGCAGCTATGGAACGGGACACTTCATAAGAAAAATCCACATGCCCGGGAGTATCGATCAGGTTGAGCTGGTATTTCCGGTCTTTATAAAGATAATCCATCTGGATGGCGTGGCTCTTGATCGTAATTCCCCTTTCGCGTTCCAGATCCATATCGTCCAGCACCTGTTCCTGAAAGTTCCGTTCATCCAATGAACCGGTTTTGATCAGCAACTGATCGGCCAGGGTACTCTTCCCATGATCAATATGGGCTATAATGCAAAAATTACGTATATGATCCATGCAAAATCAACTTTCAGAAATATTTTTCTCCGCAAAGATAGGACAATCCCCTTTACCGGGAATCATCATCCGCGGAAAAGAAAAATTAGTTTCGGTTTAACTCTTGCAGGGAGACCCGCCGGGGATGTCCGGGAAGCATAAAAACTCGTGGCGACAGCCTTTTCTTCTTTGCTTTCTCCACCTCTGTAATTACCTCATATCCATACCCGAACTCCCTTATTTTTACCGGGTAACCACGTGTTTCCATATATAAATACAACGGATAAGCCTGGTAATGGAAACCTTGTTCATAATATTTGGTAATACGGTTAAAAACGGTGTAATATTTTCTAAGCAAAGGCAGCGGCAGAAGCTGAAGTTTTGGAGCGATCCAGTCTTCCTCCACCGCAACGTCATTTACCCACACCATAAACACCTTGGTAGAAAAACCTGCGATTTCCTTTCCCGTTCGTGTCTGCGAAATTTTCACATCCAGACGGTCATGGCGGGCCACCGCCGAATCCGGCATCTGTAACTGCCTGAGCATCCTGTTATAACTGTCCAAGGCTTTTTTCTTTGCCTCTTCACTGTAATCGTTTATTTTTTCCAGAAATCTGGTACGAAGTAAAGCCGCCATTTCCCGGTCATAGTCATCTATGGTACCATCCCAGTATTCTTTTGTTTCCGGATTATAAAACTGAATAACCCCTTTATACAAATCCATGATGGTAACCAGCCCCTCCTCGTCTAAACGGATCAAATGATCCTGTGCATATACCTGTCTTTCCTGTTTCTTTCCGGTGTCGGAAAAACGTGAAACTTCCCTGATCACCCATCCGCCGAAGAGGGTCTGTCCTGTAAGTAAAAAAACCGTCAGAAAAAAAAGTATATTTTTCATTGATAATATTCAATTCATTTTTTTGATAACAATAACGTAACGGAAAACCTGGTTTTTCATTTTTCCGTTCAGGTACAAATTTACGCTTTTTTCTTTGTAGATCATCATTCCTCCCACTGCCCGCTCTTTTCGAAAAATAAAAGCCCTTCCCGCAATGGGAAGGGCTTGAAAATATAGTTAATGTGTATGGGGCATTAATACATGCCGCCCATACCGCCCATACCGGGAGCTGCTGCCGGAGGAGCCGGGTTTTCTTCTTCTTTTTCGGTCACAACGCATTCGGTTGTCAGCAACATTCCGGCCACAGAAGCGGCATTCTCCAGAGCGATACGGGCCACTTTCGTCGGATCGATCACGCCGGCTTCCAGGAGGTTTTCATATTGGTCTGTCCTGGCATTATACCCGAAATCATCTTTTCCTTCTTTCACTTTGGCCACTACAATGGATCCTTCTACGCCAGCATTTTCCACGATCATCCGGATGGGTTCTTCCAGAGCTCTGCGAACAATGGCTATCCCAATGTTCTGATCTTCATTTTCACCTTTCAGACCATCCAACACACCGATTGAGCGGATAAAAGCAACTCCGCCACCGGGAATAATCCCTTCTTCGATGGCAGCACGCGTAGCACTCAGAGCATCATCCACACGATCTTTCTTTTCTTTCATCTCCACTTCAGAGGCAGCCCCTACATAGAGCACAGCCACTCCGCCGGCCAGCTTGGCCAATCTTTCCTGAAGTTTTTCCTTATCATAGTCAGAGGTAGAAGCTTCAATTTGTTTCTTGATTTGTTTCACACGGGCTTCAATCTTGGCAGGGTCGCCGGCACCATTGACAATCGTCGTGTTTTCCTTGTCGATGGTTATTTTCTCGGTCTGTCCCAGCATATCCAATGTCGTATGTTCCAGTTTCAGCCCTTTTTCTTCCGATATCACGGTACCTCCGGTCAGAATAGCAATGTCTTCGAGCATTTCTTTCCTTCTGTCACCAAAGCCTGGGGCTTTTACGGCTGCCACACGCAATGATCCGCGCAGTTTGTTCACCACCAGCGTAGCGAGGGCTTCGCCGTCAATATCTTCGGCAATGATCAACAAAGGCCTTCCTGCCTGAGAGGTAGCTTCAAGAATAGGAAGCAGGTCTTTCATGGTGGAAATCTTCTTGTCGTGCAGCAGGATATAAGGATTCTCCAGTACGGCTTCCATTTTCTCGGTATCCGTAATAAAATAGGGAGAAATATAACCCCGATCGAACTGCATCCCCTCGACTACCTCTACGGTAGTTTCAATTCCTTTGGCTTCTTCAACGGTGATAACCCCTTCTTTTTTTACTTTTTCCATAGCTTCGGCGATCAGTTTTCCGATGGCCGAATCGTTATTGGCAGATATAGCTGCCACCTGTTCAATTTTTTTGGTATCATCACCTACCGTCCGGGACATTTCTTTCAAATGTTCCACAACTTTTGCGACAGCCAGGTCAATCCCGCGTTTCAGATCCATCGGGTTGGCTCCTGCCGTAACATTCTTTAATCCGACATCGTATATCGACTGTGCCAGAATAGTGGCCGTGGTTGTTCCGTCACCGGCATTGTCAGCCGTCTTGGAAGCAACTTCCTTGACCATCTGAGCACCCATGTTTTCAAACGGATCTTCCACTTCAATCTCTTTGGCTACGGTAACCCCGTCCTTTGTTACCTGGGGAGCACCGAATTTCTTATCCAGCACAACATTACGGCCTTTGGGACCCAGTGTCACCTTTACCGAGTCAGCCAGGATATCCACACCCTTCTTAAGCAAGTCTCTTGCTTCTATGTTAAATTTGATTTCTTTTGCCATTTTTAAAAATTTTTATGGTTAATACTTAATTAAATGATTTATACGATTGCTAAAATATCAGACTGGCGCAGGATCAGGTAATCTTTTCCGTCCATGGAAATTTCCGTACCTGAATATTTGCCATACAATACCGTATCGCCTGCTTTTACTTCCATTTTCTCAGTTTCGGTACCACTACCCACGGCCACTACAGTACCGCGTTGCGGTTTTTCCTGTGCCGTATCGGGGATAATGATTCCGCTACTGGTCTTTTCTTCAGCTGGTGCCGGCAATACTACGACCCGGTCTCCCAAAGGTTTGATGTTAACTTTCTCCATATTCCTTTCTGTATTTAGTGAATGAGACATTTTTATAAACCGACTGCTCTTTATCACATTTTATGCCAAATCCTCCTTTGCCTGAAAATCCGTACAGAAAAGGACACTTTAACAGGTGTCGCCACAATCCTGAAAAAGAA
>JANTHB010000008.1 GCA_024762655.1 Bacteroidales bacterium
TTGCCGTTCATTTAACCAGCCGGTTTAGCGGAACCTATGCCAATAGTGTGAAAGCAGGTGAACGCATTGCGAAAGAGTTTAACAAACCGGTTTATGTAATCGACTCGAAAAACTTATCGGGAGCACTGGCTTTACTGGTTTTAAAAGCAGCCAAAAGTATTGAACAGGGGCTGCCGGTTGAATCGATTGTTCAAAACTTAAAAAAGGACGTGTTTCAGGCAAAAATTTTTGTAAGTGTGCGCGATTTACAAACCATGATCAGAGGCGGGAGGGTTTCCAAACCCAGGGGAATAATAGCCAAAATGCTTGGTTTAAATCCGGTTATTTCAATGGATGAAAAGGGTAATTCGATGTTGTTCGGAAAAACCTTCAGCCAGCAGGCCAGTTTGAAAAAGATATTTAAACATATTGAAAAAACAAGCCGTGGAAAAACCATCTGGAATTACATCATTATGCACGCTAATAATGTGGAAGGTGCCCGGATGGCTGAAGATAAAATGCTTGAAATGACAGGGAAAAAGCCCGTATCGGTGGTTAATATCTCTCCTGTAATTGGCATGCATGCCGGCCCGGGAGCTATTGCTATTTCATTATTATATGACAATAAATAACTACATCATGACTTTATTTTTACAGGCATCCTTAATCATTTTAGTCCTTGTTACACTGCTGTGGATTTGGAGTGTTATAATAACCAATGTAAGTATTGTCGACCTTTTTTGGGGCTTTGGCTTTGTGGTTGTCAATGCTTTTTATGTTTTTATGTCGGGCGAGTTAACAAGCCGAAAAATATTGATTCTTGCCCTGGTGACCATATGGGGCCTTCGTCTTGCTATTTATCTGGCATGGAGAAATATAGGGAAAGGAGAGGATTTCAGGTATCAGGAATTTAGAAGGAATTATGGCCCTGAACGGTATTGGTGGGTTAGTTACTTCCAAACTTTTTTGTTACAAGGTGCCTTGATTATGATTATTTCTTTGCCCTTATTAGGCGTTAGTTCAAGTACAGATTCCGGTGAACTGAATGTATTGGACTACATCGGAATTGTGGTTTGGCTGGTGGGTTTTTCCTTTGAAGCAGGCGGTGATTTTCAAATGGCACGCTTTAAGAAAAACCCGGCAAACAAAGGAAAAGTTTTGGATACAGGTTTCTGGAAATATACCCGCCATCCCAATTATTTTGGCGACTCGGCCGTGTGGTGGGCCTATGCATTATTTAGCATGGCAGCCGGAAGTTACTGGCAAATTATTGGTTCGGTTGTTATGACCCTGTTGATCATAAAAGTTTCGGGCGTTTCGCTGCTCGAAAAAACACTAAGCAATTCGAAACCAAAGTATAAAGAGTACATTCGAAAAACAAATGCATTCTTTCCCTGGTTCCTTAAAAAATAGCACAGCATGGATTTTATTACAAAAAATATCTGGTTCATCCTTTTTGTCGGCTGGGGCTTGCCTCTTGGATACTACCGCAGCAAATTCCGTAAAATGGTATACCAAACCGATAGTTGGGTAATCAACCTAAAACCTGTTTTCTGGAAAGAAATAAAGGGGCTTTTTGGGAACGTTTATCCTGAAAACGTTAAGTACAGGAAGTTTCGAAATTTCTATCTGTTTTATTTGGCAGTTTATTTAATATTATTCGTTACTTATTTAATTTTTGATACAAATTCTGAGAAAATGAAAAAAATGGAAGTCGGAAGTAAAATTCCAAAGTTTGAATTAAAAGACCAAAACGGTAACCTTTTCAAAATAGAAGACGTAATTGGCAAAAAAAATCTGGTGATTTATTTTTATCCCAAAGACGATAGCCCGGGTTGTACAAAAGAAGCCTGTGCATTTCGCGACCAGTTTGAAGTGTTTGCCGATGCCGATGCCATGATCATTGGAATTAGCGCCCAGTCGGTACAAAGTCATCTTGCTTTTGCACAAAAGCACCGGTTGAATTACACTTTGTTAAGCGATTCCGGAAACAAAGTGCGTAAATTGTTTGGCGTTCCCACTAATTTATTTGGTTTGCTGCCGGGCAGAGTTACTTATGTTGTCGATAAAAAAGGCGAAGTGATTTATATGTTTAATTCGCAGATTCTAGCCGAAAAGCATGTAGATGAAGCCTTACGTATTCTCCTTAAATGAAATGAATATAACCATTCAGATCGTATATATTCTTCTGACCTACTTATTGGGAGCCATCCCTTTCGGGTATATTTTAACCCTATATTTTACGGGTAAAAACATCATGGAAACAGGAAGTGGTAATATTGGTTCGACCAATGTAAAAAAGGTTGCCGGTAAAAATATTGCCATCATGGCACAGCTTTTGGATATACTGAAAGGATTTTTACCTGTGGCAGTATATCTCTATTTTCTGAGGAATGAAAAAGAAATGGCTGAATATTATCTTTATTTGGTGGCGCTGGCTACCATTTTGGGTCACGATTTTAGTGTTTTCTTAAAATTCAAAGGGGGCAAAGGAGTCAATACCACTCTGGGTGCATCCGTATTAATAGCTCCCTATTCCGTATTTATTTCAGTGGCCATCTATTTTATTGTGAAGTGGCGATTTAAATATGTTTCTCTTGGGGCAATTACACTGGGGATTGCTTTGCCTTTGGTTGAACTAATTATTCACGGACTAAGTCTGACATTCTATTATTTATTGGTTTGTACAATTATAATCATATTCCTGCACCGTACGAATATCAAGCGTTTAATAAACAAGCAGGAACTTTCATCATAAAAAACGTTTTATGGCATTCTATCAATTTCGAAAAGAACTATATATTAATACTTCTGTTGAGGAGATTTGGGATTTTATTAGTTCACCGAAGAATTTAAAAGAAATCACTCCCAACAACATGGGGTTCGATATACGTACACCAAATTTGCCTGCTAAAATATACGAAGGCATGATAATCAGTTATACCGTTCGTCCTTTGCTCGGCGTTCCCACCCATTGGGTAACTGAAATAACACACGTCAGGGATCAATTTTATTTTGTTGATGAACAAAGAGTCGGGCCCTATAAATTGTGGCATCATCAGCATATTATTATGCCTGAAAAAAATGGCGTTTTAATGAAAGATATTGTGAGTTACCAACCTCCCTTTGGAATGTTGGGAAGAATGGCCAATTTAATAGTGATTAAAAATAAATTAAACGAAATTTTCGATTACCGATCACAGATACTCAATAAAATATTTCCTGCATGAGAATTTGGTCATTACACCCAAAGTATTTGGATAGCAAAGGTCTGGTTGCATTGTGGCGGGAAACCCTGTTGGCCAAAAACGTTCTGCAAGGCAAAACAAAAAGCTATAAAAATCATCCGCAGTTGATACGTTTTAAAAAAGCGAATGAGCCATTAGCGGCTATAAACTGGTATTTGAAATTTGTTTATAATGAAGCACAATTAAGGGGGTATCATTTTGATATTTCGAAATTTCAACTAGCCGGTAAAATAGAAAAACTATCAGTAACTTATGGGCAACTGAAATTCGAAAGGCGGCATTTGATAAAAAAATTGAAAATCAGAGACCTAAATAAATATCATCAACTAATATATTTAAGAGATTTAGACCCGCATCCTTTATTTTTTATAAAAAATGGAACTATAGAGTTATGGGAAAAAACAAACTAATTTATGCTTTTTTAGCACTAATCCTACTTAGCCTTAATGCCTGTTATACATAAGATTATATGATATACAAAACAGTAGGTAAGCAACTGGATATTCAGAAATATCTGGGTACCTGGTACGAAATAGCCCGGTATAATCACAGGTTTGAGTAAGGCATCGAGGGGGTTAGCGCGACCTACTCCATGCGCGGGAATGGTAAAATAAAAGTGGTAAACAGCAGATACAGGGTACTTTGGATGGCAGGTTTTCAGAAGCGATAGGAAAAGCCAAATTCCAAATCCCGACAAGCCGGCAAAATAAAAAGTATCTTTCTTTTGGTTCTTCTACGGGGAATATTGTATTTACCCCTCCGATAAAGATATTTCGGTACCCATACAAAATGATTATTGCAGTGAAAAACTACATGCGATTGTCTTCTGTATTTGACCCTATTCCGAAGTTACCAAACTATTTCTTATTTTTGGCATGGCCTTATTTTACATTATCACGCCCACAGGACGTGGGTTTCTAAGTTAAACTACATTAAAGAAGATTATTGAACCAATAAAATGGATAAATACCCAATCATGATTAATCCGTTTATTTTACAACAATGCAAAAATGTACTTTTTATCAAGCTGCAGAAACCATCTAATAGTAAATAATACCTGAACCTTTTCATAACATGAAAACTACACCGGAACACGATAAACGAATAGCCAAAATGACCTTTTCTTCGATCTATCCGCATTATGTGGATAAAGCCGAGAAAAAAGGCCGGACCAAAGCGGAGTTACACCAGGTTTTGGAATGGTTAACGGGGTATGATGAGGCAAAACTGCAGGAAATGATTAATAATAATGTGACCATCGAGACTTTCTTTGCAAATGCTAAACTGAATCCCAATGCCCATTTGATCAGGGGCGTAATCTGTGGGTACAGGATTGAAGAAATTGAGACTCCCTTGACCAGACAGGCCAGATATATGGATAAATTGGTGGATGAGCTGGCCGGGGGCAAAAAGATGGAGAAGATTCTGAGGCAGGACTGAGTAAAAACGGATTCCGGTTTTATTAAAAGTCACAAAATATCATTGAGATCTTTCAAAACTGGTTCCCTGATACAGGTAATAATATCAGACTGTGTTGTTTATCTTATCCTGGTATAAATTTAGAACAATCAGTAAATAACAACTTATGAAAACATTAACTATCTTTATTCCAATTGTTTGAATACGATTTACCGATTGCAACAGAGCAAATAGAATAGAAAACATGAAGGATAAAACAAAGAATATCAATAAGAATTCAGAAGCGGACACAACACCCGGAGTCACGGGTATCGCTGGGATCTTTTGCTTCTCGGAAAATCCTGAAGAGACCAAAATCTGGTACGAAAAGAACCTTGGAATCCAAACCAACGAATGGGGCACGAGGTTTGAGTTTAGCAATGCCAGCCGGCCGGAAGAGATCAATAACCTGCAGTGGAGTCCCTTCAAGACCGGCAGCGATTATTTCGAGCCCTCCAAAAAGGAATTTATGATCAATTACCGCGTACGAAATATTGAAGGTCTGGTTAAAATACTCAGGGAAAACGGAGTGATCGTGCTGGATTCAATTGTAACCTGCGATTACGGCATGTTTGTGCACATCATGGATAATGATGGCAACAAAATTGAATTGTGGAAACCGGTTGACCGCGTTTTCACAGAGATGGGCCGTAAAACCGTCAAATAATCAACAAGAATTAAATATAAGTATCATGAAAACTCTCCATTTTTATTTAACCTTTAACGGCAAATGCGAGGAAGCATTTTACTTACAATCATTTTGTATTTAGCCTCCACATCTGTTTCCGGACAAGCAATTACGTTAAAAGGCCTTCAAACCGAAACGTTCTTGCATCCTGCTGACGGATTTACGGCCTACACACTTAAAAAAGGCGAATTTATATACAATCAATCGCCGTTTACAGTGCCTTTACCTAGTTGGGCATGGTGGGGCATTACGGATAACATTACCGCTGAGGTAGACCTTCTTCCCATCATTGGAGGGTTTTTCCAGGAGCCGTACATTCCTGTTCCGAGTTTTAATCTTAGATTTAAACTCCTAAACCAAAATAAGAAGATCCCCTCCATTGCCTTTGAAACAATGGTTCAGCATCTTTGGAATGATATAACCCAAGCTGCCCAACCCAATGCTCTTGTGCGTAGAAAAGGAAATAGTTGGTATAATCATTTGAATCTTAGTTGGAAAATCAGTTCTAAATTTTACACGCACTTGTCCTTGGGGGTAATCTATGCAGAAAATGTATATTTCAGTAACAACGACTCACTGAATTTAATTGAAAAGTTCTACCCAAAATCATTAACACCTGATTTCAACCTCAGTATAGATTTTAGGCTGAAACCCTGGATTAGTTTGCACACCACCGGTGCTTACGGTACTACCTTTGTATATTTAGACAATATCCCACGGAAGCGACAGATCTCATATGGTTTTAGAATTGCCCCTTTTTATAATAATAAACGGGGAATCTTAAGAACTTTTCGAGCGGAATTTATTGGTTATTACATATATCTGCCCGACATAAATGAATCAATAGAGTCGCTTGTCCCGATTTTCCCTTATTTTTACTGGCAATGGACTATGAATAAAAGACAGAAAAAATGAAAAAAGCTGAAAGAATAACCGGTTTGATTTTAACGGGTCTCTTCATAAGCATGATTTCCTGCGGCCAAACAAACTTTATTAAGTTTGGCAGTGGTCCTGTTTTGAGTAGAAATGCAACTTTTGGAGTTTGGAACGCTATTGCTGTAAGTGATCCAAATGTCATTAGGGTAAATGACACTTTGAAAATGTGGTACACAGGTGTTGGCTGGTTAAGTACTTCCGATACTTCAGTTCATCAAAGAATTGGGTATGCATGGTCGTTGGACGGAATACTTTGGAATCAATATCCCAACAATCCTGTATTGGATAAAACGGATCATTCATGGGATGATAAGGGCGTTGAAACCCCAACCGTGATAATAGACTCTTTGGCTCCGGCAAACGAAAGATACAAAATGTGGTATGCAGGTCAACATTCTGCCACAGAGATTTATGAGATAGGATATGCTTATTCTCCTGATGGATATCATTGGACAAAAAGTGACCAGAACCCTGTTTTGCAAGTGGGAAATGGCTCTTCCTGGGAAAATGGATATCTGGAAGGACCTTCTGTTTTGCTTATAAATGATACCCTCAGAATGTGGTACGCATCTGTTGATTTAACCTCTGATGGTTCTTTAACCGATCTTACCGGAAATATTGGTTACGCCTGGTCGTTGGATGGCGCTCATTGGACAAAATATCAGAACAATCCCATTTTCACATCATATAATTCACCGGCATGGGATCAGGCCTCCGTTGCTGATCCTCACGTTATCTATAAAGACAATCAATACCATATGTTTTATGCCGGATTAAACACATGGGTTTATGAAAACTTTAAAATGGGCTATGCGGTTTCTAATGATGGCATCAATTGGGCACGACCAACCTCATCGCCTGTACTGGAGACAGGAAATCAAGGAGAATGGGATGATGAAGATGCATCTTATGGATGCGCAATTTATAACCCCGCATTAAACAAATACCAAATGTGGTATACCGGTTTAGATACAAATAATTTAACATCAAATTTATTTGGCTACTTCTATGATATTGGATATGCAACAGCTGATGTTGTTCTTTCTATAAATGAACGAAGCTATAAAAAAGCAATTCTACGGCTATATCCCAATCCTTGCCAGAATAGTTTATCAGTTGAAGTTAAAAATGGAAATAGAATCAAAAACATAAAACTATACAATGCCCTTGGGAAGGAGATATATGTGTCTGCTAGAACTTCAGATTATAAGATACAAATAAACACGCAATATGTAGAATCGGGTTTATATTTTTGTTCAATAATCTTCGATGACAACCAAAAAATATACGGTAAATTTTATAAACGTTAAGGTATTTGGAAAACGCAACAAATACTACCGTTCATCTGATCTATAACGCGAATTACTTAGTAGATAATAATATTTGTGTATTCTTATATTGCAAATAGGACGCTATATTTCCAAACACCCCATTTATAAACCGCTGTATGCTAACATTTGAGAACATGACTGTAATATTGCAAATATTAAAAAACATTTGGAGAATGAGGTTCGATGAAATTAAACAGGCACGGATTAAATGATTTACAATACCTTAGCCCATTTACAAAATCTTTTGAATCATATTTACTTTCATGATCTTACCGAGATAAATACCTGAATTCAGGCAGACATCGGTTCAAGAAATCCAAAGGCCCTTCCCACAGATACTCTTATAAGGCCAGTAGCAGAAAATACAGCCTGGAAATATCTTCCCTTTGATAAAACATCAACACTCAGAAACACGGCATGTTAGCAACAGGCTGAAGAAATATTTCAGGCAAAATAACGTTTTCTTATTGATCATTCTTAATAAGAGGCCTGGCATTGAGCAGAAAGGAATTGAAATTATAAAGTTTAACAAAATATGCAAAATCGCATTGTAAACCATCTTGAGAACCCTGAAATGCTGGAGAAATTATTCCGGGAAAATAAAAATGCTTTCTCAAAAGCATTTGAAAACATTGCCATTGAAAATGATTCGGAATTGGTCAGGTATTGGAAGATAAGACTTTCCTATGAAGATGTAAATAAAAGGTCAGAAAACACAAAGGTCGGCCTGTTGTGGGTCATTCTTTTGTCTTTGGTCACAGGTATCCTGGTCAAACTCCCTGATCTTTTTACCCGGATTGATAAAAACTTCTTTTATACCAGAGACCTGGCCATCATCGTTTTCAATGGTATAATTCTTTTCACTTTTTGGCAAAACCGCCTGTTTAATCTTAAAAACCTTGCTGTTTACGCAACCATCCTGAGTGTGACAGCATTATTTATCAACCTGTATCCCAATATGCAAAGTGATTCCATTATGTTATCCGCCATTTTCGTCCCGCTGCTATTGTGGTGCCTGTACGGACTGGCCTATACTTCATTTGATTTCAATGACACCAACAAAAGAATGAACTTTTTACGATTCAATGGAGAATTACTCATTACAGCGGGACTCTTAATTATTGCAGGAGGTATTTTCTCAGCCCTGACCATTCAGTTTTTCTCCGTTATTGACATGCATATTGAAGATTTTTATTTTAATAATATTGCAATTTTCGGGGCGGTTGCTGTCCCCATTCTATCCATCTATCTCTTACAAGTATATCCCGGCCTGACCAAAAAAATTGCTCCTGTTATTGCTAAAGTATTCGCGCCTATAGTATTGGTCACCATGACCGTTTACCTCATATCATTATTGTTTTCCAATAACCACATCCTGTATGACAGGGAGTTGTTATTACTGTTAAATGCCATGCTCCTGGCAATTCTGGCCATTATTGTATTTTCTGTTTCCGAACTTGACAATTCAAAGAACAAAAACATCAATGTCCTCACATTATTTTTGTTATCATTGTTAGCGTTGATCATCAACGCCGTTGCACTATTCGCTATTCTGACTAGAGTCTCCCATGGCCTGACGCCGAACCGGACAGTGGTCCTGGGATCAAATATCCTGATTTTTATTCATCTTATCCTCATCGGAAAAAATTTATTAAAAACCTATTTTCTTCCGGATCAATCAGGAGAGGTGGAAAAATCAGTTACACAATATATAAACATCTACGCACTGTGGACCGTTTTCGTTATTTTTCTCCTGCCTTTCCTTTTTAAATTCAGATAGGAATTGATAGGATGTGACGCCACCTTCCTTCCTCCCTCCGAACATTCCCGACCAAACCCGCATTAAAGGCGGGCATATCACTCCAGTATTCCGGATACAAGGATCCAAATCATAACTAACTTCAAACACTTTACAGACTCCTCCTACGTAGGCGCCTACGTAGGAGGAGTCTGTGTGAAAAATATTTTACTACTGGGAATAAAACCCTTCATTAGGTTGTCTATAAAACAGATACTGAACCGGAACCAAGTAGTCATTACCCATGACACTGAAGAAGTTTTTTTTAAGGGTTTTTATTTTTCTGACGGGGATACTTCCTCTGCGGGCACAATATAGTGTAACAGGAAGAGTTATGGATAAAACAGCTGGAAAACCGTTGTCAGATGCCCATATTATCCTGGAACATACCAGCGACACCCTGAAATATGCCGCTGTCAGTGACGGAAACGGGACCTTTTCCTTCTCCCGCATTCATCAGGGAAAATATCTCTTGCAGGTAATTTATCTGGGATACAAAACCTACCGGCAGCATCTGAATGTAGAACATGATACTCATCTCGGAGATATTTTTCTGGAGGCGGATTCATTGCACATTGGCGAAGTGACCGTAACCGGGCAGATCCCTATGGCCGAACAGGTAGGCGATACGACACAGTATAATGCCATGGCTTATAAAACAACGCAGGATGCTTCGGCAGAGAACCTGGTAGAAAAAATGCCGGGGATCGTGATCGAGGATGGAAAAGTGCAGGCCCACGGAGAAGATGTGAAAGAGGTATTGGTGGATGGTAAGCCTTTTTTTGACCGCGACCCAATGGCAGCCCTGCGTAACCTGCCTGCCGAAGTGATCGAAAAAATTCAAATCTATGATAAACAGAGCGAACAGGCCGAGTTTACGGGTTTTGAAGACGGGAACACCCGCAAGGTTATGAACATTATTACACGCATCGGCATGCGTAACGGCACTTTCGGCAGGATGTATGCCGGTTATGGTACCGACAACCGCTATATGGCCGGAGGAAACATCAATAAATTTAAGAAAGCCCGGCGTATCTCCGTCGTAGGACAATCAAACAATATCAACAAGCGGAACTTCTCTTCGGAAGACCTGTTAGGAGTCATGTCTGCCTCTCGTCTGAAAAATGCCGGACGGAGAAGGACCGGCGGAACAGGGGGCGGAAATCGAAGTATGGGAGGCTCTAATGCCGGCGATTTCCTCGTCGCCCCACAGAATGGCATCACGCAGACCCATGCTCTGGGCGTTAATTATACGGACGAGTGGGGGAAAAAAGTTGAGATTGCCGGAAGCTACTTCTTTAACCGAACCCATAATACAGCGTCACAACGAACCAACCGTAATTACATCTCCGATCGTGATTCGGGCCAGGTTTACTCCGAACAGGAAGAAACCGGGAGCATCAATACGAACCACCGCTTTAACCTTCGTCTTATTTACAAAATCAACGAAAATAATTCAATCCTTTTCCGACCCAGGCTGACGCTGCAATATAATGACGGCACCTCGGATATATCCGGCCAGACCTACGATGTGCAAAGGATGATCAACCAGACTGACAATTCTTTTTCCTCCCGTCTGAACGGGTTAAACTATTCCGGGATTCTCCTTTTCAGACACAAATTCAAAAAGAAAGGCCGTACCTTTTCAATCAACATCAATTCGGGGTACAACCAGTCCGGCGGGGAGAATGCCATCTATTCCATCAACAGGTTTTACAAAGATACGGTGTTTCAGGATATAAGTAACCAGCAGGCTACCCTCGACGCCAACGGGTGGAACATACAAACCAACCTGATGTATACCGAACCTTTGGGAAAAAGAAGCATGATAGAAGTTCATTATCAGCAATCTTACCGGCCCGGCTTCTCAAACAAGGAAACCTGGAACTACGATCCGGCCGATGACGGATATACGCTCCTGGACACCTTGTTATCCAACAGATTTGACAGCCGCTACGCTACCAGTGAGATAGGAACCGGTTATCTGTTTCACCAGGGAAAACTGAATATCACTACACGTATCTCGGCAGAATCATCCCATCTGGAGAGAGAAGAGACTTATCCTGCGGTACAACAGATTACCAACCGTTATCTTAAACTGCAGGGGTTGGTCCTGCTACGTTACCGTATGGGATTGGGAAAAAACCTTAACATTGTTTACCGCACCAACACGTCCCCACCTTCGGTATCACAGATGCAGGAAGTCCTCGACAATACCGATCCATTGCATCTGAAGATAGGAAATGCAGGCTTATCTCCTTCTTTCAAACATAATCTTTTTTTCCGCTATTCCACCGTTAACCGGAAGACCTCCTCCATTTTCTTTGTTTTCCTCAACGGAAGCATGGAACGCAACGCTATCGTTTCCCAGACCTGGACCCCCCGACGGGACACCATCATTGCGGGGAACCTTATCCCTGGTGGCATACAGCTGACCCGGCCGGTAAATGTAAACGGGCAGTGGAGCGTCAGGAATTTCATCACTTACGGTTTCCCTGTACTGCCAATAAAATCCAATCTGAATTTGAATTTCTCGGCAAGTTACAACCGGACCCCCGGCTATATCAACCAGAGTCTGAATATTTCAAGCAGCACCTCTTTCTCGACGGGGATTGTTCTCAGTAGCAATATCAGTGAAAACCTGGATTTCACCCTCTCTTCCAGAAGCAATTATCACCTCATCAGAAATTCCCTGCAAAAAAACAGCAACTATAACTACTTTTTACAAACCACCCGTGCCCGGCTGAAATGGATCTTCTGGAAAGGACTTACTTTTTCAACCGATGTTTCTCAAAAACTGTATACAGGTCTCTCCACCACCCTGGATCAGAACTATTGGATATGGAACCTGGGCTTCGGATATAAATTGTTTAAAGACAAAAAAGGGGAAATTGCCCTGAATGTCTTTGACCTGCTGAACCAAAATCAAAGTATCAGCCGCAATACCATGGTCAACTATGTTGAAGATATTCAAACGGTAGTCCTGCAGCGTTTCGTCATGCTTACATTCAGCTATAATCTGAGGAGCTTCCCGGGAGCGGCTCCCCCTCCACCGGGACGTCCGCCGTTCAGGAGACTTGAACGGTGAAAAAAGTTCTTGTCCGCTTATCCGATCGTTGCGGACACTCATCCTGAGTCTGCAGGGATGTATCCGTCACAGAATAAACCCGGTATGCAAATAAAATATCATAACCTGTATGGTTCCGGATGCAAAGAACCGTACCCCTCCCGGATGAAATAAAAACCCGTACCGGCAATTATTTTTTGGATTTGTTTTGCTCTGTGATACTTTTTTTTGGAGTAAAAGAAAGGGACACTGAATTAACGCAATGCCGTGTATTCTTATCGGTAAAACCTTCTCCAAGAAAAACATGTCCCAGATGAGCTCCGCAATGAGCACAAACAATTTCTATCCTCCTTCCGTCAGCATCAGGGATGCGTTTTACAGCCCCCTCAATTTCATCATCGAAAGAAGGCCAGCCACAGTGCCCGTCAAATTTTGCATCTGATTTATACAAAGCCGCCCCGCAGCGCTTGCAATTATAGGTGCCTTCTTCAAAAAAATCATTGTACTTCCCGGTAAAAGGCCTTTCCGTTCCCTTATACACAATTATACGTTCTTCCTCCGGAGTCAACTTATTAAATTTCATGATTTTCCCGTCTTTTATTGAATCGTTTTCCGGAAAATCAGTATCCTGATAACCGGAAAAAGCAGATAAGAAAAATATCAATACAATATCAAAATAATTCATATCTCTTTAAACGTTCCAACCAGTAATATTATTTCTTCAATCCGATTTAAATGATTCTGTAAAATCAGATTAAAAAACTCATACTACGTAGTTATAAAAAATCTCCTACGTAGATAAGATTGATTACCTACGTAGATTTAAACAAAACCCCTTTTCCCGGACCAGGAAATCATCCGATATATGAGAAAATACATCTTGCTATAATGACAAAAACTTACCGGATGGACCCGGAAGGAAAAATCGCACACTCTGTTGAGACTTATCCAAAATAAGTTATATTTATCATCCAAATAAACAGGCTGTATTTTTGATGAAGCACCTCAATTTTCTTTTTATTGTTTTATCTGTTTATCTGCTTTCAATTTTCAGCAACCTCCCCGGGCAAGTGCGGAAATGGCATGCCGATCCTGCCGTTTTTGGTGTGAACAAACTTCCTCCTCACACTTCTTTCTTTCCTTACGAAACCCCGGATCTGGCACAAACGGGCAATCCGGCTTCTTCGGAGCGGTTTCTTTCCCTGAACGGCCATTGGAAATTTATGTGGGTACGTTCGCCCCGTCAAAGGATTCGCAATTTTTACGATCCTGCACTGGATGACTCATCCTGGGACAGTATCGCAGTGCCCGGCAACTGGGAAGTGGCCGGCTACGGTCATCCCATTTACCTGGATGAAAAATACCCCTTCAACACACACTGGCCGGAAATCCCGGAAGATTACAATCCTGTTGGCACCTACCGTCACCGGTTTTCCATTCCGGCATCATGGAAAGGTCAGGAAATCATTCTTCATTTTGCCGGTGTAAAATCAGCAATGTATGTTTACGTGAACGGGGTATTTGCCGGATATTCGCAAGGTTCCAAAACCCCGGCCGAGTTTAATATCTCTTCTCTGGTGCACACGGGCAGGAATCTCCTCGCATTGCAGATGTACCGGTGGAGCGATGCCAGTTACCTGGAAAGTCAGGATATGCTGCGCATGAGCGGAATCGAACGAGCCGTTTTCCTCTATACAAGACCTAAGGTTTTTCTGGCTGATTTTGATGTCAGCGCTCTGCCCGACAGCACGATGAAGACCGGACGGTTCAACCTTCAGGTTGCAATAGTGAACCATACCTCTCTTCCGGGAAACCGCAGGGTAGAGGTCTGTCTCTGCAATGGTAAACAAACCCTTTTCAAATCATGGAAGAAGATCCGGGTGCATCCTGAAGATACGGAAATCGTTTCTTTCTCCACCCGTATTCCGAATGTCAGATTGTGGTCGGCTGAAAAGCCGGATCTGTACAGGATGATGCTGTCCCTGAACGGCGAAGAGGGTCCGGAAAACGAACAACACACAACAAAAGACATCGGTTTCCGCAGTATTCAAATCCGGAACCGTCAATTGTTAGTGAACGGAAAAGCCATTGACTTCAAGGGGGTCAACAGACACGAAACGGATCCGTATACAGGACATGTAATATCCAGGGAAACCATGGAGACGGATATACGGATGATGAAAGAAAACAATATCAATGCCGTAAGATGCAGTCACTATCCCAATGATCCGTACTGGTATGACCTCTGTGATAAATACGGATTATATGTCATTGATGAAGCCAACATTGAAAGTCAACCGCTGGCCAACGACGAAAAAACCAAACTGGGAAATATTCTCTCCTGGTATCCTGCTCATCTTGATCGCACCCGGAGGATGTATTTCCGAGACCGTAATCATCCCTCCATAATATTCTGGTCCCTGGGAAATGAATCCGGAACAGGCAAAATCTTCGAGCGCACGTACCGCTGGCTGAAAGATCACGACCCTGTACGCCCGGTGATCTACGAGCCTGCCGGGCTGGCCTGGTATACCGACGTATTTTGTCCTATGTATCCCCGCCCGGGCAAACTGATATCCTATGCTACCAACCATCCCGACCGCCCCTGCATCATGATCGAATATTGCCATGCCATGGGCAACTCAGTGGGCAATCTGCAGGATTACTGGGACATTATTCATCGCTACCCGGTATTGCAGGGTGGTTTTATCTGGGACTGGGTGGACCAGGCGCTGGAGTACAGATATCCCGACGGAAGGCCTTACCTGGCTTACGGGCATGATTATGATCCCGACCTGCCCACAGACGGAAATTTCCTTAATAACGGGCTCACGGACCCCTATCGCCATCCCCACCCTCATCTGTATGAAGTCAGGAAAGTATATCAACCTGCCGGTTTCTCATGGAATGAGCATAACCATACTCTTACAGTAACCAATAAACAGTTCTTTGCTCCCCTCAGGGAGGTGGCGCTGACCTGGACTCTTCTGAAAGACGGACGACAGATCTCCCACGGGATAATTAATACGGTGGATATTCCTCCGCAACAACAACAGGATTTCATCCTCCCGCAGGTATCCTGGTCCGATGACCGGGAGTATGTTTTGCGTGCAGAGATTCACTCTCTGAAAGCAAACGGATTGCTTCCGGCCGGTCACGAGATCGCCTTTGGACAGTTTGTTCTTCAGCCTTTCAGTCCGCAGAAGACAAAGGAATCCCACGGCCTTGTCAGGATCAGCAAAACCTCAGCAAGTTACACCCTGCGCGGTTCCCGCTGGAAGATGATCATAGATAAACATACCGGTGAAATAAACAAGTGGAGCTATGGGGGAGATATCATCACCAACGAACCGGTACGGCCCAATTTCTGGCGTCCTCCCACCGACAATGATCTGGGCAACGGTATGCAGGTGTGGGCTGCTATCTGGAAACGGGCCACGGAAGAAGCCAACCCGGTACTGGAATCGCCCCCGCAGCGAACAGCACAAGGAGTTGCTTTCCGGGTAAAATACTCTCTCCCTGAGAATATTGCATCCCTGACGATAAATTACCATCTGTTCCCGTCCGGCAAGCTTCTGTTGAACTACTCGTTTATTCCCCTGAAAGATTCCCTGCCCAACATCCCCCGCTTAGGGATCATGTTGCATCTTCCGGTGACCTTTACCGAAACCTCCTGGTATGGCCGCGGCCCGCATGAAACCTACTGGGACCGGAAAACTTCCGGAAAAATCGGTATTTATAAGGGGTTGATCATTGATCAGTTTCATCGTTATCCCAGACCCCAGGAAACGGGAAACAAGACCGACCTGCGGTGGTTCCGGGTACAATCGCATGATCTGCGTCTTACTGCCGCACCGGCCGGCACCAGCTTGCTGAACGGAAGCGTATGGCCTTTCGATACGGATGAACTGGATTTTGTTCCCGGTCTGCAGGGCGAAGCATCTGCTTCCGGTCTGGTACCGGTAACATCCAGACACGGAGCCGATATCACTCCGGGAAAAATTGTGCAATGGAACATCGACCATCTGCAAATGGGCGTAGGCGGAGACACTTCCTGGGGACGTCCTGTCCACAAAGAGTATACCATCCCCGCCGGAGAATATCATTTTTCCTTCATTATTACTCCGGAAAAACGAACATCCGGAATGACATCTTTTTTACCTTAATAAAAATTTTCAGCATGAAAAAAGAAAAGATCCGTTGGGGCATCCTCAGCACCGCAAGAATAGGAACAGACAAAGTAATCCCTGCCCTGAGGGCAGGAAAATACAGTGAAATAAAAGCCCTCGCTTCCAGAGACATTGGCAAAGCCCGCAGGGTGGCCGAACGATTTTCCATCCCAAAGTTTTACGGTTCGTATGAAGCGTTGCTGAAGGACCCGGAAGTAGATGCCATCTACAATCCGTTACCCAATCACCTGCATGTCCCCTGGACAGAAAAAGCAGTTCTGGCCGGAAAACATGTCTTGTGCGAAAAACCTATCGCTCCAACCTTGAAAGAAACGCTCCGTCTGCTGGATACCGTAAAAGCATATCCTCACATCCGGGTTATGGAAGCTTTTATGTATCGTTTTCATCCGCAATGGGACAAAGTCAGACAGATGATCGCAGAGGGAATGATCGGCAAGATACGTACCGTTATTTCCTCGTTCACTTATTTTAATGATGACCCTGAAGACTACCGTAACTACCGTGAATATGGCGGCGGAGGCATCCTGGATATCGGTTGTTACAGCATCTCATCAGCCCGTTACCTTTTTGGAGAAGAGCCTCTGGAAGTTTACGGTATCCTGGAAAATGACCCTGCATTCCATGTGGACCGGCTGGCCTCGGTGGTGATGAAGTTTGAGCAGGGCACTTGTCTCTTCACCAGTTCCACCCAAATGTTTGACGATCAGTTCTTGCTGCTCACAGGAACCACCGGACAAATAAAACTGCCTCTTCCTTTTAACCCGCTACCGGATAAACCCGCAATCATCTATTACAAGAATGAACAGGGAGAAAAAATATTTAAGACAACGGCCGTGGATCAGTATATGCTGATGACGGATGCTTTTTCCCTTTCTATACTCGAAAACAAACCGGTACCCACGCCGTTGGAGGATGCACTGCATAATATGAAAGTGATAGAAGCGATTTTCAGGAGTGCCGGCAAGAAGCCGGTAAATCTGCAGGAAATTAAATAACATTCCCGGATCTGCTGCTTTTTTTCGACCTGCGTTATCCTTCCCGGATATACACCCTTTTCACGCGGGCCGATATCCCGGCCAGGATCTCGTAAGGGATCGTCCCCCCGAGACGGGCCAGCTCTTCGATCGGAGCATGATCCCCGAAGATCTCCACCGGGTCGCCTGCTTTGATATCGAGTCCCGTCACATCTGCCATACACATATCCATACACACTTTCCCAATGACCGGCACCAAAGTGTCTTTCACAAATAGTTTCCCTTTCCGGTCGCTCAGGCTGCGCATCAGACCGTCGGCATAACCGACAGGGATTACCGCTATCGTCATCTCCCGCCGGGCTTTTTCCGAACGTCCGTAACCCACCGTATCCCCGGTCTTCACGCTTTTTACCTGTGTCACCACGCTCCTGAAGCGGCTCACGGTCCGCAGGCGTCCTTTCAGGGTTTCGCTGATGCCGTATATCCCCAGGCCGGGACGTACCATATCGAACTGTGCCTCCGGAAACCGTTCTATGCCTGTTGTATTCAGGATATGCCACAGCACCCTGTAACCCAAAGCCTCCTGTATCTGTCCGGCCGTCTCCCGGAATGTTGCGATCTGTTGCCGGGTAAAATCATCCTGTTCAGGTGTTTCGCTGGCGGCCAGATGAGAAAATACCGAACGGATATACAGCGTCTCCGTTTTCGTGATTTTTTCGATCAGTGCCCCGGTTTCCTCCGGCAGGAAACCCAGGCGGTGCATGCCGGTATCTATCTTCAGGTGTACCGGATAGTCCTGCAGGCCTGCCGACCCGAGTCTCCGTATAAAAGCCTCCATGATCTCCCTGTTGTATAACTCCGGTTCGAGCGAGTAGCGTATCATCTTATCGAAGGCCGATATCTCCGGATTCATCACCATAATGGGCAGCCTGATCCCCGCGTGCCTGAGCATGACCCCCTCATCGGCATAAGCCACTGCCAGGGAATCTACCTGCTGGTACTCGAGGGCCCGGGCGATCTCATAAGCTCCGCTGCCATAAGCAAAGGCTTTGACCATAACCATCAGACGTGTGCCCGGCCTCAGGAGGGAACGATATACATTGAGGTTATGCGTCAACGCATCCAGGTTTACCTCCAGAACGGTTTGGTGCACCTGCTCTTCCAGCAATACGGAAATCCGTTCAAATGCAAAATCACGGGCTCCTTTTAACAGAATCACCTCATCCCTGAACTCCAGTGAGGGCAGAAACTCCAATAAAGCTTCTGTCCCCGGATAAAATGACGACCCCTCAGGAAACAAATCTGCAAAAGCCGAGATATCGGGACCCACCCCGATAAATTTTCTGACACCGCCTTCTCTGATGAGTTCTGCCACATCCCGGTACAGACCGGCTTTCGGCTTGCCACTCTGCAGGATATCGGACAGGATCACGGTTTTCTTCAGTTTGCTGTTTTGTTGCTTTAAAAAATCCAGCGCGATCCTCAGCGACTGCAGATCGGAATTATAGTAATCATTGATCAGCATACAGCCCCGCATCCCTTTCCTGAGCTCCATACGCATGGCTACAGGCTGTAACCCCGGCATGGCTTGCGCGATATATTCCGGTTCACACTGCAAATAAAACAACACCGTCCATACGTGGATCGCATTCTCCAAAGATGCCTCATCCGTAAAGGGGATGTTGGTCTCATATTCTTTTCCGCGGTATATCGCTTTTAGTTCCGTATGATCTCCTTTTTTATCTATTGACAGAACCCTTACATCGGCATCCTCCCCGTAAGACCATGTAAACAACTGCATTTTCTTTTTTCCAAACTGCTTCCTGATCTTATTATCTATCCAGGGGGTCTTACGATAAATCAAAACGCCGGCATTTTCAAAAAGGGTCAATTTTTCTTTCAGTTTCTCTTCCAAGCTGGTGAAATGTTCCTGGTGTGCTTCTCCGATGTTGGTCAGGACGCCTATATCCGGGCGTATCATCTGTTCTAGTCGTTTCATCTCTCCGGGTTGGGAGATCCCCGCTTCGATGATGCCGTAATCATAGGTATTGTCCAGGAGCCACAGCGAAAGGGGAACCCCCACCTGTGAGTTATAGCTTTTCGGACTTCGCACAACATACTTCTTTCCCGCCAGGGCCTGTACCAACCACTCTTTGACGATGGTCTTGCCGTTACTGCCGGTGATGGCAATCAAAGGTTTCCGGAAGGATTTCCTGTGCATGGCCGCCAGTTGTTGCATGGCTTTGAGCGTATCCTCCACCTCAACAAAACAGGCACCGGGATAATCTTCAGGATGTTCCGGCAGACGGCTCACCAGAAAGTAACGCACCTGTTGCCGGTAGAGCATAGGGATGAAACGGTGACCGTCATGATGAGTCCCTTTCAGTGCTACAAACAAAGCTCCGTCCGGATAGACCACCCGCCGGCTGTCGGTCAGTATTTCCCGTACGGTACCGGTCCCTGTGCCGACCTGCTTCCCGTGTACCGCATCTGCAATTTCCTGAAGGGTATATTCCGCCATACTATCCGGTCAGTCTTTTTCTTGTTTCTTATCTCTCTCCTCCAGGGCTTCCAGGTAGCAAGCCCTGCACAAGGGCTCGTACACATCCTTCTCACCAAGCAGCACCTGGCCTTCCTCCGCAGTCTTCCTGAAAGAATAATGTGCCAGGTTGCCACACCGCATACAGATGGCATGCACTTTGGTCACATACTCGGCTATGGCCATCAACGCAGGCATGGGGCCGAACGGTTTTCCCATAAAATCCATATCCAGACCGGCCACGACCACCCTGGTACCCTGGTTCGCCAGTTGATTACATACCTCTACCAGCCCCATATCGAAAAACTGTGCTTCATCAATGCCCACCACTTCCACATCATAAGCCAGTAGCAGTATGTTGGCAGCCGTGTCCACCGGTGTAGAACGGATGGTACGTGCATCGTGCGAGACCACATTCTCTTCCGAATAGCGCCGGTCGATGACCGGTTTGAAGATCTCTACCTTCTGGTTCGCCAGACGGGCCCGCTTCAAACGCCGGATCAGCTCCTCCGTTTTCCCCGAAAACATAGAGCCTGCTATCACCTCTATAAAACCCTGCTTTTTATTGCCCCGTATGGATCTTTCCAGGAACATGATATACTTGTTTCTGAATTATTATCGTTAACTTTGTGATCATGCGAATATACATATAGTTTACGTATTATGAACGTTGAAAGAGCTTTTGAAATTCTCTCTAAAGATATAGAAGAAATAGAAGATATTCTTTCCGGCATAGAAAAATCTTCCCTGCCGGATAATCTCGAAATGGCACTGGCAATTTCCAAACTCAGAAACCTGAAAGAAAACTTCAGCACTTTGAGTCATACGTTGCAGAAAAGCATACAACAAGCTGTTTTTACTGCACCTGACAGGGAGCCTGCAGAGATAAAAACAAAACCCGTCGTTGTTGAAAAAGAAAATATGCTTCACGAGGAGACTCCTGCGGATCAAAAACCCGTAAAAGAAGAAGTGCCCTCGCCAACAGAAGCCCCCCCTGTGGCAGAATCAACGCCGGAGCCGGATCCTGTTTCCAAAGAAAAAACATCTCCGAAACAGGAAAAGAATGAAAAAACCGTTTTTCTCTCCGACACTTTTGAAAAAAAACAGGCTTTCCGCAATGAAAAGCTGGGGAAGGCTCATCCCAGGGATGTGTCTTCCACGATCAAGAACCGGCCTCTTTCCGACCTGCACCGGGCCATCGGATTGAATGAGAAATTTATGTTTATCCGCGACCTCTTCGACGGTGACAGCAAGAAATATGAAGAAACTGTGCAGTTCATCAATAACGCGGTGTCCCGCGAGCAGGTAGATACGTTCCTGGCACGGTTCAGGTGGGATGAAAAAAAGGAAGCCGTCCTCGAATTCCGGGAGCTGGTTGAACGCAAGCTTAAAAGTCTGAAGAATGGCTAAGCTATACGTCGTCCCCACCCCTGTAGGCAACCTGGAAGACATCACCCGGCGGGCTATCCGAGTGTTGCAGGAGGCGGATCTGATCCTGGCCGAAGACACCCGCAAGGGGCTCAACCTACTCCGGCATTACGGTATTGAGAAGCAGGTGATCTCTTATCACAAAGACAACGAACACCGTATGGTGCCGTCCATCCTCGGGCGGCTCCAGGAAGGACAGACCCTGGCCCTGATCTCGGAAGCCGGTATGCCTGGGATCTCCGATCCCGGTTTTCTGCTGATAAGAGCCTGTATAGAACAAAACATTGCGGTGGAATCGTTGCCGGGGCCGACAGCTTTTGTACCCGCTTTGGTCAATTCCGGACTACCCTGTGATCGTTTTTTTTTCGAAGGCTTCCTGCCTGCCAAAAAAGGCCGTAACAAAAGACTCAAAGAGGTCAGCCGCCTGCCCCATACCATTGTACTGTATGAATCCCCACACCGTCTGCTAAGGACGCTCAAAGACCTGAATGAACATTTTGGAAAAGAGCGCCGTGCCAGTATCTCCAAAGAAATCTCCAAGATCCATGAAACCACGTTTCGTGGTACCCTGGAGGAGCTGCTGAAACAGTTTGAAGGAAGTAAACCCAAGGGAGAGTACGTGATCATCGTAGCCGGGGCAACAGGAAAATAAGGATTTGATCATGGTTGTGCAGTGGTCATACGGTAGTCATTCGATAGTCATTCAGTAGTCATTCGGTAGTCATACGATAGTCTTACGGTGGTAATACGGAAACAGGATGAGTATAAAGTCATGAAAATATTTCGTCATCCGGTATTCAAAAGTTTAGCAGCTATCTACCCGGGATACCTGATGCTGCTGGTTTTATCCCCGTTTGCGGTAGAGTATTTCATAGATCCGGATCTGATGGATTCCAGAGCTATTCTGATCGACCTGGCATGGATCCCTTTGTTTACCGCGCCGGCTGTCCTGCTCCGTAAAAACATCTTTTACCGGTTTGCTGATTTGCTCTTCTTCCTTTTCGGCTTTATCGAAATAGCCCACTGGGTCATACTGAAAGGACCGGTCACTTTAACGAGTCTGTTGGTCATTTCCAACACCAATCTTCAGGAATCCGTCGAGTTCCTCAACCTAAAAGCATCCTGGGGATTGCTGTTGCTGATTCCCTATATTGCCGTGTATGTTTTATCATTCAGGGAGTCGGCGCCCCTGCTTCTCTCCAGGATGGAGAGATATACCCTGGCAACCATTTTATTATTTTCGGTTATTTTTATCGGAGAGAATATCCTGCATGGCAGACTGATACGGAAAGGGGTGCCACCACTGGTAAAAACAGCTTTTTCTTTTGCCGATAAGATAAAACTGTATGAACAAGCCATGGAAGAAGTTACCCCCAGGAATATTGAGGCCGGGTCCCTTCCCGGTACATACCAGACTTTTGTCCTGATCCTGGGGGAGTCCTGCAACAGAAATCACATGTCTTTATATGGTTATGACCGTGAAAGCACCCCCCGGCTGGAACACCGGGACGATATCATAGTTTTCGATAATGCCGTAGCTTCTTACTCAAACACCCTGAACAGCGTTTTATCCATGCTCTCGGAATCCAATCTGGAGAACAAAAAAGAACTTAAAAACAGTACGGATATTATTGATGTTTTTCACTCCGCCGGCTTCAAAACATACTGGATCTCCAATCAATCCCCTATTGGTATTTGGGACAACCTGGTGACGGTTTTTGCCAACAAATCCGATCACACGCGTTTTGTAAATATCTCAAGCAACTCTTCTTTTGAAGCCACCTACACACCCTCCTATGATGCCAAGTTGTTTAATCCTTTCATGCGGGCGCTGGCCGACAGTGGTAAAAAGAAATTCATTGTCCTTCATTTGATGGGAAGCCACTCCTCATACTCCAGGAGATATCCGGATAAATTTAACCGGTTCAAAGGGTCTCATGCAAAAGAAAGAATCATTGCCCAATACGATAACTCTGTTTTATATAATGATTTCATCGTGGACAGCCTGATAAAAATATTACACACGTATTCTTCTGCCGGAAACAATACGGTCGCTGCTGCCATTTACTTGTCCGATCACGGCGAAAACGTGTATGACGAAGGAAACCGGACCGGGCATGATTATTCAAAGACGTTACCGAAAGCCAATGTGGAGGTCCCTTTTATCGTTTGGTTATCGGAAGCTTATAAAAGAAAGTATCCTGAAAAAATAAAGCACATGAAAGAAAAGATTCATGCCCCCTTTGTGACAGATGATCTTTTTTATACGATCATGGATTTAAACTTCATTGAAACGCCTTTTTCAGACCCCGGAAGAAGCCTTTTCAATCCGGCTTTTGACGCAACCCGCAAAAGAGTCCTGGAAGACGGAAAGGATTACGACGATAAGTAAAAAGACACCTCCTGTCCGGGAATGATATCCCGGCAAGAATAACGATGGTTGTGCTTTTAGCAATGCTCGTATTTGCTTACCAAACTTTTTGAAGGCATTTTTTCTCTTTATTCTTCGTAACTGATCTTTTTCAGCCGTTTCAGACTCTTGATCATCTCCTTTTTCATTTCCGGACCGGTCTCGCTGGCGACAGCTTGTTCCAAATCAGGGATAGCATCCGTGTATTCGGTTTCTGCGAGGAGAGCAGACGCCAGGGATCGCACCTGCGGATCCGTATCGCGTAGCATTCCCACCGTCCAGCGCACACCGGCACGGGAACGCATCTCATGCAGTTGCTTCATGGCTTCTATACGTTTCCCGGGGTGGTTATCAAACAGTTGCCAGAACATAGCTCTTTCCCGGCGCCTGTAGGCCGGGTCGAAGATGATGGCATGATGATCCCTTCCGGGACGCACTACCTCATCGTCATAGGAGACCAGCTCTTTTCCGGCAGTCCAGCGCACCATCCTTGGCACCAGCCAGCGCATCCCCGGCGTGGACTCGGGATGTCCCACCGACAGGAAAGCCCTTCCTTTTCCCGGTTGGGAAGCAATAAGGTAGGGTTTCCCGGGGGTCATCCCCGCGGGGGCACCCGCTTTGGCATGCACATCCGTACGCATTTCTGCAAGGATCTGATAAGAGACCGGGTCGTCTGCAGGAATCAGCATAGGACCTTCATTATACTGGATAAAGACCGAATCATACCCCTTCAACTCGGGGAAAAAAGCCGCCGCCCCTTTATGCAGGGTCACACATGCCAGGGCTCCTCCCCGGGCATCATGCACCCGGTCGATGGCTTGCAGACCACTCACATGCAGACAGGGATAGTCCGGGGTGTCCGACAACAAATAGGCTCCCGCACAGATCCCTACGATCCCTTTTCCATCCCTGACCACAAAATCCCGTACTTTCCGCATACCTTCGGCCCCCAGGTTGTTCGCCTCTTTGCTGCCACTGCCGCCGGGGAAAATGATCACATCCAGTTGCTGCAGGATTCCGCCGGCAATTTCGCGGGCCGTAATGATACGGGGAGTTATTCCGGCATCCGTTTTCAAGGCCTCCATGGTTTCCGTAACACATACGTTACTGGCTCCGTTGCCTGAAAACACCCCTGCCCGGAGTCTGTGACCGGAATCATCCTTTTGGCCCGCACAAGCGGTCATTATCACACCGGAAATAATGATAAAATATGTAATTCTCCTCATGCCTGTTATTATTGTATTATTAAACATTTCTACTTCCGTCTTCTTCCTTTATAACCGTGCCTTTTCGTTCCTCCACCCCGGGGTCTTCGTTCTCTTCTCTCCGGTTCTTTTTCTTCTTCACTTCCCGGCATCCGGTAGATCGTATAACCGATGAGCCGTTCTATTTTTTTCAGTTTATAGCTTTCTTCCGGACTCACCAGGGTTATGGCCACACCGGATTTTTTAGCACGTGCGGTCCTGCCCACCCGGTGAACATAATCCTCCGGATCCTGAGGCACATTGTAATTGATCACCAGATCGATATCATCAATATCAATCCCCCTTGAGATCACATCCGTTGCCACAAGGATGGGTAATTTTTTGCTTTTGAAGGTCCGGAGGATCTCATTGCGTTCGGGTTGGGTCAGATCCGAGTGAATGGCCTGCACGGGGAAGTTCATTCTTTTGAATTCCCGTTCCAGCTCCTTTACGCTCTTTTTGGTTGCGGAAAAGATCAGCACATGATCCAGGTCCTGATCCTGGAGCAATTTTTTCAATACGGATGTTTTATTTCTTTCAGAGGTAATATACACCGCCTGCAGCACGCCTTCCGCAGGTTTGGACACCTCAAAGTCTATCTCTTCAGGGTTTTTCATGATTTTTTTGGCAAACCGTCTTATCTCCGGAGCCATCGTGGCAGAAAAAAGAAGGGTCTGCCGTTCCCCTGTCAACCGGTTTATGATCCGCATGATATCCTCTTTGAATCCCATATCGAGCATACGGTCGGCTTCATCCAGAATGAGAACCGAAATTTTCTCAAGGTGAGTATATCCCAGGTTGATATGGGAAAGCAATCGTCCCGGGGTAGCAATCAGGATATCGGCCCCTTTCAGGATGGCTTGTTTCTGCTGCTCAAACTCAGTGGCATCCCCTCCTCCGTATATGGCCATGGAGCTGACATCCGAGTAATAGGTAAGTCCTTCAAACTGCTGGTCAATCTGAATGGCCAGCTCACGCGTAGGAGCCAGTATAAGCACGGAAGGATGTTTACCCCGGTCTTTCCGGGTAAGTATCTGCTGTATCACCGGCAAGGCATAGGCCCAGGTCTTCCCGGTGCCGGTCTGGGCACATCCGATCACATCTTTTCCCTCCAGAATAAAGGGAATGCTGGCTTTTTGTATGTCGGTGGGTTCCTCAAAACCAAAAGAACTTATTCCTTCAAGTATGGCAGGATCGAACGGGTAATCTTTAAAACGCATGGATGTAAATGGGTTAAATTACGGTCAAGGATGATTCGTCTTAGAATATCCAAAAATAATACATTATTTTTGACCGGAACTAAAGAAGCCCTCTTTTTTAAGGGCTTTTATACAGAATGATAAGAAGATGAAAAAAAAATATCAATCGGTTTTCTTCGATCTCGACAATACGCTGTGGGACTTCAATGCCAATTCCCGCCGGGCTTTTCATATCCTGTATGACAAATACGGCTTCCGGGAGAAAGGCATTTCTTTCGATCATCTCAACACCGTATATCACAAACACAACGATGCATTATGGGAAGCCTACCGCCGGGGCAATACAGACAAACAGACCCTGCGATGGAAACGTTTTTTCCTGACATTACAAGAACTGGGGATCCCGGATATGACGCTGGCCCGGAAGCTGGATCATGATTATATCGAGACCAGCAAGACCATGACCGGTCTGGTGGACGGAGCCATAGATATCCTGGAATACCTGAAACCAAAATATAAACTGTTTCTGTTGACCAACGGGTTTAACGAAGTACAGTTTACCAAGATTCGCAACAGTGGTCTGGAACCTTATTTCGAGGAAACGATCACCTCCGAGATGGCAGGCATCCTCAAACCTCACCCGGATTTTTTCAAATATGCATTGCACCGGACCAACAGCACTCCCCAAACCGCTGTGATGATCGGGGATGATCCGGAAACAGATATCCGGGGTGCTGCCAACGCAGGCATAGATACGGTCTTGTTCAATCCCTCAAGGGCCCCCCATGACACCCGGCCCGGGCACGAGATACAAAGACTGGAAGAATTAAAGAAGATCCTGTAACTCCTGAATCCGTTCGTAGCAGGATTATTAATAAAGAAATTTCTTTAAACGAACGATCCCCGGGTTAACCCGTCCGACCGGCGTCAGCCGGGTTATGGGCTCAGAAAGGGGTGTTATCCTCATAGAAACCTTTCCCTCCGTGGGATTCAGGCTCACTATTCATTCTCGAGCTATAGGTCATGGTCGTGGGAGCGTCTATTTCGGCATCCAGCATATTTTCATAATCTTCCAGATCTGTAAAACGGGCAAGTTTATCGGCAAACCGCAACCGTACATCTCCGATGGGGCCGTTCCTGTGTTTGGCCAGGATAATCTCGGCCACGCCGACGGTAGAGGTACCGTCTTCAAACTCGGTGATATTGTATTTCTCGGGCCTGTGGATAAACAAAACCATATCGGCATCCTGCTCGATGGCCCCTGACTCACGCAGGTCGGACAGTTGCGGGCGTTTGTTTCCCGACCGCATTTCCACCGATCTGTTCAACTGGCTCAGGGCAATGATCGGCACATCCAGCTCCTTCGCCACTGTTTTCAGCGTCCGGGAGATAGAACTCACTTCCTGCTCCCGGCTTCCTTTGTTGTCTGTCGGAGCCGTCATCAGCTGCAAGTAATCCACCACCACCAGTTCGACCCCATACTGCATTTTCAGACGCCGGCATTTGGCCCGGAATTCAAACAGTGAGATGGCCGGTGTATCATCGATGTAAACAGGAGCTTCGATCAGTTTTTTGATCCTGTCTTCCAGTATTTTCCATTCATCATCGGAAAGTTTTCCATTCCGCACTTTTTGTACGGGCAGCTCCGTCTCGCTCACGATCAGTCGGTTAACCAGCTGAAGAGAGGACATTTCGAGAGAAAATATCGCCACCGGCCGTTCATGGTCAATGGCAATATTCCGGGCCATGGAAAGCGCAAAAGCTGTTTTTCCCATAGAAGGCCGGGCAGCAATGATCACCAGATCGGATTTCTGCCAGCCGGAGGTCAGGCGGTCGAGCTTGGTAAACCCGGAAGGCACGCCGCTGAGGCTGTCTTCCCGTTTGGCAGCTTCCTGAATCTGCTCAATGGCTTTATGTACCAGCACGTTGATCTTGGAGGTCTCCCTTTTGATGTAGCCTTCGGCGATCTGAAACAGTTCCTGCTCTGAAAAATCCAGCAGATCGTCCACATCGATGCTCTCATCAAAAGAACGACGTTGTATCTCCGAAGAAACACGGATCAACTCCCGTTGGATAAACTTCTGGGCAATGATTCGCGCATGATACTCCACATGGGCAGATGAAACAATGCGGCTGGTCAACTGTGACAGATAATAAGCCCCTCCCACTTCTTCCAGCTCGCCGCGTTTCTTCAGCTCTTCCTTAACCGTAAGAATATCTATCGGTTTTTGTTGTTGGGATAACTCAACGATCGCCGCATATATTTTCTGGTGCGTCTCTTTGTAAAAACTCTCGGGGATCAAAATATCCAGAACAGATAAGATCACATCTTTTTCCAGCATGATCGCTCCCAGCACCGCTTCTTCCAATTCCACCGCCTGTGGCGGTATCTTCCCAAAATCTTCCGCTACGGGCGGTTTCCCGACGTTTTTCTTTTTAATTTCCCTTCCTGCCATTTTATTGATTTTATACTGATCAAAATTACGAAATGATCCTGACGTGACCTATCGTTTTTGGTATACTTTTACACATCTCATGTTAAAAAATAAATTTTTCTGTTCATAAATTTTTCCGCCCCTGCTTTACAGCTCAATCCGGATATTCATTTATCTTTATTCCGGAAAAATTCAACCATGATTGTTTACCCCAATGCCAAAATAAATCTGGGTTTGCGTATTTTGCGCAAACGTGCCGACGGATTTCATGAGATAGAAACCATTCTGTATCCTGTCGGGTGGTGTGATATTCTGGAAATCCTGCCTTCGGAGACTTCCCGGGAAATATGGTTCAGGACGAGCGGCTTGCCCCTGTCCGGCCGGTCGAAAGACAACCTTGTCTATAAAGCAGCCTTCCTGATGCAGAAACGGTATGGTCTGCCCGGAATGAAGATCTATCTCCACAAACAAATCCCTGCCGGCGCCGGACTTGGGGGAGGTTCGTCAGACGCGGCTTTCACCCTGAAAGCGATCCAACGGCTGTTCTCCCTTCCCGTTTCTTCCCGGGAGTTGCATCTTTTGGCATCCCGGTTAGGAAGCGACTGTGCTTTTTTTCTGGACAACAAACCGGCACTGGCTTCCGGAAAAGGCGACCTCCTCTCCCCCGTACCCCTGGACCTCCATGGCACGTATATTCTGATCATTTTTCCGGGTTTTGCCTCCGACACTGGCCGTATGTATCAGAACGCCCGTATCTCCTCCGCAGGTCTCTCCCTGAAAGAGGCCATGGTCCGTCCTTCTCACGACTGGAAAAAACTCCTTATCAACTATTTTGAAGAGCCCCTCTCCCGGGATTTCCCTGTCACTCAGCACTTGCTAAAAAAGCTGTATGCCGGAGGTGCCTGGTTTGCCTCCGTTTCCGGTAGCGGATCTTCTGTGTACGGCCTCTTTGACAGTCCTCCTCCGGAGATCCCGCTGACCAGGAATTATTTGACGTGGTCAGAACAACTCTGAGCTATGCTTTGGGTAATTCCAACTTGATTAAAAGCTGGTCTTTTTTCACATTCTCTCCTTCTTTCACATATATCTCATTCACTTTTCCCGCCAGGGGGGCCAGCACACGGTTTTTCATCTTCATGGCCTCCAGGATCATGAGTTTATCCCCCTTTTTCACCTTTTGTCCTTCTTTTACGTTGACTTTCTGAATGGTTCCGGCAATAAACGAAAGGATCTTTTCCGGCTCGGGCATGTGGTATTTTCTGAGCTCCTCAAAACCTTCCGGTACAATTGTTTTATACTCCGTTCCGTCAATGTTAAGTAGCTCTTTGGGCTTTTTTTCTTTTTTTGTTTCCATCTGGAAAATATTTTTCTTCTGCACAAAAGGGAACTAAAACGGAGGCACCCCATGTTTTTTCTTCGGGACTGAGATCACCTTATGTTCCGACACTTCGATAGCGTGCAACAGCAGTTTTCTGGTTTCTGCCGGTTCGATTACCGAATCGACATAACCTTTTGCAGCAGCCACATACGGGTTGGCAAATTTATCCTTGTATTCCTTGACTTTTTGTTTTCTCATCTTCTCCGGATCTTTGGCTTCGTTTATCTCCTTCCGGAAAATAATATTGGCAGCGCCTTCCGGTCCCATCACGGCGATCTCGGCCGAAGGCCAAGCAAATACGAAGTCGGCCCTCAGATGTCTGGAGCTCATGGCAATATACCCTCCTCCGTATGCTTTTCTGATGATCACCGTCATTTTAGGCACGGTTGCTTCACTGTATGCATACAATACTTTGGCACCGTGACGTATGACCCCGGCATGTTCCTGATCCACTCCGGGCAGGTATCCCGGCAGGTCGACAAGGGTGACAATCGGAATATTGAAAGCATCGCAATACCGGATAAAACGCGCTGCCTTATCCGAAGAGTCCACATCCAGCACCCCGGCCAGATAAATAGGCTGGTTGGCCACAAAGCCTACAGTACGGCCTCCCATGCGTCCGAAACCGATCACCAGGTTGCGGGCCCATCCTTCCATAATCTCAAAGAAATCGGAGTCGTCCACCACGGCTTTAATCACGTCCCTGACATCATAGGGAAGTTTCGGATCCGCCGGAACAATATCTTCGATCTTGTAATCCCTTCTGGGAGGTTTGGAAGCGATCTTCTGGGATTTTTCCTCGTTGTTCCAAGGGATAAAAGAGAGCAGTTTCTGTATCTGACCGAAACATTCTTTTTCATTCTTTGCAAAGAAATGGGCATTACCGGTAATGGTACTGTGAATACGGGCTCCTCCCAGATCTTCCATAGAGATGTCTTCCCCCAGCACCGTCTTGATCACACTGGGCCCGGTAATAAACATTTTGGAGATATTATCCACTACAAACACAAAATCGGTAAGCGCCGGAGAGTATACGGCGCCCCCGGCGCAAGGCCCCAGTATCACGGAAATCTGTGGGATCACCCCCGAAGAGAGCGTGTTCCGGTAAAAGATTTCTCCATATCCCGCCAGGGAATTCACTCCCTCCTGAATCCTGGCACCTCCCGAGTCATTGATCCCGATCAAAGGCATCCGCATCTTCATGGCATGATCCATGATCTTGGTAATTTTCCTGCTGTGCATCAACCCCAGCGAGCCTCCGGCAACGGTAAAATCCTGGGCGAATACAGCTACCGGCCTGCCATGGATCGTCCCGGTACCTACAATAACCCCATCCCCGTACAGGGTCTTCTTATCCATATCAAAATCACGGGCCTCATGTTCAACAAACATATCATACTCGTTGAAAGACCCCTTGTCCAGCAAAGCAACAATACGTTCCCGGGCCGTGAGTTTCCCCATCGACACCTGTTTGAGCACCGCCTTTTCTCCACCTCCCTGCAAAACTTCCTCGCGACGCTTCTGTAATTCCTGAATTTTTCTTTTTAAACCCATCCTGTAATTAGATTAAAGATTTCAATCTTAGCTGGTCATAAAAATGCTTTTAAACATATTTTCGTTATGCAACATTACAAAATCCCTATTATTAAAAAAAATATTACAGGGAAAAAATGCAGTCTGCCTGCTTAACCTTTTGTCCTGCAACCTGGAAACTTCGGGAACCTCTGTGGCCGTATTTATTTGGGAGTCATAAAAAACAATACCGTGGCAATGAGGGTAAAAATGAGGTTTGGCAACCAGGAGGCCAGGAGCGGATCCATATTTCCTCCGATAGCAAACTGTGAAGAAAACTGCATAAACAAAATATAAGTAAAACTCAGGGCAATGCCCGTACCGATCTGCACGCCGATGCCTCCTTTCATTTTCCTCGAAGATAAAGATAATCCTATCAGGGTCAGGATAAAAGCCGAAAAAGGATAAGAAAAACGGTTGTGCAGGGCGATCTCATATTCCTCGATATTTTCCGCCCCCTGCAACCGCTGGTTTTTCACAAATTGTTGCAGTTCCCCCAGATTAAGGGTCTCCGTAATATTTTTCCGTGACGCCAGGTCTTCGGGTGTTAAAAAAAACGTCGTATCCAACCTGGATCCTTTTTTAATTTCTTCATGCAGGCTGTCAGAGATGATCCGGATATAGTAACTGCGGGCATTCCATTTTTTGGTTGCGGTATCCCATCTCACAGAACTGGCGATCATCTTGCTCTGCAGTCTTCCCTTTTTATCAAATTTCTCCATCGAAAATTTTTGTCCCACTTTGCTGATAGGAGAATAGCTCTGCATATACACATAGAGGTTCGGCCGCACCTGCCGGTGAATATTATACGTATTGGAACGATAGTTTTGCACGCGTCCGACATACTCCTCTTCAAAAGCCAGTCTACGGGCGTTGGCATGGGGCAGCAGGAAGTTCGAAATCAGAAACGACCCCAAGGCGATCACAAAAGCCGAAAACATATAAGGTACCAGCAACCGGTAGAAGCTGACCCCGTTGCTGATAATGGCAATGATCTCTGAGTTGTAAGCCATTCTTGAGGTGAAGTAGATCACGGAGATAAACACAAACAACGAACTGAAAAGGATCGCAAAATACGGGATAAAATTCAGGTAATACTGAAAGACCACTGCCTGAAAAGGAGCCTGGTGGTCAATGAAATTATCCAGTTTCTCACTCAGGTCGAAGACCACCGCGATCCCTAAGATCAGGACAATGGAAAAGATAAACGTCCCCAGAAATTTCCTGGTAATATATATATCCAGTTTTTTCACGCCGGCGCCAGTCTTTTACCGATTTTCTCAACCATTTCCGTTTTCCACCCTCCGAAAGTCCCTTCCTGTATTTTTTCTCTTGCCTGCTTTACTAACCAAATATAAAAACTTAAATTGTGTATGGTAGCGATTTGTGCGCCCAGAATTTCTTTGGACAGGATCAGATGCCGTAGATAAGCTTTGGAATACACCTTACTATATAAAGAAGGGCCCAGCGGATCGATGGGGGAAAAATCCTCCTTCCATTGCAGGTTTTTAATGTTGATGATTCCCTCATGGGTGAACAACATTCCGTTGCGGGCATTGCGTGTGGGCATAACGCAGTCAAACATGTCCACACCACGTGCAATGGATTCCAGAATATTGACGGGGGTCCCCACACCCATCAAATAACGGGGTTTGGATTCCGGAAGGATGGCACACACCAGGTCAACCATTTTATACATATCCTCCGTGGGCTCTCCCACCGACAATCCTCCTATGGCATATCCTTCCGCCTTATAGGAAGCTATGGTTTTTGCGGATGTTTCCCGCAGGTCGGGGTAGACGCTCCCCTGGACAATGGGGAAAAACACCTGGTTATGACCGTACAAAGGTTTACTCTCCTGAAAATACTGCCACCCTCTCCCGAGCCAGCGGTGCGTCAGGGCAAGTGACTCTTTGGCATATTCATAGGTACAGGGATAAGGGGTACATTCATCCAAAGCCATCATAATATCCGATCCGATCACACGCTGAATATCCACGACCTTTTCGGGGGAAAAAAGATGCCGCGACCCGTCAATATGGGAATGAAACCAGGCTCCTTCCTCGGTAAGTTTGCGCGTTTCCGTCAGCGAGAACACCTGATACCCTCCACTGTCGGTCAGTATGGCATGTTTCCAGTTCATGAAACGGTGCAAGCCCCCGCTTTTTTCCAGCACCTGCAATCCGGGACGCAGGTACAGATGATAGGAATTTCCCAGGATCACCGGGGCTTTTACCTCTTCCTCCAACTGCTGCTGAGACACCGCCTTCACACTTCCGGCGGTTCCCACCGGCATAAATACCGGGGTCTGTATCTCTCCGTGCCCGGTCTGTATGATCCCGGCACGTGCTCTTGTCGTCTTGTCCCTGCCTGTTAATGAAAAAAACATATCCAGTGATTTCGGGCAAACCTACACAAATTTTTCGATGCAAATATACACTGATTGCATGAAAAAAATCATTTGTCCCTCCCTGATCGTCCTCGCTCTTTCTTTATCCTGATCTTCACTGACGTTTTTGGACGTTTCATAAAACTTCCGGGAAAAGATTTGCAAGCCATGGAAAACTTTGATAAACTTGCGGTCAACTTTCCATAATGCCCTTGAGTTTAAGATTCACTGATATAATTCTGATTTTTGCCGGAGCTTCCCTCGCCGTCCAGCTATTTTATTATCTCCGTTATTTTGCAGCGGTAGGTTTCAGGAAAATCCCTGTGAAAAAAAAGACGGATACTCCCGTTTCCGTTATCATATGTGCCCGAAACGAAGAAAATAATTTAAGACAGTTCCTTCCGCTGGTGCTGACGCAAAATTATCCTGATTATGAAGTCATCGTCGTCAATGACGCTTCTACCGATGATACCGAAATCTTCCTGGAAAGTCTGAGCAGACAGTATAAGCATCTTAAATTCACAACGATCAACAAAGACGCACGTTTCTCGCACGGGAAGAAACTGGCCGTATTGGTGGGGACCAAAGCTGCTAAACACGAATGGTTGTTATTCACAGACGCCGACTGCAAACCGGCCTCCAACCAATGGATCCGTCTTATGGCCCGTAATTTCACTAAAAAAACCTCTATCGTTCTCGGATACGGTGGTTTTATTCCTCAAAAAGGGATGCTGAACCGGTTTATCCGTTACGAAAGTTTTTTCATCGCGGTCCAATACCTGGGGTTTGCGTTACGGGGCCGTCCTTACATGGGGGTAGGCCGTAATATGGCCTACCGTAAACCTTTGTATTATGAGATCAGCAAACGCACGTATTTCGTCAAGCTGGCCTCCGGCGATGACGACCTGTTGGTCAACCGGTTAGCCAACAAGAACAATACATGCATCGAAACGGACCCCCGCGCCAAAACCTTATCGGCACCTCCCCGCTCCTGGCGGCAATGGTTCCTGAACAAAAAAAGACATATCACCACGGCACGCTACTACACCCGGACAAGCAAACTGCTTTTGGGCGGAGAATTGGCATCCCGTTTGGTCTTTTACCTCTCGGCAGGACTGCTTTTCTTCCTGCCGGTTTCGCCGGTTATCCCGGCCGGAGCAATCATCCTCAGATGGACCGTTATGGGTATCGTTTTCGCACATGCTCAAAAACGTTTGGCGGAAAAACAATTATTATTATCTTCGTTTTTTTATGATCTGGTCATTCCATTTATATATTTTATCATCTGGTTAACCAACCTTTCCCGAACAGCAAAAACATCATGGGAGTGAGCGATACGAACAACAACTTATCTGAAAAAGCCAAAAAAGATCTGGAACTGGTCAAACGGGCGCTGTCGGGTGACCAGCAAGCCTACTCAAAGCTTATGAACAGATATCGCGATGCAATATATTACATGTTGCTTAAGATGGTGAACAACCCTACCGATGCGGAAGACCTCACCATCGAAACCTTCGGAAAAGCCTTCAAGAATCTGCATCAGTACGTCCCGGATTTTGCTTTCAGCACCTGGCTTTTCAAGATCGCCTCCAACAATTGTATTGATTTTATCCGGAAACAACGTACCCCTCTGATATCCATAGACCAGGACCATAACGACAAAAACGGAATGCCTCTGACCATCCAGGAGAGCTCTCCCGACCCGGAGGAAAACATGATCAAGAGTCAGAAAGCGGTGCTTATGCGCAGTGTGGTGGATCAACTCAAACCCCGGTATAAGGACCTGATTGTATTGAGATATTTCAAGGAATATTCCTACGAAGAGATCGCCAATGAGCTCAACCTTCCGCTTGGTACCGTAAAAGCCCAGTTGTTCCGTGCCAAAGAGCTTCTATACAACATCCTGAGAAAAAACAGCGACACCAAGCCATAACCCATGCATTACGGTCTGAGCAGGATCCTTACCTATTTCCCGGAATTAAACGATACCCGGATATCCCTTCTGGAGCAACTCGCCGAAGGATACTTCTACTGGAACGAACGCATCAATGTCATCTCCCGCAAGGACATAGACCACCTGTATGAACACCATATCCTTTATTCCCTGGCCATTGCAAAATTCCGGTCTTTTCTTCCGGGAGAGCATATCGTGGATGTAGGTACGGGCGGAGGGCTGCCCGGTCTGCCTCTGGCCATCCTTTTTCCGGAATCTCATTTTCATCTTATCGACAGCATCGGGAAAAAGATTAAGGTGGTGGAAGCGCTCACCGCCGATCTGCAGCTCAGGAACGTTACCTGTCAGAAGATCAGGGCGGAAGAACTGAAAGACCGGTACACCTTCGTTACAGGACGTGCGGTCAGTAAGTTCGATGTTTTCCGCCGGCAGTCCCGCCATCTGCTCAAAAAAACCGCTCCCGGCCACCGGGGCGGCATGATCTACCTGACAGGCGGAAATATTGAATACCATATCTCTCCCTCCTTGCAAGATATTACGGTAATCCCCGTATCTGCCTATTTTAACGAACCTTTTTTTGAAACCAAAAAAATCCTGTTTGCTTCCTCCTGAAATATCCCGGCATTTTTTTTGAGTATTGAAAAAAAACATTACTTTTGCAGCCTGTTTAATCAACCGCACCCAAGCGGACAATTTTTATAGGTCAGGCAAATAAGAAATTACAGATATGAAACGGACATTTCAGCCCTCTCGTCGCAAAAGGAAGAATAAACACGGTTTCCGGGAACGCATGTCATCTGCCAATGGCCGGAAAGTTTTGTCGCGCCGCCGTATCAAAGGACGGAAGAAACTTTCTGTTTCCGACGAACCGAGACACAAGGTGTAAAGAATCAATCCTTATACACTTTTTTTCATCTTATCTTTACTTAATTCTAAATCCCCGGCTGATCGAACGGGTATTTGCTTCATGATGGTCTGCGGCCTTGATCAACGCTCATCCCTCTAACTTTGTCTTTCCCCTTGTCTGCCTATAATTTTATCTTTACTTTTGCGTTCTAGTAATTAACCATTAACACACCTGGTGGCATGAGTCTGGGACGATTTCTTATCAGCAAGGTTTTTCTTAAAAATCTCTTCTATGCCTTTCTGACAACCTTTATCCTTCTCTTTCTCGTCCTGGTCTGGTTAAGAATCTATACCCGTCACGGCCAGAAAAAAGAAGTACCCGACTTTTACGGTCTTACCGTGGATGAATGTCAGCCCCTGCTCAAAAAAGAACATTTTGTCCTGGTTGTTCAGGATTCGGTATATACGAAAGAAGTCCCGCCGGGAGCCATTGTGGAACAGAACCCCAAAGCCGGATCCATGGTAAAAAAAGGAAGAAAGATCTTTCTCATCATCAACGCCATACAACCGGAAATAGTTCCTGTGCCTTATGTGGTAGGTTATTCACTGCGTCAGGCCAAGGCGCTCCTGGAATCGAACGGGTTTCAGGTGGGCAATCTTAAGTATGTCCCCGACATTGCCATCAACAATGTACTAAAAGAAACCTATCAGGAGCAGGAACTGAAGCCAGGCGATTCGCTCGAAAAAGGAGTGCCGGTCGACCTGGTTCTGGGCAAGGGGCTGAGCAATCAAAAAACACCTTTACCCGATTTCACCGGGATGACCATGGCAAGAGCCGAGCAGGTGATTATCAGTGCCGCCCTGAACAAAGGAGCCATGGTATATGACTCCACCGTTCATAACGCAGATGATTCCATGGCCGCATTCGTCTGGAAACAAAGTCCGCTCTACAAGGAAGACCAGTTTGTTCCGGTGGGATCCTCCGTGTATCTGTGGCTCACGCTCGATTCTGCCAAATTGCCGGCTCCCGACACCTTAACCCTCGAAGAACTACCTGTGCCGAATGAAAAATAAGCTTCTGTCTATCCTGGTGTTTCTTCTCCCGGGGCTTCCGCTTTCTGCGCAGGAAACGCTTGTCCCGCTGATCTCTAATCCTACTGTCAGAAAAGCATATACCGGAGGACTGAAGCATACGGCCAAGAGTCTCCTGACGCCCGACACCCTGTCCCTGCCCTTTTTAGATGATTTTTCCACGTACAGGGTTTATCCTGATCCGGCCCTCTGGTCAGACCGGGATGTGTTCATAAACCAGACGCTGGGGGTCTCTCCTCCCACCATCGGGGTTGCCACACTGGATGCCATCAACGATAAAGGATCCCTGTACCCCGACGCCGAAACATTTCCTTTCATTGCCGACCATTTAACCAGCAAACCGCTGTACCTGAATTATTCTCCTGCAAGCAATATCTTTTTCAGTTTTTACTTCCAGCCCCAGGGGCTGGGGGACTTTCCCAATCAGGACGACTCTCTATGCGTAGATTTCTACGCCCCGCTTCAGCAGACATGGCATACGGTTTGGAATGCTCCGGGCGACTCGCTGGAGCCGGACACCATCACTCCTTTTCGCATGGTCATCCTGCCGGTGAAAGACACGGCTTTTCTGCATGCAGGGTTTCGTTTCCGCTTTCGCAATTATGCCAGTATCTCCGATAACACCAGCGACCCGGGCAGAGTCGGCAACTGCGACCAGTGGAATATTGATTATGTATATCTGAACCGGGACCGTTCCAATGACGATACGGTCATGCATGATGTTGCCATAGCCACCCCGTTGAGGTCGGTACTGAAAACGTATGAGGCCATGCCCTGGCGGCATTTCAGGGAGACCTATCTGACGGAAATGGGCAGTTTCCTGCCGGTGACCTATCGCAATAACGACACCATCGTCCGTAATGTCACGCGGCAGTTTGAGATCACCGACCTGTTCACCGGTCAGCTATCACATGCCTACACGGGAGGCGCCGTAAACATAGAGCCCCTTACCACAGAAACCTATGCCTCTCCTCTCATCTATACCTTCAACTCTCCCGCACCCGATTCGGTTGTTTTTCTTGTGCGAAGCTATCTTATCACCGATAATTTCGATCCCAAACTAAACGATACCGTCACGTATTACCAGGTTTTCAGGGACTATTTCGCCTACGATGACGGCTCGGCCGAAGCAGGTTACGGGCTGAGCGGCAACGGTATGGACCGTGCTGCGGTGGCCATCCGTTTTCATGCCTATAAGCCCGACACCCTTCAGGCAATCAGGATCTATTTCAACGAATCCTGGAAAGAAGCCAACAACACAACGTTCAATCTGATGGTTTGGGCTGCCGACGGATCCATGCCCGGAGAAAACATTTATCAGAAAAGCAGCCAGTCTCCTGTTTTCCGGGACAGCCTGAATGGGTTCACCACCTATGGCTTCGACTCGGCCGTCGTGATCCCCGAGGGAGATTTTTATGTGGGGTGGCAACAAAACTCATCCGTTTTTCTGAACGTCGGTTTTGACAGGAACCGCAACAACCAGGACAAGAACCAGATCTATGTCAGTGGCCTGTGGCTGCCTTCCTCCATCCCCGGCTCTATCATGGTGCGGCCGGTCACGGGTCACACCCTGCTCACGTCTGTCCCGTCACACGCACCCGACAACGAAGACTGGACGGTCTATCCCCAACCGGCAAAAGATCATCTGTATATCAAATACAATAACCGGGAAATACAAAACCCCGAGTATTTTCTCCTTGACATGACCGGAAGGATCCTTTACCGGCACAAGGGATTTACCAGATCGGTCAATGTCTCCGGGCTTCACAACGGCTTCTACCTCCTGGTGGTCCGTCAGAACGACCGGCCCGTATATCGCACCCGTTTTGTTATCTCCCGTTAATCTGCCAGGCATGACCGACAAGGAAAATGATCAGCAGGAACTGTATGAACACTACCGTTTCACGGTAGATGCGGGGCAGAAACCGTTGCGCATAGACAAATACCTGATCAACAGGCTGGAGAACACCTCCCGCACCCGCATTCAGAATGCCGCGGTTGCCGGCAACATCATGGTGGACGGCCATCCCGTAAAACCTAACTACAAGGTTAAACCCGGAGAAACCATAACCATCGTCCTCCCGCACCCTCCCCGCGTGATCGAGATCATCCCCCAGGACATTCCCCTGGATGTCCTTTATGAAGATAAAGACCTGATGGTCATCAATAAACCTGCAGGCATGGTGGTACACCCCGGTTACGGGAACTATACGGGCACCCTGGTCAACGCCCTGGCATGGCACCTGAAAGATGAACCGGCGTTTCGTGAGGGTGACACCAGACCCTGGCTGGTGCATCGTATCGACAAAAACACCACCGGCATCCTGGTGATCGCCAAGAATGAGATCGCCATGAATAAACTGGCCAAACAGTTTTTTCTTCATACGGTAAAAAGAAGATACATAGCCCTTGTCTGGGGCACTCCTCCTGAGCAGGAAGGAACCATAGAAGGACACATAGGCCGCAACCCCAGAGACCGGACCAGGATGTTTGTATTCCCCGACGGATCGCAGGGTAAGCCGGCCATCACCCATTACCGCGTGCTGGAAGACCTCGGATACATCAGTAAAGTGGAGTGCCGTCTTGAAACAGGACGTACCCACCAGATACGCGTTCATTTTCAGTATATCCGGCACCCCCTGTTCAACGATGCCGAATACGGAGGCGACCGCATCCTGAAAGGAACCACCTTCAGCAAATACCAACAGTTCGTAAAAAACTGCTTCAATATCCTGCCGCGGCAGGCCCTGCACGCCAGGTCGCTTGAATTTATCCACCCTTCCACCGGCAAAACCATGTCTTTCGACTCGCCCCTGCCCGATGACATGGAACAGGTGATCCGGAAATGGAAAAAGTATATGGAAGGACGAACGATGAACGACGACTGAAAAACAGGCAGATTTTATCCCCTTATCTGCATTCGTTTTTGGACTTCTTATTTGTCTTTTAAAGATTTTATATTTAATTTCATCCTGTTTTATATGTATTTAAATATTTATTTTAATATGTATTTAAATATTTATTTCTTCCACAACGTAAAAAATTCACATTATGGCACGGAGAAAACTTTCCAAAAAACAGATTCGCACCTTACAAAAGCTGGGTGGAGGCGCCAGTTATGCGGTAACGCTTCCCATGGATGATATTGAAGAGCTGGGCTGGAAAGCCAGGCAGAAACTTGAAGTTGTCAGGTATGGGGACGGGTTTTTGATCCGCGACTGGAAGGCCAACTCCAAAAAAGATTAAACATTCAGACAAGCTACAGGCAACAAGGAACGAAGTACATGGGAAACAATACCAGGAATATTGCCATACTGGCCGGGGGGTATTCGTCCGAATATGAAATCTCCCTGAAAAGTGCCAAGCAGGTGATAAGTCATCTGAGAAAAAAATATTACAAAACGTATCTTATCCTGATCACCCGGGAAGAATGGTTCTGGGAATCGCCTCAGGGCGACAGGGTTGCGGTGGATAAAAATGCTTTTACCCTGCAAGCAGACGGAGTCACCGTTCATTTTGACGGAGCACTTATCATCATCCACGGCAGTCCGGGCGAGGACGGAAAATTGCAGGCCTATTTCGAGATGACCGGGCTCCCCTATGCCGGTTGCAACAGCTTTACCTCTGCATTGACCTTCAACAAATTTGCCTGTAAGCTGTTTCTGGAGAAGTACAATATCCCCACCGCCCCTTCCGTGCTGGTTCGTAAGACTGCAGGGTGGACCCCTCCCGATCTGGGGGAGATGAGATATCCGTTGTTTGTCAAGCCCAATGCCAGCGGTTCCAGTTTTGGTGTGTCCAAGGTGTCCAGGCCTTCGGAAGTAGGCCCTGCCATCCGGAAAGCCTTTGAGGAAAGTGATGAGGTAATCATTGAAGAATTTATTGAGGGCACCGAAGTTTCCTGCGGCGTATTAAAGACCTCTGTGCGCGATATCATCTTTCCCCCGACGGAGATCGTCAGTCACAATGAGTTTTTTGATTATCAGGCTAAATATTCGGAAGGCCTGGCCGAGGAGATCACGCCCGCCCGTTTGCCGGAAGACAAGATCACCCTGATTCAGGAGACCGCTTCTTACATCTATTCCGTGCTGGGATGCAGGGGGATAACACGCATTGATTTTATCCTGAAAAGAGACATTCCTTATTTTCTGGAGATCAACACGATCCCCGGTCTCAGCAAAGAGAGCATTATCCCACGCCAGGCCCGTGCTTTCGGGGTCAGTATGGAAACGCTTATGGGCATGATCACGGACGATCTGTTTAACTAGCCTTCTTCTCCGGCCGGGAAATGCTCCAGGCCCTCTACCGAGCACATCAGATGCCGGTCCCCCCAGGCATCCTCCACCCGGTTGACTGCCGGCCAGAATTTATTCTCCGAAATCCAGGGCAACGGGAAGACCGCCTTTGTGCGCGAATAAGGGTGCGTCCACTCATCTGTCAGGGCTTCTTCCTGTGTATGGGGGGCATTTTTCAGAACATTGTCCTGAGGATCCGTTCTCCCCTCCTGCACCTCCATGATCTCATCATAGATGTTAATCATCGTCTCCACAAAACGGTCCAGTTCGGCTTTGGATTCGCTCTCGGTAGGCTCAACCATAAGGGTTCCGTGCACCGGAAAAGAAAGCGTAGGAGCATGAAAGCCGTAATCCATCAGTCTTTTGGCGATGTCTGTTTCGGTGACGCCCGATACATGTTTGAACTCTCTGCAGTCGAGGATCATCTCATGGCCCACATAGCCGTTTTCGCCGGTATATAAGGTTTTAAACCGGTCTTTCAGGGCCCGGGAAAGGTAATTGGCATTGAGTATTGCCACTTCGGAGGCTTTTTTCAGGCCATTGCTTCCCATCAGTCGCATATAGGCGTGTGAGATTACCAGGATATGGGCACTGCCGTAAGGTGCCGCAGCGACGGTGATCTTTCCTTTTGGTCCGCCCACAGGCACCAGCGGATGTTCCGGCAGATATTCTTTCAGGTGTTCCGCCACCGCTACCGGCCCCACGCCGGGACCGCCCCCGCCGTGGGGAATGGCAAAGGTCTTGTGCAGGTTCAGATGGCATACGTCGGCCCCGATCATCACCGGGCTGGTAAGGCCTACCTGTGCGTTCATGTTGGCGCCGTCCATGTACACCAGTCCGCCGAACGAATGAACGATATCCGTCATTTCTTTTATCCGGCTTTCAAAAACACCGTGCGTAGAAGGATACGTAACCATAAAAGCAGCCAGACGGTCTTTGTTCTCTTCGGCCAGGCGACGCAGCGAATCCACATTGATATTGCCCCGCTCATCGCAATCCACCACGACCACTTTCATCCCCGCCATGACCGCGCTGGCCGGGTTGGTACCATGTGCCGACGAAGGGATCAGCACTACATCTCTTTCACTTTGGCCTTTATCTTCCAGGTACCGGCGGATGATAGAGAGACCGGTATATTCCCCGGCAGCTCCCGAGTTGGGTTGAAAAGTGATATCGGCAAATCCGGTCACTTTCAACAGATCTTCTTTCAGGTCGCCGATCATCCGCCTATAGCCCGCCGCCTGTTCTTCAGGCACAAAAGGATGAATCGTCCCGAACTCCATCCAGGAAACGGCCAGCATTTCAACCGCAGCATTCAGCTTCATGGTACAGGAACCGAGCGAGATCATCGAATGGGTCAGGGAGATATCCTTCCGCTCCAGTTTTTTGATATAGCGCATCATCTCTGTCTCGGAGCGGTATTTATGAAATACTGCATTCTGCAGGAAAGGCGTTTGCCGCACGAATTTCCGGTCCAGATATATTTTGTCCGTCTGCAGGGTTCCCGGAAAGGTTTTCTTTCCGGCAGCTTCGGCAAAGAGGTCCATCAGATCCTGTACGTCCCCCTGGTGTACGGTTTCATCCAGGCTAATCCCCACATACCCGGGCTCGAAAAAATTCAGATTGATTTCTTTTTGCAGGGCCAGTTTCCGTATTTTCTCTTTATGTTGCTCATCAGGGATCTTTATCTTCAGGGTATCAAAAAAGTTCTCATTTACCTGGTCATAGCCGAGGGTTATCAGGCTTTTATTCAATGTTCCGGTCATGGCATGGATACTCCCGGCAATTTTTCTCAGACCTTCCGGTCCATGATACACGGCATACATCCCGGCCATGGTAGCCAGCAGGGCCTGTGCCGTACATATGTTGGAAGTCGCTCTTTCTCTTTTAATATGTTGTTCCCTTGTCTGCAAGGCCATGCGCAATGCCGGTTTTCCGTGTGTATCCCGGCTCACCCCGATGATCCGGCCGGGCATATGGCGTTTATACTCTTCTTTGGCAGCCATATATCCTGCATGCGGTCCGCCGTAACTTACCGGCAGTCCGAGGCGCTGCACCGACCCCACTGCTACGTCGGCGCCCCACTCTCCCGGAGGACGCAGCAACGCCAGGCTCAGTATATCTGCCACGGCAACCACCGGCACCTTGTTTTCATGGAGTTTACCCGCCCAGGCTTCGTAATCGCACACCTGTCCTCCGGCATTGGGATATTGCACCAGTGCCCCAAAAAAATCCTCTCCCGGTATCATGTTCTCCCACGACCCCTTCACCAGTTCGATTTTCCTGGCATCAGCACGGGTCTTGAGGATACTCCATGTTTGCGGAAAGATATTGTTATCCACAAAGAAACGATTAACATGGGCTTTCACCTGTTCCCGCGGACGGGCATTATAAAGCATAAGCATAGCCTCGGCCGCAGCAGTACCTTCATCCAGTAACGAAGAGTTAGCCAGAGGCAAAGCGGTTAGATCGATAAGCACCGTCTGAAAATTCAACAGGGCTTCCAGCCGGCCCTGTGAAATCTCAGCCTGATAAGGAGTGTAAGAGGTGTACCAGGAAGGATTCTCCAGGATATTTCGCTGGATCACAGCCGGAAAGACCGTATTGTAATATCCCATACCGATATAGGAGCGGAAAAGCTTGTTTTCCGACGCAATTTTCTTGAGATATTTCAGGTATTCGTCTTCCGACAGGGCCGGAATATCAAAATCTTTATCCAGGAGTATATCCCGGGGGATTACCTTTTCAATCAGCGAGTCCAGGGATCTCTCCCCGACAACTTCCAGCATCTGCCGGATATCGTTATCACGTGGACCGATATGTCGGTCGGCAAAAGTATAAGGTGTCATGAAAACATGTTTAACGTTCGTAAAATATTCCGGCTAAAAATAGAAAAAGGGATGAGTAAAACAAACCACAAAAATCATGTGAGAAACAAATTTTCAACCCGGAATTACAGGTTTCGCCCTTTTTAAAAATCCAGAAACGGGTTGCTGAGTGCTTCATAGCCAACGGTAGTCTCCGGGCCATGACCCGGGAACACCCTGACCTCCTCATCCATTTTTTCCAGAATCTCTGTTTTTATACTGTTCTTAAGCAGGTTATAATCTCCTCCCATCAGATCGGTGCGTCCGATACTCCCCCTGAACAGGACATCTCCGGAAAAGAGAAGACCGTTTGCCCGCTCATAATAGGCTGTTCCGCCGGGCGTATGCCCCGGCATGGGGATCACTTCCAGGGTTATGTCTCCAAAGGTCAGGGGTTTCATTTCCAGGTTTTCCGCTTCAGGCATCTCTGCCACCGGGAAAGAAAACATCTCCCCCTGCATCTTTACGGTACGGTATAAAGAGAGGTCGTCGGGATGAATCCTGGGTTTGAGTCCGAATTTTTCAAAAAAGAAAGGGACCCCGCAAACGTGGTCCAGATGGCCATGTGTCAGCAAAACATGCGCCGGTTGCAGATGCTGATCCCTGATGAAGGAAAGGATATCCTCCTCTTCTTCCGGAGCGTTGTTTCCCGGATCAATAATCACGCAGGCACCTTCGGGTTCATACAACACATAGGTGTTTTCCTGAAAAGGGTTGAAAACAAATTTTTTTATTCCCGGTTTATGTCTCATGTTTTTTTCTTTGATTTTTATCTGATCGTCCCGGCACGTTCAGGGGTATGATCATTTTTCGGTTGTTTTGTTACGGCCGTTGGTTCCTTTTATCATGGGTACAAAGACGAAGTACCCGTGTTTGGTTACCTCCACATCATCGCGGTTATGTTTTATCATGCGGGTCATTTCCTGGGTCTCTCCGCCTACCGGTGCCACGAGCATTCCTTTGTTCTTAAGTTGCCGGATCAGGGTATCGGGGATCTCGGGGGCAGCTGCCGTAATCAGGATCTTATCAAAAGGAGCAAATGCAGGCAGTCCTTTATAGCCGTCGCCGTAAAAAAACCTCGGGTGGTATCCCAGGCGTGTGAGCAGTGCCTGCGAGTTGAGAAACAGTTCTTTCTGCCGTTCTATGGTAAACACGCGGGCTCCCAGCTCCAGCAAAACGGCCGTCTGATACCCCGAACCCGTACCTATCTCCAGCACTTTATCCCCCTTTCGGATATCCAGCAATTCCGTTTGAAAAGCCACCGTATAAGGCTGTGAGATCGTCTGACCGGCACCTATCGGGAACGCCTGGTCTTTGTAGGCATAATTCAAAAACCCCGTATCCATGAACAAATGCCGCGGCACCTTATTTATAGCGTCCAGCACCACTTCCGACGTGATCCCTTTCCCGCGGAGCTCCTCCACCAGTTTTTTCCTTAATCCCTTATGCCGGTAGTTATCTTCCAGGTCTTCTTGTTTCATAATTTTCCGGTTACTTTCTTATATGGTATGTATCAATACGCACTGAGCATTCCAATCTTTCCGGCTTTTATCTGACTATCTTCCATTCACTTATCAACAGATCCCCGTTCATAACTTACCCTTAGAACCAGAAAACCTTCCCGGTAAAAATGATAAGTTTGCAAAAACTTCTGCAAAAATATGATAAAAATCGGGGTTTTCGGCTTATCCGGAGAAACAATTGATCTGGCGCGGGAAATCCGGCAGAAAACGAAGCGTGCGGAGCTGTTGTTTTTCACGCACGGCATGCGGCCTGATTACGCAGAACAACCGGATAGTTTTTTTTCTTTCACCGATCCCGATGATCTGGTTTCCCGTTCGGAAAAACTGATCTTCACCCATCCGTCTTCAGAGGACATGCCTTTTATCAGGCAGGCCCTGCGTCAGTCAAAGCCTTTGTTTTTTGTAAATACCGGGCATCTGACGTTGGATGATATGGATGAGATCGTCTGCCTCTCAGGAGAAGCGGAGGTGCCTGCGGTTTGCTACAATCCCGTCTGGATAAGGTTCATCCAGGGAAAAATACCCCCGGTCATTTCCGACCCTCTTTATGCAGAAACCACTTATCGTGTCCCACTTTCACAATTCTCTCCGGAGAATATTCTGCAGGATATGTCTTTTTCTCTTGAGTCTATGCTCCGTATTTTCAGAGCTTTCCCGAAAAAACCGGTGGTCAACATGTATTCTGCCAGTCTGGTCCGGACGGATATGGTTTATGTGCGCCTCGACTTCGACAACAGTGCGATGGCCCTGTTTAAGTATGAAGGGCTGTCGGAGGTCCGTGAACATTCCTGCCGGATCACACAAACCGGCTTTCTGATCCATTGTAATTTTATCAACGGAAGCGTCCGTCACCTGCTGGTAAAACCCGGAGGATTATCTGCGACCCGTTCCACCAGGGTGCCCGAAGAGAATCCCGCCCTTTCCCTGAGTTGGCAATTTTTTCTTCCGGGAGAGAAAGAAAACAATATTTTTATGGAAGACCGGCTTGCCGCCACCCGCATCATGCAATTTATACAGGATAAAATGCGCCATCATTCCTTTGCCCCGCAGAGAGCCGTAAAAAATCTACAATAATTTCCGCTTTCAAAAACATTCTTTTCGTTTTTACGTTAAAAATCCATACGTATCATGTTCCCTTCTTATGAACCCGAAAAAACAGGTACTGAAATACCTACTATCGGACTACCTTGCCTCCGTGGCCACGTGGGTCTTGTTTTTTATGTACCGGAAGGTATACATTGAGTCGGTAAAATTCGGATATTCCGTTCCTTTTCAGGCAGATAAGAACTTTATTCTGGGGCTGGCATTTATTCCTTTCGGCTGGCTGCTGTTGCATTATCTTTCCGGATATTACCGGAACATATACCGGAAATCCAGACTTCAGGAACTGGCTCAAACTTTTGTGGTAAGCCTGATAGGGGTGGTCGTTCTTTTTTTCCTGATTATCCTGAATGATGTCATTGCCACGTATAAGAATTATTATCATTCTGTGGCGGTATTGTTTTCCCTGCAGTTCCTCTTCACGTATCTGCCACGGCTTATTATCACCTCCGTCACCAATTTCCGGATTCATAGAGGGAAGCTCGGTTTTAACACGGTAATCATCGGCAATAATCAGAAAGCCCTGAATATCTATAAGAGACTCAAAGAGGCCAATGGCAAGGCAGGATACCGGTTTGTTGGTTTTGTTTCTTTGAAACAGGCAGAAAAAGGCCCCCTCGAGGATCATCTTCCCTACCTGGGCTCTCTGAAAAAAGCACGGAGGATCCTTTCGGACGGGAAGGAGGTACAGGAGATTATCCTGGCCATTGAAGAACATGAGAAAAAAGAAATCGGAACGATCCTTAACCAGCTTTTCAACGCACAGGCACATCTCCAGGCTATTCCCGAGCTGTATGACATCCTGGCCGGCAGGGTCCGGATGTCTTCCTTTCTGGGCACTCCCCTTATTGAGATCACCCACGAGCTGATGCCGGCCTGGCAGGTTGTCCTTAAGACCCTCATAGATTACATAGGGGCTCTGATCCTGCTGTTCCTGTCCGTTCCTGCTTTTCTGATCCTCGCTCCGGTTATAAAACTCACTTCCGGCGGACCGGTATTTTTCAAACAGGAAAGGGTGGGCCGTCACGGTAAACCTTTTATGATTTACAAATTCAGGACGATGTATAAGGATGCGGAAAAAGAAGGACCTGCCCTCTCTTCCAGAAACGACCCGAGAATTACTCCTGTGGGACGCTTTTTGCGGCGTACCCGGATGGACGAAATCCCCAATTTTATCAATGTCCTGAAAGGAGAAATGTCGCTGGTAGGTCCCCGTCCCGAAAGGAAACATTTTGTGGATCAGATCCTGGATAAAGTACCTCATTATATCCACCTGCAAAAAGTAAAGCCCGGGATCACCTCGTGGGGACAGGTGAAATACGGCTATGCTGAAAACATAGATCAAATGATAGAACGCATGCAATACGACCTTATCTATATCGAGAACATGTCCCTGTATGTGGATATGAAAATCCTGTCACATACCCTGATCACCGTCCTGAAAGGAAAAGGAAAGTAAAGAGACGTAAGAGGTTTGCGGTCCGGCGGGCGGGGCAGACGAATCTCTTTCTGTTTATTTCAATACATACCTGTGCACCACATGATACTCCGGTCCTTCCGGTTTCAGGAGGCTCTCATAGAGATGCAGCTCCCGTACGGTCAGGCGTGCGATCTTCTGTTCCCGGTATTCCCCGAGAACTTGCGCAAGGCGCTGCCGGTCTTCGAACTTCCTGATACGACCGAGGGTCAGATGGGGAGAGAAAGGTTTGCCGGGTAACTCAAAATTCCCTTTTATCAGTACTTCCTCCACAGCCCCGGCCAGGTCGTTCAGTGCCTCCGAGGGAGTAACCCCAAACCATAACACCCGGGGGTTGTGTAATCCGGGAAAAACACCCGCGCCCCGGAAAACCAGGTCGAAGCCCGGGAGATCTTTCATACGGGCGGAAAGCAGGCGGTGCAGACGGCTGATTTCTTCCTCTCCGGTATCTCCAAAGAAATGAAGCGTAAGATGCAAATTTTCAGGGGTTACCCATTTGATCTTTTCTCCCTGCAACAGATCCCGCAGGTTTTTATAGTGACGGGTCAATCCGTCATTCCGGCTCACCGGTATGGCTAAAAATATACGTTTGATCATAAAAAGAAGAACGAAAATTTACTAACTTTATGAATCCAAAACATAAACGATTCAGCCATGGAAGATAAGAAAAAATTTGCAGTAATTTTAGCCGGATGTGGGGTCATGGACGGTTCCGAGATCCATGAAGCCACAATGGCCCTGTATGCCGTTGTAAAAAACGGGGGTGTTTATAAGATTTTCGCACCGGATATTCCCCAGCATCATGTGATCAACCACCTGACGGGAGAGGAGATGAACGAAACACGTAATGTTTTGGTTGAGGCGGCACGTATTGCGCGGGGGAAAATACGTCCGTTAAGTGAATTCAATGCCCGGGAGGTTGATGCGCTGCTCATGCCGGGAGGATATGGCGCCGCCAAAAACCTGAGCGATTTTGCTTTCAAGGGGGCCGGATGTACGGTCCATGAAGAGGTGGCGGGAGCCATCAAAGCGATGGTGCAGGCAGGCAAACCCGTGGGGGCTCTGTGCATTTCGCCGGCGATCGTCGCTTGTGTGCTGCGGGATGTGGAGGTAACCATCGGAAAGGACAAAGCCACCGCCGAAGCCATAGAAGCTATGGGCGCCCATCATGTGGAGACCCATCACGGCGAGGTGACGGTGGATAAAAAATATAAAGTGGTCACCTCCCCCTGTTACATGCTTGATGCCACCATCGCAGATATCGCCAACGATGCCGATGTTACGGTGAAGACCATGCTGGAAATGATGTAGCAGGAAGGGATAAGAGATCAAGAAGCGGTTTTATCAGGCGGAGACAACCCGGGGTGCCCAGTCATCCTGCTAGATCATCCCGTATTCGATCATCATCACCACCTGGTTGAGGATGCGATCTTCCCCCTCGGGATCGAATTTCGTCTTCAGGTTGGACCCGAAGAGACGTGCTACGGTCTGCCAGAAACCGGCATTGAAAGCTCCCTTCATTCTATCTATGATTTCATAGGAGGTCATGCCCGTCTCGCGGTCTATCAGTTTGATCAGGATCTTGCCCTGGCTGAAAGTCATGTTCCATATTACATCTGAATACTGGTCTTTCAGGGACTTCTCAACCTGTTTGATGTAGGCTTTCTTTTCTCTTTCGGTATTCAGTGAATCCATATGTTGTTCCATCTCATTCAGCAAACGGGCCGTTAATCTGGCATAGGGATATACTTTCTTCACATTCCGTACATAACGACCGAACCTGCGGGCTTGTCTTCTGTTTCTGAACTTAGGCAGAGGGATCACCCTCACCTCCTCCATTTCCACCAGGGGCAGGGTGTCGGTACCAATAGTAGTGGTGGGAAGTGCGGAAGGAATATGTACCGTATCCCTTCTGTCTATCGTCTGAGCCGGGAGGGTCAACATACAAAACCACCCCGTCAAAACCAGCAACCATCCCTTCAAACGCATATTCCTGCTCCTTTTATCCAAAAACACAACCTCTCGTTTTTTAAATCAAAAAACATACCAACCTCTATTGTCAAACCTTCTTAATAACGATACATAAAATTACTAATTTTGTTGCATGGCAACAAAAATAACACCGGAACAACTGGAAGACAAAAGCCGCTACCGGTTGATTCTGAAACTTTCCTATCACGACATCCCCGGCTTTGTGTTGCGTTATCTGTCACAGAAGAACCAGGTAACTTTTTTTTTCTGGCTTTTCTCTTTGTTTTTCCTGTTGCTGGCTATACACCCCACCGTGGATTTTTTTTCCGTACATCCGGGGATCCGGAAAACCGTTCTCTACGGCTTCTATGGACTCATAGCGTTTCCGGTTCTTCTGATACCGGTGCATGAAGGGATACATGCCTTGTTTTTCCTGCTGGCCGGAGTAAAGAACATCACCGTGGGTGCCAGCCTCAAAGAAATGTTTTTTTATGTTACCGCTCACCGTTCGCCTGTCAGGCGCAAGGATTTCACACGGCTGGCCCTGGCTCCTTTTGCGCTGATCAGTGCCGGCCTGTGGATTGCTGCCTGGCTGGTACCCGGTTTTCTCTCCTGGAGTTTCTATCTCACCCTTTTTGCCCATGCCACCATGTGCGCCGGCGATTTCGCCATGCTCTCATTCTACCGGCAATACGGAGACCGGGAGATCATCACGTATGATGACGTGGAAGAGAAAGCTGCCTATTTCTTTCTGGAAGAGGGATCCTGATGAACCGTTCACCAGGTCTCTGCGCAATCTGCAGGAAAAAAACCTCCCGTCATTTCATATTTTCCTATATTTACGCTTCCTTTTTATAAACCATAAATATTTTTTTATGTCACCGATCGGGAAAGTCATCAAAAAGTTACCGCGGGTTTTCTGGGCCTCCAATATGATGGAATTGTTTGAGCGTTGGGCATGGTACGGCGTTTACAATGCACTGGCCCTTTATCTCACTTTGTCGAAAGATACCGGGGCCCTGGGTTTTACCCAAGGAGAAAAGGGGATTATTATAGGTACGGGATCCATGCTGCTTTATTTTCTGCCCTTAATCACCGGTGCCATTGCCGACAAGATCGGTTATAAAAAAGTGCTCATTCTTTCTTTCTCCATGTATGTGATCGGCTATTACATGGTAGGCACCTTCGACGCATACGGCTGGGTCTTTTTTGCCTATATCTTCCTGGCTACGGCAGGCGCTTTTTTCAAGCCTATTGTCTCGGCCATGGTAGCCAAAACCACCAATGATGAAACATCTTCCATCGGTTTTGGCATTTTTTATATGATGGTGAATATCGGTGGGTTTATCGGGCCGTTTATTGCCGGCCTGGTCTATGAACTCAATTGGAACTATGTGTTTTACATCTCCATTGCCGTCATCGCCCTGAACTTTATCATCGTATTCTTTTTCTTTCACGAGCCGGCCCGGGATGAGGGCGACGATGCCGGCACCTTGGGGGCCAAAATCCTGGAAGCTTTCCGAAACATTGTCTTTACCCTGGCCGACTGGAAGTATGTGCTTTTTCTTGTGATCATGACCCTTTTCTGGACAGCTTTCAATCAGCTTTATTATTCTTTCCCGGTATTTGTCAACGACTGGGTAGACCTGAACAAACTGGGGGCCTCGGTGGGGCTCGCACCCGGAAAGATCACTGCCGTAGGACTCACCAGCCTGGATGCTTTCTTTATCATTGTCCTGCAGCTTTTCATCTCCTCCGTCACCATGAAATTCAAGCCCCTGCACGCTATGATGGGAGGCATGCTTATCCTGGCCGGCGGTTTATTCTTCATGTTTGCCAGCCAGAACGCCTGGATCGTGATCCTCGGAATCCTGGTCTTTGCCATCGGAGAAATGGCCTCCTCCCCCAAGTACACCGAATACATAGGACGCATTGCTCCGTTGGATAAGAAAGCACTGTACATGGGCACTTCTTTCCTGCCTATCGGTGCCGCTCATTTCCTGGCGGGGATCCTCTCGGGAAAACTGTATGCCAATATCAGCGAGAAATTCACGCTGCTGACCAGGGCTGTAGCTGATAAAGGATTGCATATTCCCGCATTGTCGGACACTTTCACGAAGAATGATTACTTTACAATGGCTGCAGAGAAAATGAACATGTCTCCGCATGAAGTGACCCATTATCTCTGGATCCGTTACCATCCTTCCCGGATATGGATCCTTTACACCGGGATAGGCATCTCTGCCGCTGTATTTTTATTCCTCTACGACCGTTTTATCCTGAAAGGTGCCGACGTAAGCAAGAACAGCATCCGTGAGTAAAAGAGAAATCATTATCTTTACGAAAAAGAGGGTTGTATGATCATCTCCCAGATTGCCGCCATGTCACGCAACCGGGTTATCGGCCGGGATAACACACTCCCCTGGCACATGCCCGATGATCTTGCTTATTTCTTCCGTATCACCAAAGGGCACCATATTATTATGGGGCGTCGTAACTATGAGGCCAACGGAAAAGCCCTGCCCGGCAGGGTCAACATCGTCGTCACCCGCAACAGGGACTACCATGCTCCCGGATGCATTGTCGTTCATTCCGTACAGGAAGCGCTGGATTACGCACGAAAACAGGAAGAAAAGGAAGCCTTTATCGTTGGCGGAGGGGCCTTGTATGCCGCCACCCTGGATCTGACCGACCGGATTTATCTCACCCTCATAGATGCTTATGTGGAAGGAGACACTTTCTTCCCGGAACCCGACCCCCGGCAATGGCAGGTGGTATCCGAAGAATTTCATCCGGCTGACGACAGAAATCCTTATAACTATACTTTTTATATATTTAATAGAAAACCGGAACCTTCTAAAAATTAAATTCATGAAACGCGTTAAAATAACCCGCCGGATCTTATCCCTGTTTTTACTGGGTTTGTTCTTATTCATAGTCATCTATGCCTGGCCTCGTCTTCCGATCATCACCGGTTTTGCAGCCAAAGGCATGTGCTCGGGAGTTTTTGTGGGGCATCGCAGCCAGGAATCCGTTGCCTCCCGGGAGTTAAGTTTTTTCCCTATCAGCCTGGCCCGGACTACCATACATCCGGAAGACAGCTCTGTCACGGCCACGGTCTTCGGTCTGGCCAAGCGCAAGGCGGTATACCGCAGGGGGCTGGGCTGTACCCTGTTGGCCGATATCCCCGAAGAAAAGGTAAAAGCCCAGGCCATATTCCTCCCGTCCCGTCCTTTCGATCCCGATACCGTTGCCTGGCCCCTGGGCTCGGTACTTCCGGATTCCCTGCCGGCAGGGGTCGACTATGCAGCCCTGAACCGCGTGCTGCACGCAGCCATCGATACCCCCGGTTCGGAGCAAGTAAAAAAAACTCTGGCAGTAGCGGTTGTATATAATAATATGCTCGCTGGGGAAGCGTATGCTCCCGGCATTGGCAAAAACACCCCCCTGTTGGGATGGTCCATGACCAAAAGTATAATAAGCGCCCTGGTGGGTATGCGGGTAGCCGACCATCAACTCAACATCCATGAACCGGCGCCGGTACCGGAATGGAAAAACGACGACCGCTCAAAGATCCCTCTCAGCAGCCTGCTTCACATGACCAGCGGACTAGAATGGGATGAAAACTATTTTGATATTTCCGACGCCACTAAAATGCTGTATGTGTACGGGGACATGTACCATTATGCTGTCAACAGGCCGGCAGCTTATCCTCCCGACTCTGTCTGGTACTACTCTTCCGGGACCACCAACATCCTTTCGGGGATTGTCCGTAACACCTTTGGAAACGACCGCGCATACTTAACCTATCCGTATGAAAGGTTGTTTTACCGTACCGGCATGCTTCATACGACCCTCGAGGCCGATGCTTCGGGAACCTTTGTTGGCTCGTCGTACAGTTATGCCACCACCCGCGACTGGGCCCGTTTCGGACTCCTCTATCTTCATCGCGGCATTTTTGCCGGCGATACCGTCTTACCGCCCGAGTGGGTAAGCTATTCCCTCCGTGAGGCGCCCCATTCAAACCAGGCGTATGGCGCCCAATGGTGGCTGAACCGGAATAAAAAACTCCCGGATGTGCCGGCAGACACCTACTTCTGTGACGGATTCCAGGGCCAGCGTGTCTTTGTCATCCCCTCCAGAAACCTGGTGGTGGTAAGACTGGGCTGGTCCATGAAGAACTTCAACTTCAATACCTTCCTGAAAGAAATTATCAGCACGTTGCCGAAGGGGGAAGATAAGTGAGAGGTGAGTCAGTGCTGTTATCTCAGGGATGGAGCAGGTGCAGGTCGGATACCCGTTCCCTGACCGCCTGCATAAAAGCCTCGCTCGGGTCGGTTTTCACCGTACGGTATGTGCTGTCTTTTTCCATCCAGAAAGGAGTATGCTCCATACGGGTGTATTCATAGTGCCCGATGAGATATTTTATGGAAGGATATTTCTTTACCAGATATCGAACCAGATTTGCGTTGGCTTCGATTTGCCGGGGGGTCATATTGTCCACCCCGCCGGCACCGCCGACATTCTCCACCCCTATACTGCAATAGTTCAACCCGATCACATGCCTGGCCATCCAGGTCTCTTTCATAAGCCGGTAAACCGTCCCGTCACGATCCACCAGAAAATGAGCGGAAACATTCAGGTTGCCCGCATCGGCAACGATGCCTCCGTATTGAATGGTCTCCGGCTTCAGGATATTAAATGCCTCTTCAAAATCATTGGTCTCTATCCAGTGTAAAACAATGATCTTCGGAGTAATGGAAATATCTTCCGGATCCAGCCCGTAATGCTGATGGATATAGTCCAGCGTCAACCGGACTCTTTTTTCGGAAAAATCAATCGGTTTGTCAACAATTCTGAGCGTATCCCGCTGACAGGAGACCAGTGGTAAAATCAAAAGAATGAACCTTAAAACCCGGATCATGACGTTACAATTTAAACATTTACAAACTTCAGCACCGGCCATTTGTGCACTACAGGCCCAAAATATTTATCTGACAATGCCTTCCGGTATCTTATCCCCAATACAAAAATATAATAAATTATCCGTTTTCATTATTTTTTCTGATAATCCAAAGCCCGAGGTACGTGATCATTCCATTCAACAGCAGGATCGTATATCCGAAATGAAATCCCGTGTAGCGGATGAAAACAACATTCAGCAACCACGACAGAAGCGGGGATAAAACAACCACCAACGGGACCCATTTGTCCCGGACCTGATTTTTTGTTATCAGACCGAAACTGTAAAGCCCGAGCAGGGGACCGTATGTATAACCGGCAATGGCAAAAACGGTATTTATAACACTGTCGTTATTCACCGCCCGGAAGACCATAATGATCGTAATCAACAAAACGGAGAAAGAGATATTTACCATGTTCCTGATTCTTTTCTTCTGCGCGTCCGTTTTCCCTTCCGTATGGAGAAAATCCGTATAAAAGGAAGTGGTAAGGGCTGTCAGCGCAGAATCGGCCGAAGAAAAGGCTGCCGAGGCAATCCCCAGTAAAAAGATAATCCCTGCACCGGTGGAAAAATAGTGGAGGGCCAGGGTGGGAAAGACTTTGTCGGTATCGGTATAATGCCCTGCCGCATCCGTGGGCAGCATGATCCCCGACTTGTTGGCAAAGACAAACAACAAAACACCCAGCGACAGAAAGATCAGGTTCGTAACAACAAGGATGATTGTGTAGAGATAGATATTTTTTTGGGCTTCTTTCAGATTGCGACAGGTCAGGCTCTTTTGCATCTCATTCTGATCCAGTCCGTTCATAGCCACCGCTACCACTGCTCCGGTGATAAACTGCTTGTAAAAGTTCTTTTCATAGTTCCAATCCCAGTTAAAGATATGTGAATACTTGCTGTGTACAATGGTCTTTACCGTCTCCCCAAAAGAAAGATGCAGGCCTTTGGTGATAATTATGATGCTGACTACCACCGAAGAAAGCATCATCAGGGTCTGGAACGTATCGGTCCATACGATGGTCTTGATCCCGGCTTTGTTGGTATAGGCCCAGATCATCATTATGGTAAGCATGACCGTGATGACAAAAGGGATATGATAATAATCGAAAAAAGCCAGTTGCAGGACCCCTGCCACGACAAACAACCGCAGAGAAGCCCCCAGGGACTGAGAAGTCAGAAAAAAAAGAGCTCCCGTTTTATGAGAGACCCGTCCAAAGCGGGACCCCAGGTAGGAATAGATGGAAACCAGCTTCAGCCTGTAATACAGCGGTAGCAGTACCATGGCGATAATAAAGTATCCTACCAGATACCCGAGGACAAGTTGAAAATAGTAAAAATATGTATTCCCGACCTCCCCGGGTACGGAGATGAACGTAATCCCCGAAAGGGAAGCTCCTACCATCCCGAATGCCACAACATACCAGGGAGAACGCCGGTTACCGGTAAAATAGGTTTCCGTATCTGCGTTCTTTGCCGTAAAATGCGAAATCAGCAATAATACGCCGAAGTAAGCCAGGATAACCCCTAATACGATGATGGGACTCATGCGTTGCCAGGTTTTGTGAAATTTCAGGCAAAAGTAAAATATTTTTCTATATTTCATTTTTTTTCGTCCTGAAGCCTAACTACCTTTGGATACATAAAAATCAAACCATGGAAGATCAGCAGGTCATCATTAGGTCGCTGGAGACCGAATCAGAGATAAAAGCCTGTGCGGCGCTCATGGCAGGCACGAATCCGTGGATCACCCTGCAGATAACAGCCGGACAAATCGAAGAGACCCTGCGCGATCCGTTGTATGAATCGTATGTTGCTCTTTCCGGGGAAGAGATTGCCGGCGTAGCAGTCATCCAGATGAAAGGCGCCTGTACCGGATACCTGAAAAGCATTGCCGTCAGCGACAAATGGCGGAAAAAACATGTAGGCAGCCGGCTCATGGATTTTATTGAACAAAGGATTTTCGCGGGACACCCCAATGTTTTTCTGTGTGTTTCTTCTTTTAATGAAGCCGCCAAACAATTTTATGTAAGAAGAGGATACCGCGAGATTGGGGTTATCAGGGACTATCTGGTGGAGGGTTATGATGAGATTTTTATGCGTAAAACCACAGGCCCCGTTCTCAGGAGATAGTCTTCCCGTTATCGTTTCTTTTTCCCGAAAATACGCCGCATGGTTTCACGTATTTTCTTACGACGTATTTTCTGCCGTTCCTGTCGTTCTTTCTGTTTTACCAGGCGCAGAGAGTCTGAGAGTGGTCTTCTGCCGAACAACCGTTCGAAGAAGTTTTCTTCGGGATTGACCGGAGAATAATCCGGACAGTTCAGTTTTTTCATATCCCCGGCAGTGAGCATAGGAAAGCTGCCCCGCACATATTTCCCTGCCTGCGGATCCCGTTCCATATTTTTTACGAACCGGGCAAACACAGGCAGTGCCATGTGCGCACCCTGTCCCAACGTGGTCGTCCGGAAATGTACCTGAGGGCTTTCGGCGCCCACCCAGCATCCGGTAACAAGCCCCGGCGTGATACCTATAAACCATCCGTCGGCATTGTTTTGTGTCGTTCCTGTTTTCCCGGCCAGCTCTTCCTGCAGATGATAGACGCTACGCAGAGAGCGGGCGGTTCCCGAATCCACTACCTCCCGCAGCATATACAGCATCAACCAGCTGATGTCATCATCCAACACCCGGATTGGGGGATCCTCCGGCTGATATTCATACAACACCTCTCCATGGCTGCCGGTAATTTTCAGGATGGTAACAGGTTCTTTTTGCTCCCCCCCGTTCACAAAGGGCGTATAGGCATTGATCAGTTCGCGCAACGACAGGGAGACCGTTCCCAGGGCAATGGAAGGCACCGCCGGGATCTCAGACCGGATGCCCAGCCTTTCGGCCATCTCCACAACCCTTCCCACACCGGTTTTCGCAAGTACAGCGGCGGTCACGGTATTCACCGAATGAGCCAACGCTCCCTTCAGAGAATAATAACCTTCATATTCCCCTTCGGCATTTTCCGGGGACCAGTCGTCAAATTCTGGAAATGTTCGGCGTTCGTTGGAGAAGAATTTACAGGGAGAGAGCCCCTCCTCGAGGGCAGCAGCATAAACAAACGGCTTAAACGTGGATCCTGCCTGTCTTTTCGCCGTAACATGATTATACTGATACCGGCTGTGGTCAATGCCCCCCACCCAGGCCAGGACAAATCCGGAATACGGATCTTCCGCCATAAAGCCGGCATGCAGGGTCATCAGACTCTGGGTTATGGAATCAAGCGGCGTATAGGTTTTCGTTTGCCGGTTTTCATCGTTTGTCAGGGTTACGGGAATACGCATCTTCTGCAGGATCGCTTTTTCGGTTAATCCTTTCTCCAGCCAGTATTTATAACGTGAGCTGTTCCTGACGGCACGCATAAAAAGACCGGAAGAGTCAGGCCAGGGCGTTCGTCCCTGCCAGTGCCGGTCAAACTCTTTTTGTAACACTTTCATATGACTCCGGACAGCCTGTTCGGCAGATCTCTGCAGCACCGAATGAATGGTGGTATAGATCTTCAGCCCGCCGGTAAGGATATTCACCGTATCTCCATATTTTTCTTTCAGGATCTTTTCCGCTTCCAGTCTCGCCATATCCCTGAAATACGGAGCGATCCCGGCATTCCGGTCTATTCTCCTGTAATGTAAAACCAAGGGTGATTTCTGCCATTTTCTCATCTCTTCCGCTGAAAGAAACCCATGTTCTTCCATACGGCGTAACACAACATTCCGGCGTTTTTTGTTTCTTTCAGGATGCAGACGGGGATTATAAGCAGTGTTGGCTGCCAACATACCGACCAGGGTAGCTGCTTCGGCAGGGTTCAGGGCTCCGGCAGGTTTACTGAAAAAACGCTGCGAAGCGGTTTCTATTCCATAGATATCCTCTCCGAAGGGCACCGTGTTCAAATACAACGTAAGAATCTGCTCTTTATCATATACTTTTTCCAGCCGGGCAGCGATGAAAGCTTCCTTCGTCTTGTTCACCAGCAGGGAGCCCCAGGAATGGCCCTTTCGCGGGTAGATATTCCGGGCCAGTTGTTCGCTAATGGTACTTCCACCGCCCTGTGAACGCTCGCCCAGCAATATCGTTCGTACCAACACCCTTCCCAGGCTGATATAGTCAATGCCGTGATGTTCAAAAAAACGGGAATCTTCAGTAGCCACCAGGGCGTGGAGGACGTGGGGAGAGATATTCTTATTTCCGATGGTCAGCCGGTTTTCAATAAAATAGCGTCCCATCAGTTTCCCATCCAGAGAATATACTTCCGAAGCCGTATTCTGACGTATATGCTCCAACGACTCGACCGACGGCAGGGCTCCGAAAAAACCGGCCCAGACCAGAAAAATAAAAAAAACAAACAGAAGGAATGCGGACCCCAGCAAGGTAAACAACGCTTTGACTGCCGGCCCCTTCCATGTACGGGTATGCCTGTTTTTCTTTTTGTATATGTTTCTTGCTGCCATGCAGGGGACTCTTCTTTTTTATATTATTGAGCCGGACAAAGATAGTAACCTAAATCTGTATGGAATATTGTTCCCGCAACAATTTCAGATCAGCGCTGTCAATTACAAGGACAATTAACCGATATATTCGGTAATTATTTTTAATTTTGCCCGTTATTATTCCTGAACATAACCCAAAAAGCATATTGTTATGAAAAAGATACTCCACCGTTTCACCATAATCATTGTTTTACTGTTGCTTTTGGCGGGAAGCAGGTTTACCGTTTCGGCCCAGACAAGGATGTCGCAGGTAATGGATACGGCCACCCTGAAAAGCCAACTGGAGTATGTCCAGAAAAGAACCAAAATATATGATAACTTCCGTGCCATCCGGGAAGATTACTTTCAGAAAATCAAGAGAAATTCCCTGGATTCGTTGAAGCAGGCCAGGCAAATCATTGATGAATTGAATAAAAAAATCTATGATATGGATCGGCAAATCACCGTACTGAAAGGGAATCTTGCCAAAACAAAACAGGATCTGGAAGAGGTCACCCGCACAAAAAACAGCTTAAGTCTTTTCGGCATCAGGATGAACAAAGCGGCCTACAATGTTCTTTTATGGGGCATCATTGCAGGCCTGGCGGCCCTGCTGGTCATTCTTTTTCTGATGTATAAACGTTCGCATACCGTAACCCTTCACACCAAAAAAGAACTGGATGAACTGAAGGAAGAGTTTGAAAGCTACCGCAAAAGCACCCGGGAACGGATCGAAAAGATGACCATCAGCCACCATAAAGAGATCCAAAAGCTGAAAGGCAATCCATAGCGTCAGGAAAGAAATTAAAAGCATCCATCTGTTACAATCCGGTTTTCACTACTTAGGGTTTGCTCCCGTCTGCATAAATCTTCTCAAAGGGAAAATAATCCCAAATTTACCCGGTACCCTACCGCAGGCGGGTGCGCATTAGTAGATTTTTTCGAAATATCTATTGCGCAACCCGGGATAATAGGTCAAAAAAATTTCTTTATTTGTATACCTGAAAGAAAATGCCAAACTTATCCGATATGAAAACAATTGGGAAATATATGCTGATCGCCGGCCTGTTGGGACTTGGGTTTCTCGGTGCCTGTTCAGGCGGGAAAAAAGCAAAAGATGCAAAAGATAAACCTGAACGTCTGAATATACTATGGATTGTGGCGGATGATCTGGGCACCGACCTGGGGTGCTATGGAAACGAGGTGGTCTATACCCCCAACCTGGACCATCTGGCGGCGCAGGGTGTAAAATACGGTTATTTCTACACCGTAACTGCCGTATGTTCCCCCAGCCGTTCTACGATGATCACCGGGATGTACCCTACCAGTATTCATTGCCAGAATCATCGCACCCACTTTAAAAAACCCTTACCGGACGGGGTGGTACCCATTACCTGGTTATTCCGCAAAGCGGGATATTTCACCTGTAACGGAGATTTCCGGGATAAAAACAGGCCCGGGAAACAAGACTACAATTTCAAAGCCGACAACCTCTATGACGGCACCGACTGGAGCCAGCGTAAACCCGGGCAGCCTTTCTTTGCTCAGATTCAGATCCACTACCCTCACCGGGCCTTCTCTCATGACACCATTCGTCCCATTGATCCGGAGAAAGTAACAATCCCTCCCTATTATCCGGACCACCGGATTACAAGGCAAGACTGGGCTTTATACCTTGAAACCATTCAGATCCTGGACCGGACCGTAGAAAATATTCTACAAAGACTGGAGAAGGAGGGGCTGGCCAAATCCACAGTAGTATTTTTCTTTGGCGACCAGGGACGGCCTATGCTACGTGCCAAACAATTTTTGTATGACCCCGGTATTCATACCCCGCTGATTATCCGTTATCCGGATGGAAAAATGGAAGGAACGGTTGAGAATAAACTTGTAAGTAATGTGGATCTCGCTCCGGCAAGCCTTGCCCTGGCAGGCATCCCGATACCTGAATATATGCAGGGGATTGATTTTCTGGACCCCAACGTCCCGGAAAGGACTTATGTATATTGCATGCGTGATCGCCGGGATGAAACCGTGGACCGGATACGGGCTGTACGTACAAATAATTTTAAATATATACGTAACTTTTATCCGGAAAGGCCATACACCCAGTTCAATACCTATAAAAAACAAGCTTATCCCGTGCTTACCCTGATGCAGGTATTGCACCGGAAAGGGAAACTGACACCGGCGCAGGAGCAGTTTATGGCTGACAGAAAACCTCCCGAAGAGTTATATGACCTGATCCGGGATCCTTTTGAAATTCATAATCTGTACAAGAACAACGCCTATGCAGATACCTTACAGCAACTGCGTACTCTGCTGGACACCGTACTGGCAAAATACGATAAAGGCACCTACCCCGAAGATGAAAGAGAGATTGAATACGCAAAAAAACTGGCCGCCAAACGATATACCCAAATTATGAAACGCCGGGGGCTGGGTGAAAATCCCACGGATGAACAAATCCTGGAATGGTGGGAGAAAAGACTCACCCCGGCCGGAGGAAGGTAAAACCAAACTAACCGGCAAACCGGAACAGGCAATATGTACCCCTTCGTCAACAGAACCGAAAGACACCTCCGTAACACCAGCGACAGAAAGCACCTACGTAGGCGCCTACGTAGGTACTTTCGTCAGGGGGATGGTCTTAACCCCTAAGATAAAATTGTATTTTTAATAGCATGCATCACAAGAATAATCACCAACAATGAATCCAAACTAATT